>NZ_BPEV01000031.1 GCF_019654955.1 Shewanella sp. KT0246 | reverse complement strand
AACGCTTTTTTATTTTCTCGAAATACATCAAGAAAAAATAAATAGTGGTATCCCCTAGGGGATTCGAACCCCTGTTACCGCCGTGAAAGGGCGGTGTCCTAGGCCTCTAGACGAAGGGGACCCGGACTGCATTAGACTCTGCAAAGAGTGAATAACTCATTAAGTTCTGTAGGCTAAAACTTAACGCTTTTTTATTTTCTCGAAATACATCAAGAAAAAATAAATAGTGGTATCCCCTAGGGGATTCGAACCCCTGTTACCGCCGTGAAAGGGCGGTGTCCTAGGCCTCTAGACGAAGGGGACCCGGACATATTGTTTTACTTCTAATATAACGAAGACCTATAAGTAACACTTTAGAAGGCTGTTAAAGTGAAACCGCCGTGCTCTTAATAAAATAGCGCGGTGTCCTAGGCTCTCTCTTCTTTTAATCGAAGGGGATCCGGACTGCATTAGACTCTGCAAAGAGTGAATGACTCATTAAGTTCTGTAGGCTAAAACTTAACGCTTTTTTATTTTCTCGAAATAAATCAAGAAAAAATAAATAGTGGTATCCCCTAGGGGATTCGAACCCCTGTTACCGCCGTGAAAGGGCGGTGTCCTAGGCCTCTAGACGAAGGGGACCCGGACTGCATTAGACTCTGCAAAGAGTGAATGACTCATTAAGTTCTGTAGGCTAAAACTTAACGCTTTGATTTAAGTATAATTGGTGGAGCTACACGGGATCGAACCGTGGACCTCTTCGCTGCCAGCGAAGCGCTCTCCCAGCTGAGCTATAGCCCCTCAACTATACTTAATGCATTTGGACATACTGCGATAAATAATCACGTTGTGTCTCAACTGCGAGGCGCATTCTATGCAGCCTCGCCAAAAGTGTCAACTCGTTTTTTAAGAATTTATTCTATCTGCTACAAATTCAATCGCTTTGGATATTCTTTGTTCGCAACGAGCCTTTCCAACCAAAAATAAGGTTAAATCTACAGCAGGTGACATACCAGCGCCTGTAACGGCTACACGTAAAGGCATTCCGACTTTACCCATTCCCACTTCAAGTTCTGCAGCAGTATCTTCAATTGCTTGATGTATAGCTTCAACTGTCCACTCAGGAAGTGCAGAAATTTTTTGTTGAATGAGCTTTAATGGCTCCATGGCTACGCCACGTAAATGCTTTTTAGCGGCATTTTCGTCAAAAGCATCGAAGTCTTCGTAAAAGTAGCGGCTAGAAGCTGCTAACTCTTTCAAGGTTTTTGCTCTTTCAGATAATGCAGTAACAACTTCAGCTAATGCTGGGCCATTTGCTGTATCAATTTTTTGGTCATCCATATGCCATTGAAGATGTGTTGCAACATATTCTGGAGCAAGCTCTTTAATGTAGTGTTGGTTTAACCAATTTAACTTTTCAGTATTAAAGGCAGAAGCAGCTTTATTGATATCGTCTAGTTTGAATAACGAAATCATTTCATCCATCGAAAATACTTCTTGGTCGCCATGTGACCAACCTAAACGTACAAGGTAGTTAAGAAGTGCTTCTGGCAAGTAACCATCATCACGATATTGCATTACACCAACAGCACCATGACGTTTAGAGAGTTTTGCGCCGTCATCACCTAAAATCATCGATACATGAGCATATTCAGGAACTGGTGCACCTAATGCTTTAAGGATGTTAATTTGGCGAGGGGTGTTGTTGATGTGGTCTTCTCCACGAACAACACAAGTAATACCCATATCCCAGTCATCAACTACAACACAGAAGTTGTAAGTCGGCGTACCTTCTGTACGGGCGATAATTAAGTCATCTAATGTGTCATTAGCAAATTCGATACGACCACGTACGTGATCATCAAACACAACACTACCTTCGGTTGGGTTTTTGAAGCGAATAACAAATGGCTCGTCAGTATCACGAGGTTCAAGATCGCGACAGCGGCCGTCATATTTCTGTGATTCGCCATTTGCTGCTTGTTCTTCACGCATTGTTTCAATACGTTCGCGAGAACAGTAACACTTATAAGCAGTACCTTGTTCAAGCATTTGAGCGATGATTTCGTTGTAACGATCGAAACGTTTAGTTTGGTAATAAGGACCTTCGTCCCAAGTTAGTCCTAACCATTCCATTCCTTCAAGAATTGCTGCGCAAGCTTCAGGAGTTGAACGTTCAATATCAGTATCTTCTACACGTAAAACAAACTCGCCTTGGTTTGCGCGGGCATAAAGCCAAGAATAAAGTGCCGTACGAGCACCACCTACATGTAAAAAGCCTGTTGGGCTAGGAGCAAAACGCGTCTTAGTTGTCATAATGGGACACTGACCTATTTTCAAAACGTCTATATAAAGACTGATATAATTAAGTGGCCGATATTCTATACCCAAACCACCTTGTTATGCGAGTTTCACTATTGATAATTTAAACTGCGTCAATTAAGCAGAGCCATAATGAACATCATAAGCAAAAAAACTATAGCCAAAGAAAGTGCTAATTGCTTACTTAACCACAACTCGGGCTAATAGATGCATATCAAACTGCTCGTTGCACATCTAAAAGTGCTGAATTCTCTTGCTTGCTATTGATATGCAAATTGGCCTAGCTATGAGACCAAAGCTCAAGTTTGAAACTAGGCAGTTGAATATTGGCTATTTAAATCTCACTTATTCAACTCTTAACCCGAAATGAGGTTGCTTATAAATTGAAATTTTAAGGTTAAGAATGAGTAAAGTGGTCGATTAAACTTTGACTGAACCTCAAATCAGCCAGGTGAATCCATTTAGTTGCTTTTTGGACTGTTGTTTCTTTATTAATAGCTAAAGCAATAAATAGGTTCGATTAATTAAATGACTGAACAACTTTTGATACATGCATGATGAATTTACGCTCAATGTTATTCGAAATAACCATTGTAGTGATAGAAGGCCAGAGGAAAGGATAAACAATTTTGTATTCTAAGCAGTCTATTTCATCATTCATGGCCTTTAAAGCGTTTAACAATTCAACAATCCGCACGTTTTTACCACGGCTAAGCTTTTTAAATGAAAAAGTCGTTGACAGTATTTCGTTGCTCCCTATAATACGGCCCCACACAGCGAGGTCGATTAGCTCAGCTGGGAGAGCACCTCCCTTACAAGGAGGGGGTCACTGGTTCGAGCCCAGTATCGACCACCATTCTATATTTATAGAGAATTAAATCATTGTGTAAATCCCAGGTCGATTAGCTCAGCTGGGAGAGCACCTCCCTTACAAGGAGGGGGTCACTGGTTCGAGCCCAGTATCGACCACCATTCTTTTCATGAAGAATTAAAACATTATGAAATCCCAGGTCGATTAGCTCAGCTGGGAGAGCACCTCCCTTACAAGGAGGGGGTCACTGGTTCGAGCCCAGTATCGACCACCATTCTTTTCATAAAGAATTAAAACATTATGAAATCCCAGGTCGATTAGCTCAGCTGGGAGAGCACCTCCCTTACAAGGAGGGGGTCACTGGTTCGAGCCCAGTATCGACCACCATTCTTTTTATAAAGAATTAAAACATTATGAAATCCCCAGGTCGATTAGCTCAGCTGGGAGAGCACCTCCCTTACAAGGAGGGGGTCACTGGTTCGAGCCCAGTATCGACCACCATTTCTTTTGCTTTACCTCATTAAATTCTCAAATCTGATTTATACTCCAACAGTTCATTTTTTCTGTTCAATTTTACTGTGTTCTACACTTTTTGTTTTCAGAACCTATCACTCATCCTTTTTGTAAAGTATGAGCAAATCTTCATGAACCAGAGTTTTTAACGATAAAGCTAGTCTATATCCACTCTGCATATTGTTGTTTAAACCATAAAAAAGCCGTTCAATGATTACATTGAACGGCTTTATAAACTTAATTTAAGCTTAATCGATCCCTAAGAACCCACCTGTTTGATGTGCCCATAACTGTGCGTATATCCCACCAGATTTGATTAATTCTTGATGCGTACCTTGTTCAACTATTTTGCCTTTATCTAATACGATCAATCTGTCCATTGCTGCAATAGTTGATAAGCGATGGGCAATAGCAATTACCGTTTTACCTTGCATCAACTCATACAAACTTTCTTGAATCGCAGCTTCAACCTCAGAATCTAACGCAGATGTCGCTTCATCAAGTAAAAGAATCGGCGCATTTTTAAGTAATACACGTGCAATTGCGATTCGTTGACGCTGGCCGCCCGATAATTTAACCCCGCGCTCACCCACTTGTGCATCTAAGCCGGTATTACCGAAAGGATCGGATAAGTCTTGAATGAACTCGCTGGCTTGAGCTTGCTCAATTGCGGCCATTAACTGCTCATCTGAAGCCGTTGGGTCACCATAAAGTATGTTTTCACGGATTGAGCGATGTAGTAGAGAAGTATCTTGGGTAACCATGCCAATCATTGAACGTAATGAGTCTTGGGTGACATCGGTAATTTTTTGATCATCGATGGCAACATGGCCTTTTTCGACATCATGAAATCGCATGAGTAAGTTAACTAATGTTGATTTACCGGCACCAGAACGGCCAACTAAGCCGACTTTTTCACCCGCTTTGATATTGAGATTTAAATCGTTAATCACCCCAGAATCTTCACCATAGTTAAAGCTAACATCATTAAAATCAATTTTACCATTATCGACGATGATATCTTTGGCATCAGGCTTATCTTCAATTTCAATAGGCTTAGATAACGTGTTCATTCCGTCGGTGACAGTACCGATGTTTTCAAATAAAGAACTAATTTCCCACATGATCCATTGCGACATACCATTTAGCCTTAAGGCTAAACTCACCGCAATAGCAATCGCGCCTACGGTAATTGCGTTGTCTGCCCAAAGCCAAATTGATACTGCAGCAATTGTGAATGCCAACATGTAGTTAATGGCTTGGACTAATACGTTGATGATGGTGACAAGACGCATTTGGCCATAAACCGTGTGTAAAAAGCCCATCATACTGTCTTGTGCGTAATCAGCTTCTTGCTTGGTGTGAGAAAACAGCTTAACAGTCGCAATATTGGTGTAGCTATCCACAATACGTCCTGTCATTGTCGAACGCGCATCGGCTTGCTTTGCTGAAATAGCTTTAAGTTTAGGTACTAATTTCCATTGAATTGCGACGTAAGCAAATAACCATATCAGCATGGGCAACATTAAGCGTATATCTGCGCTGGCGATCATGACTAGCATTGAGGTGAAGTAAATCAGGATATACATCAATACATCGAGTAATTTCATCACTGTCTCACGCACAGCTAATGAGGTTTGCATCACTTTAGTAGCGATACGGCCTGCAAAATCGTCTTGATAGAACGAAATACTCTGCTTAAGCAAATAACGATGAGCTTGCCAACGAATCGCCATAGGGTAATTACCCAATAAGGTTTGATGGACGATAGAGGCGTGTAGCCAAACTAATAGAGGGATCACAACCAGCACGATAATTGACATGCCGATTAAGGTATTGCCTTCATCTTGCCATAAGGTTTCAGGGTTTTTAGTCACTAGCCAGTCAACTAATTTCCCCATAAAGCCAAATAAAGAGACCTCTAAAACGGCCAAAGATGCAGTTAACATCGACATGATAATCAGATGCTTTTCAAACCCACGAGTGTAATGACGGCAAAAAGCATAAATGCCTTTTGGGGCTTGGGATGGTTCTTCTTGAGGAAGGGGATTGGTTAACGATTCGAAAAATTTAAACATCAACAGCTCAAACAAATATTAGTTATTGCTAGGATACCGTAACTTGTGAACTAAGTGTTGAATTGATTATTACAATTCATGGTCAAAAGAATCATCATTGAGTTCCGTTTTCCGCTAGTGAGTACGGTTAACTTTGGTTACAGTAGATTTACTTTAAGTTGTTGTGAGCGAACCTAAGCCGTTATGAAGACTTCTAATATTAATGAAACCAATAGTTCGAATGAACTGAGTTTGGCTTCATTAACTCACGATACTGCACCAAATCAAGGTTCTGTGAATTGTCATTTGTCAGACGATGTTTGCAGGCAGGCAAGATTAAGCCGTGATGCTCGTTTTGATGGTCGCTTTTTCATTGGTGTTAAAACTACTGGTATTTTTTGTCGTTCTATTTGCCCAGCATCGCCCCCTAAAGAACAGAATGTGGTTTATTTTGATTCAGCTATTAAAGCGGCAGAAGCAGGGCTCAGACCATGTTTACGTTGCAGACCAGATAGTGCGCCGCAATCAAATGCATGGCAAGGAACGAGCACCAGTTTACAAAGAGCTATTCGTTTAATTGATGGTGGTTGTCTGAGTGGCGAGCACGCTGAGTCATTGACGGATTTATCTTCTCGTCTTGGGATAAGCTCTCGCTATTTGAGTCAGCTGTTTAACAAACAACTCGGCACTTCTCCTAAAAAATATGCGTTATATCGTCAACTGATGTTCGCAAAACAGTTGTTACATCAGACCCAGCTTTCAATGACCGATGTCGCTATGGCGGCAGGTTTTAATAGTATTAGGCGTTTTAACGAAGTATTTAAGTCCCAATTGCAATTAACCCCCTCGCAATTAAGGCGCTCAAATACCGCTAAAACAGGCGAATCAAGAGGTAAAGCTTGCTCACATCGCCCGCAAACTAGTCCGCAAGGGATTAATTTACTGTTGGATTACAGGCCGCCTTTTCAATGGCTTCAAATGTGGAGGTTCTATCAATTACGTGCGGTTGAAGGTATGGAGTGGCTTAACGAAAAAACGCTGTCTTATGGCCGCAGCTTTACGGTGATGCTTGACGACAAATTAATTAGAGGCACATTTGAAGTCGCTCCGGTTAACGCAAAAAATCAGCTTTCATTGAACGTACAATTTGAAGAGCAACAACACATAGGCTTCTTGTATCAAATCGTACAATACGTACGCAAGTTACTCGATTTAGATGCCGATATGGATGTTATTGAAGCAGCGTTTGAGCCATTGGTGTCTATGGGGATGACTGTGTCATCAGGACTGAGGATCCCAGCCACCGCATCAGTATTTGAAGCGGGTTGCCGCGCAGTACTTGGTCAACAAGTGAGTGTGATTCAAGCCAGTAAATTATTAAATGTATTAGCGGTTAATTATGGTGATAAAAGCACCATTGGCCAACGGGAAGTGTTGTTTTTTCCAACTCCCAAACAAGTGGCTGAAGCAGGACTTGATGAGTTTAAAATGCCGGGGGCAAGAAAGCGTGCTTTGAAAGGACTGGGTCAGTTTGTTACACAAAGCCCGTTAGCGTCACCTGAAACTTGGATAGAGGTTAAAGGAATTGGTCCTTGGACGATAGCTTACGCTCAAATGCGCGGCGAAAGTAACCCTAACATTTTTCTTGGTGGTGATTTGGTCATCAAGAACAGAGTTAAAGCCTTAATTGTCAAACAAGATGCTATGAAAGGCTTAGACAGGGAATTTACTCCAAAGTTATATCAACAACTAGTTGAGCAAATTAGTCATCAAGTGAGCCCATGGGGCAGTTATTTAACCTTTCAATTATGGAAAAACGATGAAAATTAATAATCATCCACCGATATACCAACAGGTTATTAGTAGCCCTGTGGGAAACCTTAAATTGCAAGCATCAGAGTATGGTTTAACTCATCTACAGGTGCTGCAAGACTCTGTTGCCAATGACACTTTAACAAATGCTCAGCAGCAAACAGGTGGGGTTGCAGATGCATTTGTAACAGAGTCATCTGCAATTGAACCATCTGTAGTTGAGCGAGAGCGGGCTAAAGCTTATGTGACTCAGGCGGTAACAGAGTTAGGCCAATACTTTAAAGGCGAACGGCAAACATTTGATGTAAAACTTGCTGCTAAAGGCACTGAGTTTCAGCAGCAAGTGTGGCACGCGTTAACTGAATTAAACTTTGGAGAAATTTGCAGTTACGCCGCGATTGCTGACAAAATAGTACGCCCCAAAGCAGTAAGAGCTGTAGGCGCTGCAAACGGCGCTAACCCGATAGCGATTATTGTTCCTTGCCATCGAGTTATTGGTAAAAATGGAAGCTTAACAGGTTATGCCTATGGGCTTGAGATGAAGCAATATCTTTTAAACCTAGAAGGTGTAAATACTGAAAAGTGACATGTTATTTTGATTGATGTTGCTCGAACATAAAAACAACATTGGTGAGATTTCATCAATCAATCTTCAACTTAAGTGACCCAAAGTCGTCCATAAATTACATTCAGCCCAAAAATTGCGCAAAGCATGCGCAATATCGCTAACTTAAGCTGCTCAAATAAGCTAAAATAACCACCAAAGTTATATTCAATTTTTAATTATATTTGAGCATCCTAATTTAATGACATCAGCTAATAATTCACCTGAAAACTTGCAAAAGAGTGCAACTGATTTTGCCGAACTGGGTTTAATCGCACCGATCACTAACCGACTTGCGGAAATGGAATATAAAACGCCAACGCCTATTCAGGAACAAGCGATTCCAAGTGTGATTGCAGGAAAAGATTTATTAGCGGGTGCCAATACAGGTTCAGGTAAAACAGCGACATTTGTGTTGCCTATTCTGCAAAAAATTCATCGAGCTCAATTAAGTACTAAAAAAGACAAAGGTAATTTTGTTTCTGCTTTGGTGCTAGTGCCGACCCGCGAACTTGCTAAACAAGTTGCTGACAGTGTTAAGTCTTACGCGGTTTATTTTAACGGTGCTATTAAGTCGACGGCTGTATTTGGTGGGGTATCTGCCAATACACAGATGTTAGCGCTTCGTGGCGGTACCGATGTGTTAGTCGCGACGCCTGGACGATTACTGGATTTGATTTCAAGCAATGCCATTAAGCTTGATAAAGTTGAAACACTCGTACTTGATGAAGCAGACAGAATGTTAAGTCTTGGCTTCACTGAAGAGCTTTCAGCCTTGTTGGCGTTAATGCCGCAGAAAAAACAAACTTTGTTATTTTCTGCCACTTTCCCAGAAGAAGTTCGCACACTGACAGATAGCCTGCTGCAAGAGCCTGTCGAAATTCAGCTTCAAAGCGCAGATGCCAGTACTTTGGTGCAACGGGTATTTACGGTAAACCGAGAAAAGAAAACTGCATTACTTGCTGAGTTAATTAAGCAAAATAAATGGCGCCAAGCGCTGATTTTTGTCAATGCAAAAAACAGCTGTAAGCATTTAGCCGACAAATTATCAAAGCGCGGGATTACCGCTGAAGTATTCCATGGTGATAAAGGTCAAGGCGCGCGAAACCGTGTATTAGATGGCTTTAAAGCCGGTGATATTGAAGTGTTAATTGCCACAGATATTGCTGCACGTGGATTAGACATTGAAAAGTTACCTGTTGTGATTAACTTTGATCTTCCACGAAGCCCTGCTGATTACATGCACCGTATTGGTCGTAGTGGTCGTGCGGGTGAAGTGGGTTTAGCGTTATCGCTAATTGCCCATGCTGATTATCATCATTTTGGCATCATCGAGAAAAAGAACAAAATTCGCTTAGAGCGCGAAACCTTTGTTGGATTCGAGCCTGATGAAGAAATGCCAGATGATGAGTTCGCTGTAGAAAAGCCGATGGCAAAACCTGCCGGAACAGGTAAGAAAAAGAAGAAAAAACAAGCCCCTGTGAATGTCGATATTTGGGCTGGTAGCTCAAACAAAGACGATACTAAGTAGCGATTTTTAACAAAATCTCAGACTATAAACTCAGAGGTTTAAGACTCTAAGATTTAAGCTGCAAAGTTTTAAATTGAAAAGATTTAAATCACTGGCGTTAGACTATTTTGAATAACACCAACAGTTAATACATCCAAGTAATAGATTAAGAGTAACCATCAAATATGAAGCAGTTATTTTGGTTAGTAGATGGAGTCATTGCTGGTCGCAGTGGCCCAAATAAAGATGAATGGAATCTAGCTGAACTTAAAGCATCAGGGATTGGAGCAATCTTGTCGCTCAATAACGGCGAAGGTGTCGACAAAGTAGAGTTAGACACTTTAGGACTTCGCTATTTATGTACACCTTTTTCTAGAAATATTCCGCCGCAAGAGGGCGATGTTGCAATTTTCACTGAGCAAGCACCTAAAGCGCTCGCATTTATTAGGCAATGTGAAGCTGACAACATCCCTGTATTAATCCATTGTCGTTCAGGAAAAGACCGAACGGGCATTATGATGGCCTATTATTTAATGGATAATGGGGCAGCTCCCGTTCATGCTGTTAGCCAAGTTCGCTGTATTCGTGATATAGCTTTTAGTTCTGAAGGCTGGGATCAACTGGTGTTTGATGTGCTGTACGCATTGCAAGATTAAAAAACTGGTCGTATGTTATTAAACTAGTTGGTGAGATTAGTTTATTAGACTAGTTTGAAAGATAGGTTTTAGATTAGCTTAATTGCTACAAAAATAATAATTCAGGAAAGGGAACCTTGATGCTTAAAAATAAATACATATTACTGCTTTGCTATGTGTTTGCTTTTATCGTGTCGGGGTGTGCCTCTAAGGTAGAATTTGAGCCCCTTGAAAAGCAATATAAGCTTATTCCGCCAACCGATACATCCCTTGCCACCTATATCAACTCTCAGAAAAAACCAAACTTAACAGGCATTAAAGCCTTATCAGATGGTATTGATGCATTCATAGCAAGGCTGGCGATGATTGATAGCGCGCAAAAGAGTGTTGATCTGCAATATTACATCTATCGGAATGATGAAACAGGGAAAATGCTCACCTTGTTTTTATATAAAGCAGCTGAACGGGGAGTCAGAATCCGTATACTTTTGGATGATCTGACGACTGCTAATCATGATGATGGCTTAATGGCTATTGCTAATCATCCCAACATTTCTATTAGGCTATTTAATCCATCATACGAACGTCATTATCGTGGTTTAGCCTTCTTAAGCGATTTTGGTCGTATGAACCATCGGATGCATAATAAATCATTGACCATTGATAATTTAGTTACCATCGTTGGCGGACGAAATATTGGAGATGAATATTTTTCTGCTAATGAAAATGTTGAGTTTGGTGATTTAGATGTGTTAGCAGTTGGTCCTGCTGTGGATGAAGTTTCTACACAGTTTGATACCTATTGGAACTCCGAGCAGGTGCAAAGCATTCAACAACTTACCGATGCTAATGAGCTCAATTCTGATCTTGAGATGTTGAAGCTCAAAGCGGCAGAGTTCGAAGCGACATTAACTGAGAGTGAGTATGCCAAACGTCTTGAAAGCAGTCGTTTGATTGAGAGACTTAAAAATAAAACGCTTGATTGGTATTGGGGAAAAGCACATGTGGTGTTCGACCCACCCAATAAGCTTGAACAAGGGCGAGAAGATGGCATTTTACTTGATGATTTGGCTTATTTTTTTAATCAAACTCAGAAAAAACTGTTAATTGTATCGCCTTACTTTGTCCCTGGTGATGAAGCTACTAATGAGTTAATTAGTGCAGTTAAAGAAGGAAAGCAAATAAGCATAGTCACCAATAGCCTTGCAGCGACCGATGTTCTTGCTGTGCATGCAGGTTACCAACAATATCGACAAAAGCTAGTAGAAGGTGGCGTTAAAATTTATGAGGTTCGAGGCGATCCAACGGAAAAAAAATCGAGTTGGAAAGGAAGCAGTAAAACCAGTTTACACGCGAAAACCTTTGTTGTTGATGAGGACGTTATCTTCGTAGGTTCTTTTAATTTTGACCCACGTTCAGCATTAATTAATACTGAAATGGGTTTGGTTATCGAAAATCAACAATTTGCACATGATATTTTAAATGGAATTGCCATTACAGCAGATGAAAAAGCCTATGAGCTCAGCATTGAAGATGGTGACTTAGTCTGGTTAGATAACTTTAATGACAAAGTTATTTATGCTGAACCTGGTGCAGGTTTTTGGAGAAAGTTTTTTGCTGATTTTTTATCATTATTGCCTATAGAGTCACAACTTTAAGCTTAGTATTCAATATACTCTCTTGCTTGGTTTGCTATGTTATATAGCCTGTGATTTACTGATTTCAATATGTTTTTCGGATGAGTATATGAAGAGTAAAGCTAGCCAATCCCAAGGATTACTCCTATTTCATTTATCGCATACTCAGCAGTTTGCACTTGGTACACTTAAAATTCGTGAAATAGTCCCTTTTACCGCACTATCAAGTATTCCTCAGTCTCATCCAATGATCCTCGGCGCGGCAAATATTCGCGGTAATACTATTGCAGTTATCGATATGGCTGGTGCAATCGGGTTCAGACCTATCGATAAAAGTGAGCAAGATAAATGCTACATTATCATCACAGATTGTCAGCGAATGGTGATTGGCTTTTTAGTCCGTGGTATCGATAAAATCATTGAATGTAATTGGCGAGATATTGAAGCGCCAGCCTCAAATTTAGGCCACAATGTTTTTCTAACCGGGGTGACTAGACTAGATGACCGGTTAGTTCAGTTGTTAGATGTCGAATTGTTAATGGCAAAAATTTTTCCACAAGATCCTGCGACTAACCGCGCTATTTTAACTGATGTGCAGCGCGAACAATTAAAGCCCAAACGCATTTTGTTAGTGGATGATTCTAAAGTTGCTCGAAAGCAGTTATCAGATGCGCTGGATTCAATTAACATTGCATACGATGTTACTTCAGATGGGCATGATGCATTAGCTATCATGCAGCAAGCTGCTAATGACCAAAAGCCTGTGAATATCCTTGTGAGTGATATTGAAATGCCAGGACTTGATGGCTATGAGTTAGCCTTTGAGGTTAAAAATAACCCTGATTTAGCCAGTGCTTACATTATTTTGCATACTTCATTGTCTAGTGAAATTAGTGTTAGTCAGGCAAAACAAGTTGGCGCTGATGAAGCATTAACCAAATTTGATGCTCACGAATTGATCGATGCGATGCTTCGTGGGGTAAAATAGAAACGACCATATGATTTAACGCATTGAATCATAATTAGTCACATGTTGGCTAAATGTGGTTTGTTTGGTAATAGCGCGTAATATTAGTACATCATTTCCCCCCTAGACTAGACTTTAGCCAATTCATCCGATATATACCTATCAGAGCTTATTAAAAGCCGTACAAATATTAGAGCTTACTAAAAGCCATAAATATAATAATCATAGGTCAAGCAATGAATCAAAATCCATCTCTGTTAGCGCGAGTCGCTAGCGGTAGCTTAGTGCTACAAATTCTCGTCGGTATTGTTCTGGGTGTTATCCTGGCAACTTTCTCAACTTCAGCTGCAACACAGGTATCTTTTTTAGGTAGTTTGTTTGTTGAAGCGTTGAAAGCCGTCGCGCCAATCTTAGTGTTTATTCTCGTTGCTTCATCGATAGCGAATCAAAAGAAAAATACTCAGACAAATATGCGTCCTATTATTGGCTTGTATTTAGTCGGTACTTTAGCAGCGGCATTAACAGCTGTGGCATTTAGTTTTGCATTTCCAACAACATTACTGTTGGCTGGCGGTATTGAAGGTTCTAACCCACCACAAGGCATCGCTGAAGTATTAAATACTTTGCTATTTAAAATTGTAGATAACCCTGTGAATGCCTTATTCACAGGTAACTACATTGGTATCTTGGCTTGGGCTGTGGGTCTTGGGATTACCTTGCATCATGCAAGTGAGTCGACTAAGAAAGTGGTATCTGATTTAAGTGATGGCGTAACTAAAATTGTTCGTTTTGTTATTCGCTTTGCCCCTATTGGTATCTTCGGTCTGGTTTCGGGCACGATTGCGGCTACAGGTTTTGATGCACTAGCAGGTTATGCACAGTTGCTAGGTGTGTTGGTTGGTGCAATGCTATTTATTGCATTAGTGGTTAATCCAATCATTGTGTACTTGAAAATTAGACGTAACCCTTATCCATTGGTACTTAAGTGTTTACGTGAAAGTGGTGTTACAGCGTTCTTCACTCGTTCAAGTGCGGCGAACATTCCTGTCAACATGGCCTTATGTGAAGAATTAAAGCTTCATAAAGACACTTATTCAGTATCAATTCCGTTGGGTGCAACCATTAACATGGGCGGTGCGGCGATTACCATTACTGTACTGACTCTTGCTGCTGCGAATACACTAGGCATTCAAGTCGACTTTCTAACTGCGGTGTTATTGAGTGTAGTAGCGGCAGTTTCTGCATGTGGCGCTTCAGGTGTTGCAGGTGGTTCATTACTACTTATCCCATTAGCATGTGGTTTATTCGGTATCTCGAACGACGTCGCCATGCAAGTGGTTGCTGTGGGCTTCATTATTGGTGTGGTTCAAGACTCAGCTGAAACCGCGCTTAATAGCTCAACTGATGTGGTATTTACCGCAGCGGCTTGTGAAGCTGCAGAGAACAAAGCCAATAGTTAAATATTGGTTTTGAACCGATATAAAAAAGCCGCTCATTGAGCGGCTTTTTCTTGTTTTTAAACTAAGTTACTGATTTTTAACTTAATCGCTGATATCTACCGCTTAGTCACTAAAAGGGTGCTTACTGAAAAAAGTACGTTGCTTTTGAGTGTAAGGGTGAGTAATCGTTAGCATTTGCGCATGTAAACTGAGTCTGTCTCGTAATGCTACAGTGGCTTCGTCTGCATAAAATGCATCGCCTAAGATCACGTGATTGAGTGCAAGCATGTGAACGCGAAGCTGATGAGTTCTTCCTGTTTCTGGCATTAACTTAACTAAAGTATGCTCGGCATGTCTTTCAATCACTTCATAATGAGTGATTGCCGTTTTACCTTGCTCTGAAACAACCTGAAAAGGTGGATTAGTTTTGTCGGCTGCCAGTGATAAATCAACAATACCAGTGTCACTTTCAATTTGTCCCTTAACTTCTGCGATATAAACCTTTTTGGTTTTACGATCTTGAAATTGGGTTTTTAAGTGAGACTCAGCTTTTTTATTGCGAGCAAATACCATAATACCTGAAGTGTCACAGTCTAAACGATGTACTAAGATGGCTTCAGGAAATAGCTTCTGAACACGAGTGATTGCACAATCGTGCGTTGCAGGTGCTTTACCTGGGTTCGCTAGCAATCCTGCAGGCTTATTAATAACAATGATATCTCGGTCTTTATAGCGGATATCGAGCCAAGGAATACTAGGTGGTTGGTAATCAAAAATTTGCATGAAGTCGCATCGGTTTACAAAAATAGTGGGGTATTTTAGCAAAGATTTGGCTGCGAGTATTGATTAACACGCAGCAATTAGGTTTTAAGTATTATGTGATGCAAAAATTTACGGTTAAGGCAAGTACTGAGCAGGGGTTTTTCTGCTGTAAATGCGGCTGTAGGCCATTAACTGTGGATAGAAGGTTCTAAAAGCGATTTCGATATCAACGTAAAGTTTATCGACGTCAGCAATGGCAGTTTTGAATAAATCAGGCTTCGAAATACGGCGGCTAACCCCTTCAATGGCTTTATTCATCCCTTTTTTGGTCTGATAAGCTGATAGCCAGTCTTGTTCAATGATGCTCGGCGCTATTTGTTGTAGCTTTTCTGGCAAGTCTGATGTCGTCTCGAGGCTGTGATAGGCTTTTTTAGTAAAATCAGCTAATGACTCTTGATGATATTCATCCCAGTAAAAGGCTAAGTAATGATCAAATGCTAAATCAACCAGTATTGGAGCGACTCTTCGGGATGATTTTGGAAACTGCTTAATTAAATCCACAATAAGTTCATGGCTATCGGTAATTTGATCAATCTGTCTATGCAGCCAAATTCCTTGCTGTAACGGTTTAGGGAAGTGTTTTATATCGCCTTTTGCAAAGTCACCAGCAAGATTTGCTGCCAAATGAGTATTACTGATATCGGCTAAATGTAGGTGAGCAAGAAAGTTCATATTTTGTACTTTTAATTTTTGAGTTTTTCAGTATGATGCTTAACCACGCATAGAAAAGTTAAACGCCACTGACGAGTTTTTTAAGTCTAGTTTCAATCATATAGATTTCTAGTCAAATGTCATTGGTATTATTTTCAAGGATGTTGCGTCACATTATAAAAATCGGTTTAAGGATCATGGATGATGAAAAACTGGATCATGTCAGTGTTAGGGCAACAACCTAGTCGTAAACGCACGAAAATTGAAGTCGACCTTCGTTTTGAAAAACAATCCTTTCTACCTGAAACAAACACTTTGGCTGAAGATACTGAAGCGGCTAAATCTGCTGCTGAGTTAGAAAGCAGCATTGATCAATTCGAATCACCAAATCCTAAGTGATTTTGGCTATTATCTGGTAAATAACCAATAGATGATTTAATTAATCACTAGTCAGTATTTAAATGTCTTCCTTTGCTGGTATAAGTTGACCTATTCAAATTTCGGTATTTGTATGTTCCCTTCGTGTAAACAGCACATTATTTAGCTCCCTAAACTTGATATTAGTGGTCGGTAGTCCTAGACTAGCGGCCGTTTTTATTGTCTTTAAAAGAGTATTGATATGCGCGTTGCTGACTTTTCTTTTGATTTACCTGATGAACTTATTGCTCGCTACCCAATGGCAGAGCGAAATGCATCAAGATTATTGACCCTTGATGGCAATAGCGGTGCAATAGCTGATCAGCAATTTACTGACGTGCTATCTAAAGTTAATAGTGGCGATTTAATGGTGTTCAATAACACTCGTGTTATTCCTGCTCGTTTATTTGGTCAAAAAGCATCTGGCGGTAAACTCGAAATTCTTGTTGAAAGAATGCTCGACGATAAACGAATTCTAGCCCACGTGCGTTGCTCTAAGTCGCCTAAAGTTGATTCAATTGTCATTCTAGATGGCGGTTACGAAATGACAATGCTTAAACGTCATGACGCCTTATTTGAACTTGAACTTAATTCTGAAAAAACGATTTTAGAGGTATTGGAAGAAGTCGGCCATATGCCACTACCACCATATATTGATCGCCCTGACGAAGATACCGATAAAGAGCGCTATCAAACGGTTTACAATCAAACACCTGGCGCTGTGGCTGCGCCTACTGCAGGATTACATTTTGACGATGCAATGCTGACAGCACTAAAAGAAAAGGGCGTTAAAGTTGCTTTTGTGACACTGCATGTTGGAGCGGGTACTTTCCAACCTGTACGTGTTGAAACTATTGATGAGCATGTGATGCATTCAGAATGGGCCGAAGTGTCTCAAGAGGTTGTCGATTTAATCGCTGAAACCAAGTCTGCGGGTAATCGAGTCATTGCCGTAGGAACCACTTCGGTGCGTTCACTTGAAAGTGCAGCAAAAGCCAGCGGTAATAATCCACTTGCAGAGTTTAAAGGTGACACTGATATCTTCATTTTCCCTGGTTACGAGTTCAAAGTGATTGATGCAATGGTGACTAATTTCCATTTACCAGAATCGACGTTGATTATGTTAATTAGTGCATTTTCGGGTTTTGATAATGTGATGAAGGCCTATCAGCATGCGATTGAACAAAAATACCGCTTTTTTAGCTATGGTGATGCCATGTTTTTAACGAAAAAAGCCCCGTAACGATTGATTTTGATCTAAAATACCCGCCCACAGAGGTGGGTATTTTTTTGGGCGAATTTTAACTTCAGCCTTGAAGTTATAACTTATGCCCTCATGTCTTATGCAACAACTACGAGTCAGACTGTTTATCTGGCAAGGTGATTTATGAATTTTGAACTTGATACTACAGACGGACGCGCACGTCGCGGTCGTTTAGTTTTTGAACGTGGCACGGTTGAAACCCCTGCATTTATGCCTGTAGGTACCTACGGTACCGTTAAAGGCATGACACCAGAAGAAGTTCGCGCAACAGGCGCAGATATTCTGTTAGGCAACACTTTCCATTTATGGTTACGTCCGGGTGAAGAAATCATGCGCAAGCATGGTGACTTACATGATTTCATGAACTGGCAACGTCCTATTTTAACTGACTCTGGTGGATTCCAAGTGTTCAGTTTAGGCGACATTCGTAAAATCACTGAAGAAGGCGTACATTTTCGCTCGCCTATTAATGGTGAGAAGATTTTCTTAGACCCTGAAAAGTCGATGCAAATCCAAAACTCATTAGGCAGTGATGTTGTGATGATTTTTGACGAATGTACTCCTTATCCTGCAACACATGATGAAGCACGTAAATCAATGCAAATGTCATTACGTTGGGCGCAGCGCTCGCGTGATGAATTTAACCGCTTAGAAAATCCAAATTCATTATTTGGTATCGTCCAAGGTGGTGTATACGAAGATTTACGCGATGAAAGTGTAAAAGGCTTAACTGAAATCGGATTCGATGGCTACGCTGTCGGCGGTTTAGCAGTTGGTGAGCCTAAAGAAGATATGCACCGCATTTTAGAGCATGTATGTCCACAATTGCCTGAAGAAAAACCACGCTATTTAATGGGCGTTGGTAAACCTGAAGATTTAGTTGAAGGCGTACGTCGTGGTGTCGACATGTTTGATTGTGTTATGCCAACTCGAAATGCCCGTAATGGACATTTATTTACACCAGAAGGCGTGATTAAAATTCGTAATGCTCGTCACCGCGATGACACTGCGCCTTTAGATGCAAGCTGTGATTGTTACACTTGTAAGAACTATTCACGCGCTTATTTATACCACTTAGATCGCTGTAATGAGATCTTAGGTGCGCGTTTAAACACCATTCACAACCTACGTTACTATCAAATTTTGATGGAAGGTTTGCGTGGTGCAATCCAGACGGGTACATTAGACGCCTTCGTTACGGATTTTTATACCAAGTTGGGTCGTGAAGTCCCTCCTGTACCAGAGTTGCAAGACTGATTTTTAATCTAGAAAACAAGAAGAGAGTAATATGTTAATTTCAAATGCATACGCAAACGCAGCTGGCGCACCACAAGGTGGCGGCACGATGGAACTGATTTTCATGCTAGTAGTTTTTGGCTTGATCTTCTACTTTATGATTTTCCGTCCACAGTCAAAGCGCGTTAAAGAGCACAAAAACCTAATGTCAGCTTTGAGCAAAGGTGATGAAGTGCTAACAAGCGGCGGCATTTTAGGCAAGATTGCTAAAATCAGTGACGACAGTGATTACGTTTTATTAAGTATTAATGAAACTAGCCAAATCACTATTAAAAAGGATTATGTTGCAGCGGTATTGCCTAAAGGCTCTATCCAGTCGTTGTAAGCCAAGAGGGCTCAGGTGTGTTAAATAAATACCCAATGTGGAAAAACATCATGGTGCTGCTTGTCATCACCATCGGTGCTTTCTATGCAATTCCAAACCTTTTTGGTGAGGATCATGCAGTACAAGTCGTGGCGACTCGTGGTGCTGAAGTTACAACTTCAACTCTAACGTCAGTAAATGGAATACTTGAAAGCAAAGGCATTGCGGTAAAACGCGCTGAGCTCGAAGATGGTCAATTAATTGTCCGTGTTCAAGATGCAGAGCAGCAATTATTAGCAAGAGAAGCTATTGCTGAAAGCCTAGGCGATAAATATACCGTAGCATTAAACTTAGCGCCTGCAACCCCTGAGTGGCTTGAAGCCATGGGTGGTTCGCCAATGAAGCTAGGTCTTGATTTACGCGGCGGTGTTCACTTCTTAATGGAAGTGGATATGGGGGAAGCCATCCGTAAGATGGAAGAAGCCAAAATTGCTGACTTTAGAAGCCAATTACGTGAAGAAAAAATCCGTTATGCAGGTGTTCGCAAAACTGCTAAAGGGTTAGAAATCAAATTCCGTGATGCTGATAATCTTGCCAAAGCTGAACGTTATTTAAAATCGCTCAGTAATGAAATGGTATTCACTGATGGTAGCGTTGGCGAAAACTACGCCTTATATGCGTCAATGAGTGAGGACTACCTTAGACAAATTAAGGAAGAAGCACTACAGCAAAATATCACGACTATCCGCAACCGTGTAAACGAGTTAGGTGTCGCTGAACCTGTAGTTCAACGTCAAGGTTCTCAACGTATTATCGTTCAACTTCCTGGTGTTCAAGATACTGCTCGTGCTAAAGAAATCCTTGGCGCAACGGCATCTATCGAATTCCGCATGGTAGACGATAAAGTTGACCAAGCAGCTGCAGCCAATGGCCGCGTACCTGCAAGCTCAGAAGTTTTCCCTCGTCGCTCTGGTGGCATTGCAGTACTGAAAAAAGAAGTGATGCTAACAGGTGATCATATCACTGGTGCACAACCTTCTTTTGATGAATATAGTCGTCCGCAAGTATCGATTAACCTTGATGCTAAAGGCGGTAATATTTTCTCAAACGTGACTAAAGACAATATTGGTAACCCAATGGCGACTTTATTCATTGAGTACAAAGACAGCGGGCAACGTAACCCTGATGGCACTGTGAAAATGACTAAGATTGAAGAAGTCATTTCTGTTGCTACCATTCAGGCGCGTCTTGGTCGTAACTTCGTGATTAATGGTCTTGACCATTCTGAAGCACAAAGCCTTGCATTATTGCTTCGTGCAGGTGCATTGATTGCGCCAGTGACTATCGTTGAAGAACGTACTATTGGTCCAAGCCTTGGTAAAGAAAACATCGAGAATGGCAAATTAGCAATGATTTGGGGCATGGTTGTTGTGCTTATTTTCATGCTGGTTTATTACCGTGCCTTTGGTGTGATTGCTAACTTGGCACTAACTGCCAACTTAGTGATGGTTGTAGGTGTCATGTCAATGATCCCAGGTGCAGTTTTAACTCTTCCTGGTATTGCTGGTATGGTTCTGACAGTTGGTATGGCTGTTGATGGCAACGTACTTATTTTTGAGCGTATTCGTGAAGAGTTACTGGCTGGTCGTAGTGTTCAACAAGCTATTCATGAAGGTTATGCAAACGCATTCTCAACTATTGCTGATGCGAATATCACAACATTTATGACTGCATTGATTCTATTTGCTGTAGGTACTGGCGCCGTTAAAGGCTTCGCTGTGACCTTGATGATAGGTATCGCAACGTCAATGTTTACTTCTATCGTAGGAACACGTGTCATCGTGAATCTTATGTGGGGTGGTAAACGCGTTAAGAAACTGTCTATCTAAGGAGACGTTGACCATGTTACAAATATTTTCAGTAAATAAAACGATCAACTTCTTAAAGCATGCAATGCCTATCAGTATCCTATCAATGGTATTGGTTATCGCTTCATTAGCATCTTTAGGTATTAAGGGTATTAACTGGGGACTCGACTTTACTGGTGGTACTGTCGTTGAACTTGAGTTCTCTAAGCCTGTCGATTTGATTGAACTTCGCGGCCAACTTAACACAGAAGAATCCGATGGTGCAGTGGTTCAAAACTTTGGTTCTAGTCGAGATGTGCTAATTCGCCTTCCGGTTCTAGAAGACCTTAAAAGTGATGACCAAGTTAATGCTGTCATGAAAGGTGCTCAAGCAATAGATTCGAGCGTGATTCAAAAGCGTGTTGAGTTTGTTGGCCCACAAGTGGGTAAAGAGTTAGCCGAACAAGGCGGTTTAGCGGTTATTGTTGCGTTAATTTGTATTCTTATTTACGTTTCATTCCGTTTTGAATGGCGCCTTGCAATGGGCTCTGTTGCGGCTCTAGCACATGACGTTATCGTGACTTTAGGTGTATTCTCAATCTTACAACTTGAGTTCGATTTGACGGTATTAGCAGGCTTGCTCACCGTTGTGGGGTATTCATTGAACGATACGATTGTTGTATATGACCGTGTTCGTGAAAACTTCCTTAAGATGCGTAAAGGTGGTCCTGTTGAAGTCGTCAATAAGTCGATTACTCAAACAATGAGTCGTACCATTATTACAACGGGCACAACCCTTGTTGTAGTGATTGCATTGTTCCTTAAAGGTGGCACCATGATTCATGGTTTCGCAACAGCATTACTTTGCGGTATCTTTGTAGGTACATATTCATCTATTTACGTAGCAAGCTTCCTAGCGGTTAAACTAGGTATCTGTCGCGAACATATGATGCCAGTTGAGATTGAAAAAGAAGGTGCTGACCAAGACGCAGTTATGCCTTAGTTATTGCTTTATTTAATACAATAATGTGTTAAATAACTTAGTTTAACGATCAAAAAAGCCACTCAATAGAGTGGCTTTTTTTATATGCTCAACTTCTTTAAATTAAAGCATCTGTAAATAAGCTAGGCTGTAAATTATAGTGTCGGTAAATATAAAATATCTGGATACTTAGTTGTGTTGAGATAATAAGTGCTGATGAACTAAAGGGGAAATAACCGCAATAAACTGGCTATTGGCAGGGTGAGCTACATCGAGTTCTACCCAGCCGTCAGTTGAAAGTTGTTCTAAGGTGATAAATTGGGTATTAGCAACAAATTGAGAATGCCATGAACCTTGGGCTTTAATAATGCCAAACTCAGTATGTAATCGACTTATAGCAAAAGGCATCATAATTGG
Source organism: Shewanella sp. KT0246 (assembly GCF_019654955.1). Taxonomy (GTDB): domain Bacteria; phylum Pseudomonadota; class Gammaproteobacteria; order Enterobacterales; family Shewanellaceae; genus Shewanella; species Shewanella goraebulensis. Next base: position 34,528 of record NZ_BPEV01000031.1, on the reverse strand, counting down.
TTTATTTCTAATTGGTACTTGGCTTGGCCTTTTTCACCAGAGGTAAATGTGCCATGACCTTGAATATCAACTAACTCTCCTTGACCTGAATTGGGCACGATCATGAAACGGCTGCTAGCCACACCATTTTCGAACTTCCCATCATGTTGTAATACAAAGCTGCCAGATTTACCATTTACACTGACTTCTACGTTCTCATAACCGCAAAATACCGCAACTCCGTCGGCGGTATAACACATAATGTATTTGGGCTGACTTACGCCTTCTAGATCGCCTGAATACATTTGTGTAATACTGGCAGAGGTCTGTTTCGCGCCATCAGGGTGCTGGATATCGGTGGTTTCTTCCCAGCTGGTGATTTGAAAAATGCCTGATATTTGAAGGTTCATATTGTTCTCCTCTTAGAACTATCATGAGCATATATTGAGTATAAAGTTTAATCAATGCTCGACAGCAAGAACCATTTGCAAGTAGGATAATTAAAAATTTGCCAGCAGAGCAATAGCAGTAGGAATAATAATGGAAGATAGAAAAGTATTATTAACCGGTGGAAATTTACTTCAAGCACACACTTGGAAAGGGCTACTGGAAACCAATGGTATTACCGTCGAACTCACAGGTGAAGCACTTGTAGGAGGCGTGGGTGAACTCCCTGCAGAAATGCAAACTGTTGACTTATGGGTAAACCAAAATCAATTAGAAAAAGCTCAAACTATTCTTGAATCCCATGATATGGATCGTCCTGAGTGGCAATGTTTACATTGTCATGAAATGAACGACGGCAGTTTTGAGTTATGTTGGCAATGTAGCTCCCCTCAAAGCACCCCACACAATTAACACTAATATTTAGTTGGATCATAATAATTGATTATCTTTGATAGCCAAATTGACTAGGACAACCCTTTGTTAAATTGGTTATAGTCGGCCTATGTTGATATTTCGAGACGAATAAATGCAATACTTTCCATTGTTTGTGGACACAAAAAATCTAAATGTATTAATTGTTGGTGCGGGTGAGGTGGCAACCAGAAAGTTAGATTTATTGTCTCGTACAGAAGCCGAAATAGACGTTATCGCTCCAGATATCGCAGATGAGATTCGCGTTTATGAAAAAAAAGGCCGAATCAAATTATATCGCCGAGAAGTAGAGTCTGAAGATATTGCTGATTATGATGTGATTTACATGGCCACAGCTAATGAACAGCTCAATATGGATTATGCTGTCATCGCCAGCCAAAAAGGCATTTGGGTTAACGTTGTAGATAACCCAAGCTTTTGCCGCTTCATCACCCCATCAATTGTAGATAGAGGCAGATTAGTGGTGGCAATAAGCACAGCAGGCGCAGCACCTGTATTTGCTCGTACGATTCGCTCACGCCTCGAAACGTTGCTGCCGCAATCCTTAAGTCCCTTATTTGATTTCGTCGCTTCTAAGCGCATAGAAGTGCAACAAAAAATCATCTCAGGTAAAGAACGTCGATTATTCTGGGAACGTTTTTTCAATTTAAACAGTGATCGTTTTGATGGTGTGACTGAAACCCATTATCAAGATGCTTTTGGCAGTTATGGCACAGAGGGTGAAATTTTACTCTTCAATGAAAATGATAATGCCGCAATGTTGCCGATTGCTGCGATGCCTTTGCTGCAAAAGATTGATACTTTTTATTCCGACAATGCAGAAAGTCATCTTATGGAAATAGATAATAAATCTGTTACCGATATTAATGAGCTTGTTAGGCGTGATGCTAGCCGTGAGCCTGTACCGTCGCTGAGCACCATTTCAACTAAATACCAGCACGGCGATAGAATGTTGTTGGTGGTAAACCAAGAGAAGCTCAATAAACTTAAAGCACATTTCCCTATGGCTAAACATCTACAACCTGGCGCTTTATAACATTGATAAAGCGTTAATTTGGCAAACTTAAATGAACTGATTAAAGAAATAAACCTTGTTTATAGTTAGCTTCAGTTAAACCGAGTTTCATACTGACGACAAACAGTATAAACTCGGTTTTTTTATTGAAATGGAACCCTCATGGCGCCTAAAGCTACGGTCTTTAAAGCAGCACTTCAAATTGCTGATATGGATAGACATTACTATGCAGATCATCAATTAACGATTGCTCAGCATCCTTCAGAAACTGACAGTCGCATGATGGTGCGAATTCTTGCTTTTATCATGAATGCTTCAGACTCTTTGCAATTCAGCAAAGGCCTTTGCGTAGATGACGAACCTGAGCTGTGGGAAAAAAGTTTATCTGATGAAATCAATCTTTGGATTGAATTCGGTCAAGCCGATGAAAAATGGCTTCGCAAAGCCTGTGGGCGTTCTAAGCAAGTTCAATTAATTACTTATGCTGGTCGCAGTGTGCCGATTTGGTGGCAACAAAATGAGCAAGCTTTACAGCGATACAAAAACTTATCAGTGTTCAATATTGATGAAGACAGTGTTAAAGCAATGGAAGTATTTGTCGCTCGCAGTATGAAAATTCAAGTGAGTATCAGCGATGGAGAAATTTGGTTGTCTGATGACACTAATAGCTTAATGATCCAGCCAGAGCGTTTAAAGTAACAGTGCTGAGAAAGTAGACTATAATTTAACCGTTAACTTGTCTTTGTTAAACCGATGCGTACTGGTTCTAAATTGGGTTTACACCAGCTTTTGTGGCAGTGTTTAAGCAGCATATCGACTTTAATTATATGCACTAGAATTAAATGCACTAAAATTAAATGCACTAAAATTATATGCACTAAAATTATATGCATTTTGGCCGCCATGACTATCTTCTATAGATACTGATTGAAACATCTAACAATAGACTCGATAACAAATTGGATTTTGTATTAGTTCAGTCTATGAAGGATGTGACAATGAAGACGCTATCATTACGAGCTGTTGAAAAAATAGATCTACTCGCTCGGCCGGAAGTGGCCGAGCATATTAATTTATTCTCTGCCGCCTCTGCTGTTTTTACTGATTTTAAAACCCTCAAACCTTTAGTCATTAAATTAAACACTGCAGCTGTAGATGTTGAACATTTGATGAAGCAATCCCATGTCAGGCTTAAAATTGTTATTGATGAAAAAGGTCACTTTATGGGATTGGTCAGCTTACAAATGCTGCATAGCCAAGAAATGCAAAAGCATGTTGCACAAGGCTTTCCAAGAGAACAGCTATTATTATCTGATTTTATGTTGCCAAAAGATGCGTTAAAGGCAATTGATTATCAGGAGCTTTCTAAAGCTCGTATTAGCGATGTGATTGATACTTTGAAACACTCCCAGCATCAACATTGTTTAGTTGTCGATGAGCAGCTAGGTGTTATTAGAGGGCTTATTTCTGCTAATGATATTGTCCGTAAGCTCAAGTTACCTGTGGATGTGAACTTAAATCCAAGTTTTATGGAGATTGCAGATAGTATTGAAAAGGTGAAGGTTGCCAGCTAACGCATTCACTGTATAGGCCAAAGTGATATCAATAGCGTGTTGTTTTTTATATAAGCAATCATTAGTGTGTAATAAAGCTTTTTACACGGAATGAATATGCTAATTAGAAAAGCAACGATGGTTGATGCAAAAGATGCATTTGAGATCCGCAATCTCGCAATTTTATCTCAATGTAAAGGGCATTATAGCGCTGACGTCTTGCTTAAATGGACTGAGGGTGATGTACCTGAAACGTTTATTCATGACTTTGCCAGACACGGTTTTGTGACTGAAATAGCGAATAAAGTTGTTGGTGTTGGCATGATAGATCTTAACACTGGAATGGTGGACGCGATGTTTGTTCGTCCTGAGTCCTTTGGTCAAGGTTTAGGTAGAAAAATGCTCGAACATCTAGAAACGTTGGCTAAGCAAGCTAGCTGTAAAAAGCTGATGTTAGATTCATCGTTAAATGCAGCTGACTTTTATCGTAATTGTGGCTTTGAAGGCAGCAAACAAGCTATTTTTCATTCGCCAAGGGGGATTGAATTGGCTTGTATCCCAATGGTAAAAATGCTGTAAGTTATCTTACTATCGATTGCCTTCAATAGATTTTCTGTATTAAAAAAGCCTCATTTGTTTTAGACAAGTGAGGCTTTTTTGACGCTATTTAAAAGTGCAAATAGTAAATGTTAGTTAGCGCTTTGCTTTAAATGAGCCTGTAACATTTCAAGCCCGCCGCCATTATAGGTTTGTGTAAAGCCAGCTTTAACTAAGTCAGCATTGGCAATGCCACTGCGTCTGCCACTACGGCAATACAGTACGATGTCAGTGTCTTTCGATAATCCTTGCTTAGTTAAGTGCGTTAACACCAATTCGAAAGGAATATTGACAGCTCCTTCCAAATGGCCTGCCGCGAACTCTTGTTCGGTGCGGACATCAAGCACTAATGCACCAGCATTAATTTTATCCCATGCAACACTTGGACTCATCTCTTGAGCATTAGCTGCCACCGCAAGCATCAATGAGACGCTGCATAAAATCAGTAATAAGGCTTTTTGAAAAAAGCGTAAATTATCTTGTTGCACAATTAATCCTTCATTCTTTTTGTAAATTGGCTAATTCGGCTGCAGGTTTTGCTCCTAGCTTTTTAAATACCATCGCAGCAGGGCAGAAACCTGTAAAAGCACTTTGTAATAGATTAGCGCCAACAAAAACAGTTAGCCAGACAAAATTATGGTTCACCAACATGGTTAATGCCAATGACAGTAACACCATAAACCCTGCGAAAGCCATAATGATTCGTTCTAAAGACATACTTCTTCTCCTTAAGTGGATTGTCGATTTTTCATAACACTAAAATACAAAATGGGGATCACAATCAGAGTGAGAATGCTCGATATAAAAATACCGAAGATTAAACTGATTGCTAAACCATTAAAAATGGGGTCATCAATGATAAATAGCGCACCAATCATCGCTGCAAATGCCGTTAACATGATGGGTTTAGCACGTACAGCACCAGATTGAATAACCGCTTGCTCAAGCGGCTTACCTTTGGCGGTCTCTAGCTTAATAAAGTCCACTAACAGGATTGAGTTACGAACAATAATGCCGGCTAACGCGATCATGCCTATCATTGAAGGTGCGGTAAAATGAGCTCCCAGTAGAGCATGTCCAGGCATAACGCCAATTATGGTTAATGGGATAGGTGCCATAATCACTAGAGGCACTAGGTAAGACTTGAAATGACCAACGACTAATAAGTAAATCGCTATCATCCCGATGGCATAGGCAATTCCCATATCTCTAAAGGTTTCATAGGTAATTTTCCATTCACCATCCCATAAAATCGCGACTTCATCTAAACCGTCAGGTTGATGAATCAAATGCTGTTTAATTGGGTGAGGGTTAACGCCAGAGTCGTTATCATCTTCAATTGCCGAGAACATGCTGAACATGCCATAAAGTGGGCTGTCAGTTGGCCCCGCCATATCAGCGACAACCATGATCATCGGAACCATATTCTTATGGATAATCGGTGTATTGATATTGCCGTGCTCTATTGTGACTACTTCAGTTAAACTAATACTCCTCCCTGCAGCATTGGTTAATCTTAATGCGAGTATTTGTTGTAAGTTAAGCTTTGATTCTTCAGTCGCTTGTAAGCGGATTGGCACGGGTAATTGATAGTCTTTATTGTGTAAATAGCTTACATCACGGCCATTTACTGCAGTTGAGATCGTCTCGACTATATCCGAGTAATGGAGTCCTAATAGCTGAGCTTTACTTCTATCGATATGTAAACGCCAATGAGCAGCGTTACTCGGTAGGTAAATATCAACATCAACCACGTGTTCAGTTTGTTTAAACCGCTGCTCTAGCGCATTTGCGGTTTGCTCACGCAGTTGTGTTGTTGGAGCATAAACCTCTGCCAATATCGGAGACCATACCGGAGGCCCTGGTGGCACTTCGACGATTTTGACATTTGCTTGGTAAGGCTTGGCAATTTCGTGCAGTTTAGCGCGAACTGAGGTGGCGATTTCGTGGCTATCACGACTTCGCTCAGACTTATCCACCAAGTTAACTTGTATGTCACCTAACTCTTGGCTTTGTCGCATAAAGTAATGCCTTACTAGGCCATTAAAGTTGATTGGGGCATGAGTGCCAGCATAAAGTTGCAGGTGCTCAACTTCTTCAACATTAAGTAAGTAGTCACTCAAGTCTTTAAGGGCACGCTGGGTTTGCTCCACAGGAGTACCTTCAGGCATATCGACTAACACTTGAAACTCAGATTTATTATCAAATGGCAGCATTTTCAAAATAACAGCTTGTCCAACAGGCAAGGCAACTGCCATAGCGATTAATAATAAGATTGCGCCCGCTAAGCCTAAGCGAGCGAACCCTGCTTTTTCACCGATAAGAAAAGGGCTCATTAGTCGGGTGAATAAATGCTGTAATTTGCTATCACTATTTTCTGATTTAGTTTCTTCAATGCTAATTTGCTGAGCGCTAATTTGTTGAGAGTTGCTGTGCTGAGCATTGCTGGGCTTTGCATTGCTGTGTCTAAGCAGTTTCAAACTCAGCCAAGGAGTGACAACAAATGCCACAACCAAAGAAATAAGCATTCCCATACTAGAATTAATAGGAATAGGGCTCATATAAGGCCCCATAAGGCCAGAAACGAATGCCATCGGCATAAGAGCTGCAATTACGGTAAACGTGGCTAGAATCGTTGGACCGCCAACCTCGTCAACTGCTAATGGGATCAGCTCTTTGATGTTTTTGTTGCCCATAGCCATATGGCGATGAATATTTTCAACCACCACAATGGCATCATCAACTAATATTCCGATGGAAAATATGAGTGCAAATAGCGAGATTCGATTGAGGGTGAATCCCCATGCCCAAGAAGCAAATAAAGTCATTGCCAGTGTGACAATTATGGCTATGCCTACTACTAAGGCTTCTCGTTTTCCCATGGTGATTAATACCAATAGCACGACAGCCATAGTGGCAAACATTAATTTCAATATTAGGGTGTTGGCTTTATTTCCTGCAGTTTCACCGTAGTTTCTGGAAACTGTAACTTCGATATTATCTGGGATCAGCACGTTATCGACTTTAGCTAAACGAGTCATGATCTGTTCGGTGATCTCAACGGCATTTTCGCCACTTTGTTTTCCGATAGCGAGCGTAACAGCTGGATAAGTCCCCGTTGCGTCAACATGCCAAACATTGTCAGTGGCGATATCGGCTTTTAAGCTGATTTGAGCAATATCGGATAAATACACCGGGCTAGCTTGAGACTGTTTATCAGTGTTACTGACTTTAATTATCAACTGACTCACATCATCAATGGTTTGCAAGAATTGACCAGTTTGAACTTTGATAACTTGGTTTTGTTGCACCAAATCACCGGGCATAGATATCTGATTATTATCGGTTAGGACTTGCTTTAAGTCTGAAAAGCTTACCCCATAATGATTCATTTTTAACGGGTCTAGTCTGACGTTAACAGCAAGCTCTTGTCTGCCCATTGAGTAGATTTCACGGGTACCTTTAACGCGCTTAAACTCCTTTTCGAGTTCAGTGGCGACAATGGTGAGATCTTCTGCATTCACCTGAGGATCTTTTGACCATAAGGTTAAACCTACAATGGGCACGTCATCAATGCCGCGAGGCTTGATTAAAGGCGTGCCAATACCTGCAGCATTATTAAATTTATCTTGGTTAGATTGCAGCTGATTATACAAATTAACGATCGCGTGATCTCGAGGAACACCCACATCAAATACTGCGATAATTAATGCGCCGTCATTCATCGAAAATGAATATAAAGTATCAATTCCTTTAAGTTCAGAAATGATTTTTTCGGCGGGTAAGGTGACTTGGCTAGACACTTCTTCAGGAGAAGCACCAACATAAGGAATATAAACATCAGCAAAGGTGACATCTATTTGTGGTTCTTCTTCTTTTGGTGTAATCACAGTGGCAAAAAGGCCCAGTAATAACGCCAGTAATGCTAATAATGGGGTAATTGCACTCGATTGAAAGGCGTTAGCTATTTTACCTGAAATACCAAGAGATGTAGGTTCAGTCATGATGTTATTCGCCTGAATTTGCAGTGTTTAACAGGTGACTTGCTGCGTCGCTGATTATTTTATCGCCTGCCATCAGGCCAGCTTCAACAACATATTGCTCATTATCTATTTTGCGTAACCTCACCTGAGTTTGCACCAGTTTGTTATTGTGTTGACGAAATACAGCGGTGTAATCTCCCCGCTGAAAAATAGCTTGGCTGTGAATGACTATTTGCTTAACGGCTGTATCAGCAATGAACACCTTGACCCATTCTCCTGGTGAAACAGCCAGATCTGTTTGGGGTAAGTTAATCCGAACTTGGTAACTTTGACTCGCATTTTGTAGGAAAACATAAGGATTAATTTGGTTCGAATTTATACGTAATCCTGATGCTAACTCTACTGAAATAGTGGTATTTTCATTAACTAACTGACGATAGCGCTGGGGAAGTTGGAATATAGCGCGCATGTTTTCGGTTGAGTAACCTGCGTAGAGGGCTTGACCAACAGTGACGGTTTCACCTTGTTCAACAAAGCGCTCAGTAACTCGACCACTAAAAGGCGCACTAACTGTGGTGTAGTTTAATGTTTCTCTTGCTTGTACTAGTTTGGCATTGGCTGCAGTAACAGCTTGTAAGCTTGAGGCTGAGTTAGCTGTTGCTTCATCCATTGCCCCTTTAGAAATAGCCCCTTTGGGGAACAATTCTTGATAGCGTTTAAACTGGGCTTGGGATTCAATATTTCTCGCTTGAGCTTGAGCTAATTCAGCCTCCGCAGCAGCTAGACCTGCACCTTGTTCTTTACTGGTAATTTCCAACAAAGCCGAGCCTGCTGGCACAATGTCGTTTACGTCATAGTTAAGCTTTAGAATTCTTCCCGCTGTTTGCGCCGATACTGTGGCTGCTTTTGTTGCCTCTATTTGACCATCAAACTGTAGGTAAGTAATGCGTTTTTCAGGAGTAACGGTGAACAGTTTGTCAGCTGAAGCAAGGTTACTAGTCTCTTTACTAGCTTCTTTGTTTGAGTCCACTGCGTTAACCGAAGGCGAGTAACAACTCATTAGCGTAATTGAGGCAAAAGTAAAAAGAGAAGCTCGATTTAGCCACATAAATATATCCAACAATAAAAATAATCCATAAGAAAATTCTAATGGACTTTATTGTTATGTGCAATCTATTTATGAGAAAAATCTAATGAAGCGTTTTTCATTCACCCACAAAAAAGCCGCCAGAATAAACTAAGGCGGCTTTTAACTTATATTTTAAACTATTAAATAGTTTATCTTAGAAGTTGTAGTTGTACTGAAGCGAGAAGTAGTTAGCGCCTGACTCAGTGTATGCACTAACTTCACCAACTAATGCACTTTGTTCAAGAACATGTACTTTCTCACCGTCAACTAAAGTGTAGCCAAAGTCGAGGCTAGAGTTTTGGTTGATGTTGTAAGTGAAACCAGCTGAGTACCAGATACGGTCTGAGTCAGGAATTGATAAAGATGAAACTTCGCCCACAACACCTTGGTCATTTGCGATACCTGCTCTTACTGTCCAATTTTCATTGATATCGTAAGTTGAACCAAAGCTTAAGAACCAAGAGTCTTTCCAATTATATTCTTTTAAGATCGCTTCACGTGAACCTGCATCACTATCAACTAAACCGATATGGTCGAATGACCCCCGACCGGAGTTAGTAATGAAGTTGCTGCAATTCTCGATGGCGCAAAGGATAATGTGCCGTCGGTGACAATTGCCCAGGGAATATGCTCGATTCAAACTATTTAACGGCGCCAGGCAATGCAACGACACCACGCATATCACTAGCTTCTATGGTTGCCAACCATTCGCTAGCTTGAAGAATATCACTGTCAGATGTGTTAGACCTTAAAATGATATCTCCCCCAACGAGGGCACACCTTGTATAGAAGGATTTGATTGATATCCATTTCATGCTCAAGTGCAATTGTGGCCTAAGCCCGCACGATAACGTCACTAGAATTGATTAATGTCCCATCTAAATCAGATAGTAACCCATCAAGTGTCCTTAATTTATCAAATGTGCTTAGAGCGATCACAATAATCATTAGTGAAAAATTATGATCTCGCATTAAAAAACTTGTTGAATGTTACTAATTGAATGATTAGGAAGATTCGGCAAAGGCTTAGCATGGTGCATATCCGTTATCATTGATGCTTAAACATCAACAATGCATTGCTTTTCTGCTTATCGAACTATCTAGCCTCAAGGTACATAATCTCTCACGTCAACTGGTTTAGCACTCATTACAACGCAGGATATAGCGACAAACAGTAATCCCCAAAAATAACTAAAAAGCGAGATATTTTATGAGCAATATTACATTTGAAGAAACATTAGAATGGTTCAAAACAACTGATTACACTGGCGCAATTGGTTTAACCGTAAAATTTCCAGTACCGGCAGAAAATACAGAAAAGTTTGCTGAGTTCCTAAAAGACTATACGCCATATGTACTTGAAGAAGAGGGATGTATTGATTTTGGCTTCCAACGAGATTGGAAAAACCCTAATGAATTTTGGCTAACAGAGCGCTGGGCATCTGTACAAATACTACTATCGCACCTTGGTCCTGACTCACGTAAAGGGACTAAATATGAAGGCGGAACCCCGTTACAAATAATGGCTGATTTCGGTGCACAACCGGATCCTGTTGCTATCTACCGCCTTAGCCTTGAAGATTAACGTTAAGTTAAGGGGATTGAAGTAGGCTCCCCACTTGGTCTAATGTAATTCTAAACAGGAGCATTTATTACTCCTGTTTACTATTGATAGAATGACTCATAGTCATTGATATAACCTTCCCAGATGGGTGGCGTGCCGATAACGTCTATCACCATTTCGATAAATTTATTAACCAATGGTGTTTGATTTCGATGTGGGTAGACCGCATATATTCCACCACTATTGTTTGCTAATTTATAGTCAGTTAACAACGGCACAAGTCCATTTTTTTCAATGCTCTGTTCAAGTGTCGTCAACGAGATAACCGAATATCCTAGCCCTGCTTCAACAGCACTCAGCAAAGAGCCAACATCATTCGCTCTAAAGCGTCCATTTTGATTATATTTAACCATTCGGCTGCTGGTTGCTGAAGGCGACTCACTTATCTCTATTTTGTTTAAATGAAACTCGCCATTGAAATAGATCACCGCCGGTAATGCAATCAAGGCTTCAATCATTGCAGGTTTACCATATTGTTGAATAAAGGAGTGGGAGGCCAAGATAGCTAACTTATTAGAAGCTAGCTTTTTGGCGATTAAATTGGAGTCTTTAGGCGGGCCAATGCGAAAGGCAATATCGAATTTGTCGCCAATAATATCGGTACGCTTATCATCAAGCATCAAATCGATATAGGTATCAGGGTATTTTGCCATAAATCGATTGATCGCAGGACGAAGATAGAGATGGCCAAAGGAGACATTACTGGTGATTCTGAGTAATCCCTTAGGCTCACAGTGGAATGATTGTGCAAGTTTCTCTGTATCGACTAAGGCATTGCGTACAATTTCAGCTTGCTTTAATACCTCAGCCCCCGCATCGGTCAGCGCAAGAGCACGCGTCGAACGATTGAGTAGTCTAATACCCAGCTGTGTTTCAAGTGCCTTTATCTGCTTTGACACAACGGAGCGATCGAGGTTGTGTATATCCGCAACCTTCGCAAATGTGCCGTGTTGAACGATATCGATAAACAGTTCCAGACGCGTTGCCATGTCCATACATTGATCTCCTGGTTACTCTCTAACAGTAAGCTCTTTCAGGATCATGCTTGCATTCAACGCAGCAGGAAACCCAGCATAGAGACTGGTTATTATCATCACTTCTGCAACCTCCTCTTTACTGACGCCAGCCTGCATCGCAACTTGCATGTGAAAACGAAGTAGTGAGTTTGCTGTGCCAAGGGTTGTCAACGCAGCAATCGTGGCGATCTCTCGTTGCTTTAGCTTCAAACCTGGTTCTGAGAGGATATCTCCAAATTCGTACTCAATGATATATTTAGCCAAATCGGGGGAAACTTCTTTAAGATTATCTTCCAGTGTTTGCGCTGCACCATTATCAAATTTATTGAACTGCTCTACCCCCTGTTGATAGCGAGATTTATCTTGCTGAGCACTGTCCTTTGCGCTGTTTTTTTCTACCTCATCGGGTAAATCATTGAATCCCTTAACACGCCTTTCATCCAAGAGTTCCTTTAACAGTAGCATCGCATTATTCGCTTTTGGAAAACCAGTATAAGCAGTCATCTGTATAATAAGTTGCTTAATTTCTGTTATAGAGCAGCCAACATTAAGCCCCGCATTCAGGTGTGTCTTAAGCTGTGAATTTTGCGCACCACTGGCGATCAAACTGGCAATAATGACAATCTGCTTGCTCTTAAAATCCAAGATATCACGGTTGTACACCTCGCCAAAACTATACTCCACAAGGATATTGGCAAGCTCTGGAGACACGCCATTAAACGCGTCGATTAGTCCTTGTCCAGCCCCCTTACCATTAATTCTATCAACATTTTCAATCCCCTTGTTAAAGCGTTCAGATCTTAATGGCACCTCTTTTTCTACCTCACCTGTTACAGAGAGAGTATCAATAGCGAAAGAAAAATGGCTGTAAAATGACAATAAAGCAATAAACATAATCGTTTTATTTTTCATTGTTTTTTTCCTGTCTGTAAGATTTATCAGCCTGTTAATAATGAACAACAGGCTAAAACAAGGGTATACCAGCAGCGCCTTATTATTTGTCGTTGCTGATCTTGTATGAAGTAACCGTGCCATTGAAAAGAACAGGTACAAACAGGGTGCGGGTACTCTCATCAACATTAATATCAGCACTGCTAGCATCAACGGTTCCTAACAAAACACGTTGTTTATCGGTAATTTTGTAGATTTCACCAGCAGGAAAGTGGCTGACAATCAGTGCATCATCCAATGCAGCAACGCCGTCGAGACCACCCAGTTTATAACTTGAATTAATCATCTGTACTGATTTAGTGGGAATATCAATTTTATAAAGAGAACCGAACTCTTCCGATTCAAATTCCTGAGCGAGCTTACTCGCCATGTTTGCAGCGATAAGTGTATTGCCTTTCACCAGTAAACCATTGGTGTGTGGTAGGCGTTTATCTTCAAACCAAACCTTCAGCTCATTGTTGACAAGGTTATATATTTTACCGGTAGCAATATCAGAGACAAACAGTTGCCCCTCAGCACTAATACTTAGGTCATTCAGCATGACAGCTCCTTTTGCCTGAATACTATCTACGACCCTACCTTTTTTAACGTCAATAACATGGACTTGAAGGCCATCGACTACATATAGGTGATTGTTATACATGCCCATCCCTGTCGGACCAGCAAGATCATCAACCCATTTCATTTGTTTGAGTTGTCCATCTTTAGAAAGTTTGCTGATAAAACCTTTTCCTTCACCATTTACGTTTGAAACATATAACCATTCATGCTTAGGAGAAACAAAAACAGATTCAGGTTGCGAAAAACCAGATAATGTCCATTGTTGAGAGAGTGACGCTGCTTGAGCAGGCTGTGTAAATAACAGAGAGGCCCCGATTAGGCTTGATAACAGTGTAGAACGCATATTTTTACTCCATTATATTCATAGATAAAGTTAACATTACCTAGCTAAGTGCTAGCCACTATGATGGCTAAGTAATGATTAATGGATTAATTATGAATTGAATAAACGTAGTAAAATAGAGGCATATCGTCAATGCATTATGGAATATATAGCACTAATAGAAATTCTGTTCGCGTGATGATTTATAGCCCTTTGTTCAGTTTCGGCGTGAGGGAACGTCTGATCTTGCTTTTTTCCTCCTTTACATCTATATAGTTAAAACACATTTTCTAAGTAGCAACCTTCAATTTCTTATCGTCTTACCGTAACCTGAAATTCTACATTTAATAACAACTCTTCGTGTATCTACAAACTTCCATCGAATTTTCTGATAAAGAACCGCACTTCAGCAAATAAAATCATGAAAGGTTTTATTAGTGCCTACAAATACATGGACCTAGATTCAGGCGCGGTGCGTTAAAAAGTGAGGATTTCTAGCAGATTAAAAAGTGAGTCGGAACGGCATTCTTTTACTTACTTTTCTGTTGCTGTTGACAGAAAAGTAATGTCGTCAACAAGACGAAACCTCAGCATTGTAAACTCAACTTCCGATTAGATTAGCTTGACGAACAGCAAGTAATCCGACGAATCAGCTAAGCTGACAAAAGTGCTTTCCAAGCTTCCACCATAAAGTAAAAATTGTGAAGCATATAAAATTATCCAACTGTAAAAATATTCCATAAGAAAACCCTAATGAGTTGGTTGGATAGTGCAATCTATTTATGGGAAAAATCTAATGGAGTGATATTTTTGATATTTGAAGCGGCAATTCAGACACAAAAAAGCCGCCTAATAACATAGGCGGCTTTGAACTAATAAATTAAACGGTTAAATAGAATAATTTAGAAAGTGTGGTTGTATTGCAGTGAGAAGTAGTTTGCGCCAGATTCAGTATAAGCACTCACTTGACCGACTAGAGCGCTTTCCTCTAAAACATGGACCTTTTCACCAGCAACTAAAGTGTAGCCGAAATCAATACTAGATTTATTGCTCAAGTTATAAGTGAAACCTGCTGAATACCACATGCGATCTGAGTCAGGAATTGATAAAGATGAAACTTCACCAACAACACCTTGGTCACTTGCAATACCAGCACGAACAGTCCAAGTTTCATTGATATCGTACGTACCACCTAAACTAAAGAACCAAGAATCTTTCCAGTTATAATGCTTGATAACATCACTTGCAGTGCCAAGATCGCCATCTACAACACTGATGTTGTCAAATGAACTCCACTGGGTCCACTGTGCAGTGTAGTGAATCGCAAACTTTTCAGTTAGCTGATGAAAACCAGCAAGCTGTGCGATATCAGCAATTGGAATTTCAATGCTGTCAAAGTTTTGAGGTAGTATAACATTTGGGTTATACATGATGTCGCCACTAGCTTCCATTTGCGGGCTATAGCGGTAACTCAAACCAATTCTGTTATTTTCGTTAAACTCATAAGCTAAACCAACAATACCACCAACAGCCCAGCCGTCTGCTTCCACGTCAACTAGATTTAGCGGCATGTCACCAAGACCGATATCAATATTGCCGTTACGGGTTAATGTTCCTGATCCATAAACAGCATCAAGACCTAAACCTAAGCTTAAAGAGTCATTAATACGGTATGATACGCTAGCGTTAAAGTTAACCGTAGTTACTTCAGTATTACCCAATAAATCAATCGGAGTATTGAAGTCATGATCATTATTCAGTGTTGAAAGATCTGTACCTGTACCATAATTTGAGAAGGCTGCAACACCGTACGCCCACTTATCGTTGATTGGGCTAATGTAGTAGAAATTAGGAATGAATTTAGCTTCAGCAGCATTATCCATACTTCCAATATGGTTGTCGCCGTACTGGACATCACTTACTTCAACTTGAACGTCTGCATATGAAGCACCTACAGAAAGTGTCTTTTCATCAAATAATGCCATTGCAGCAGGGTTACGTGCTAAAACTGACGCGTTATCAGCGATGATTGCATCACCAGCCATTGCACGGCCAATACCAGTTGCTGATTGGCTATTTAACTGAAAACCTGCTGCCATTGATTGTGTGCTAGCAAGCGTTACCGCTGCAGCTAGTAGAGTCTTGTTGAATTTAGTCATCATTTTAATCTCATCGTTGTACGTCAGTTTATTAATTTGCTCAGTACTCATTCTTGCTTAGTGCTCGATCTTGCTTAGTACTGGCTCCCCAATTAACACCAACTTAGTAATTGCGGGCATATTAGGTAACAGTTGTTACCTCTACAACTCCGACCAGTTGCTAGTCATTGTTAGCATTAAGTTAATTTCTGCTTTTGACGTTTTTAGGTCAAATTGAGTAAATACTCTATAAACGCTGTGCTGTAGGGCTGTTGAGAATTTTGTTAAGAAGGCTGAAATATTATAACGAAATATTAAGTAACAAGGAGGCAACAAGATTATTTTGTAAAAAAGAGTACAGTTGTACGCTGAGAGGTCCGATTACTGCTTAATCGTCAGTAATCGGACTGTTTAGAAATTAAAGCGAGGCTTTAAAGTTTGCGAATTGAGTCTTGATTGCCTCAGCTGGTGGAGATAATTTACTAACAACTACACCGACTATTGTAGCAAATAAGAATCCAGGTAAGATTTCATATAAGTCGAATAAACCGCCAGAAAGCTGCTTCCAAACGACAACAGTTACAGCACCTACAATAATGGTTGCGATAGCACCATTGCGGCTATAGCCTTGCCAGAATAATGAAAGTAGCACTACAGGACCAAATGCTGCGCCAAATCCTGCCCAAGCATAACTCACTAAGTCGAGTACTTTGCTGTCAGGATTAAGTGCAATCACAATCGCGATAATCGCAATAGCAAGAACTCCAAGGCGTCCAACTAACATTAATTCTTTGTCATTTGCTTGCGGGCGTAACCATTTACGGTAAAAATCTTCTGTGATAACACTTGAACAAACAAGAAGTTGAGAATCGATAGTGCTCATAATTGCTGATAAAATTGCCGCAATTAAGATACCGCCAACCCAAGGATTGAACGCAACTTGCGCTAAGTGTATAAATACTGTCTCAGAGTTCGCTAAAGGCGCATCTGCAAAATAGATAGTGCCTGCAATACCTGTGGCGAGAGCACCGATTAATGCAACTAGCATCCAGCTCATCGCGATTCGACGAGATAGTGGAATATCATCAGGGCTGCCGATGGCCATAAAGCGAGAAAGAATATGTGGCTGACCAAAGTAACCTAAACCCCAAGCGAGCAAAGAGATCAAGCCAATGGTGGTCATATTACTGTGCAGTAGTGACAGCATTTTAGGATCGAGAGTTTCTAGTGCAACTTGCGTATCTGGCTTGCTGAAAATTGCGATTGGCACGATTAATAGTGCTAATAACATTAAGCAACCTTGGAAAAAGTCAGTCCAACTTACTGCAAAAAAACCGCCTACAAAGGTGTAAGCCACAATAATGACTGAGCCTATCATTAGGGCTACGGTGTAATCTAAACCAAAGATTTGTTCAAATAGAATTGCGCCGCCAACCATACCTGAAGAGGTGTAGAAGGTGAAAAATACTAAAATAGTAATTGCAGAAACGAGTTTTAAAAAACCTTGCTTGTCTTCAAAACGTTTTTCAAAGAAGTCGGGAAGGGTAAGGGCGTTGTCTGCCGCTTGGGTGTATATACGTAAACGTCTTGCAACAAATAACCAGTTTAGCCATGCGCCGAATACTAAACCAAAGCCAATCCATGCTTCGCCTAAACCACCTAAATAAACTGCACCAGGTAAACCGAGTAATAACCAACCTGACATGTCTGATGCGCCGACACTTAACGCTGTCACGGCTGGGCCCATTTTTCGGCCGCCTAGAATGTAATCATCTACTGTGTCTGTTTTGCGGTAGGCCCAATAGCCTATGCCCATCATTAGGGCGAGATAACCAATGAATGTAATTAGAATTGGAGCTTCAATTGCCATGCTACTTCCGTATTGTTCTCTTTATTGTGCGGCATATGCTAACAGATGTTTGACATAGTGCACAATTTTGAAAGGAAGTATGAAGAGTTATTGACCAGCCAATGAAATTTCATTAGCTGGTTTGTGTGCTAGATGTATGAAATTTAAATAAAAGTTTGCTCAATTTCGTTTCTTACAAGCTGAAGGTCTGCATCTTGTTCACCTACCAGTAACATGAAGGTGTCTGCGGTTTGAAAACCTAAACCTTGATAGTTCTGATCTGCGAACGATTCTTCAATCACCATTCTATTTTCTGTAGGAATAATAAATAAGGTGACCTTGCCTTGCTCACCCTCCATGACGAGGTGTAAACTTTTTACACCTTGGAAATCACAGTATGAAGTGTAAAACACTTTTCCTGGCTGCTGGATGAATTTGGCATTTTCTAATCCACCAATACCAGCGAGCTTAAAGTTAACATCTTCAAAGCCGACATTTTGATCAACGTTCATCGCTTTTGGTTCATGGTAAACATGGGCAAGAGCATGTTCAGCTAAATCTACAGGAGTAAAGCGCAGCATGCTGAAACTTAATCCAATCACTAAAGCAACAGATGCCGCCATCGCCATTAAATAACGAGTGTGCTTCTTTTGTTGTTGATGTTTGCTAAGTTGTTGCCTGAGAATAAGCTTATCGGCTAAGTCATCAGGCACATCAATATTTAGTGCATTAGTGAGTTTACTGTCCAGTGCTTTTAACTCGTTAACGAGTTTTGCATCAGATTCAGACGCTGCAATCTGTGCCAAGAAATCTTCGTCTTGGCTATTTGGGTCACCATATGCATGGCGACGAAATTTTAGATCATCCATTTGATTGACCTCTAACTTCGGGAGACTCTAAAGCGTCTTTTAATTGATTACGGGCGCGAAATAATCGCGTCATGACGGTATTTCTGTTTAGCTCTAATAAATCAGCAATCTCTTCACCACTAAATCCACCAATAAGTTGTAATAATAGTGGCTCACGATATTCAACTTCTAATTGACCAATTTGCTTACGTAGC
This sequence comes from Shewanella sp. KT0246, assembly GCF_019654955.1. Lineage (GTDB taxonomy): Bacteria > Pseudomonadota > Gammaproteobacteria > Enterobacterales > Shewanellaceae > Shewanella > Shewanella goraebulensis. The sequence goes on along the minus strand of NZ_BPEV01000031.1, from coordinate 15,869 downwards.
CAGTACTGCTCAGTTTGTTCTTCAGTGGTGGATGATTTTTCATCTTCAAGCAATTCTTGCTCTACATCACTATAATCAAACTGTTTACGCTCAAACCGGCGCGCATTCTCACGACGTAAAATTGTAATTAGCCAAGCTTTGGCAGCTTTATCATCTTTTAACGAGTCTAAAGCGCGCCAAGCGCGTAGAAAAGTTTCTTGAGTGACGTCTTCTGCCACATGTTTATCGCCGATTAACCAATAGGCATATCGAAAGATATCAGTGTGAAGTGCCCTGACGAGGCTGTCGTATCGTCGCTGTTTATTTAGCATGTCAGATAAGACCGTGGGTTCGGACTTTTTATTTCGCAAGCTATCGAACATTTTATGACTTATTGTTAAATATTATGTTCGATAGCTTAAAAGGTTAGCTGTGAATAGCAAGCATAATTATACTCAAGGATTCAATGAACTAAGTGGTGAAGTGGTATTTTGTTGTTGATTTACTTGCGTTTGTTCAATTGCACTTAACAACATATTCTTATCAATCATTGAGGATGATTTACTGTATTTTGCTTGTTGTACTTGATGAATTGCTTTTGATAAAGCATCGGATAAATATGCGATATCAGACAAGGTCATTGGTTTTGCAAGCCTTGTACTGTAAAGCTGTTGCAGTAAAGAAATTACCAAAGTGACGTCATTGTTATCACAGGCTTTAGCTATCTCATCAATATTAGCGGGTGATTTCGCTGTTGTATTTGAAGTTGGCAGCACAGGTATTTGAGCTTGCTTTTTACTTCGAGCCTTAATCCATAATGCCAACGTAATTAGCCATAACGTTGCAAATAATAAGGTTAGCCAAGGCCAAAGACTAGATTGTTCATTGTTTGCTCGCGTTGGCGCAGTAGCGACTTCGGGAGTTGTTGCAATTGTGCCAGTAATAGTGACGGTTCTTGCTGGAATAGTGGCATATTGCTGCTGACGTAAATGGGTGTTCCACCAAGGAATAGTAATTTCAGGTAAAGTGAATGTCCCCGGTTTAGTAGGGACAATTGCGCTGGTTAAACTGTATTGAGCAATGACTTGATTATCACGGACCACTGTTTGCCTAATTGGCTTTTCTGGATAAGATTTTAACCCGTCTGGCATGGTCAGTTTAATGTCTGGCAAACTGTTGCTGTCAGCATTTGATGCAACGATATTAATTGTGCGAGTAATTGGAGTGCCTATTTCAAATTCATTGCCTTGATCTTCCGGCCATACTTCTTTAGCAATTAATAAGTCACTTGCTAGCCATTCACCTTGGTAAACATCAGGAATCGGCATAATCGTCATTTGAGTGTCTTCTGCTCTTGCTTGCATTGGTCTACTTTCATTAAAACCAAACATGCCGCCTCGTCTAGGTGCTTCAACAAGAATATCACCAGAAAAACCTGCCCCTTTTATTGCTAAAGTACCAGCGGTATCAGCAATAATTGAGTAGGTTCTTTCAATAACTCTAAAACGGCGACCATCGACGACTTCAACAGAATCTTTGTCTTCACCGATTTGCTTTATCTCTGTACCAGCAATTTCAGGTGCGCTAATAACGCCACGTTGCAACTCTGCAGCTAAAAACAGCTTCACTTTATAAGTAATAAGCTGGCCAACATAAGCTTCATTGGTGCTCAATTCACCTTCTACAAACAAATTACGCATTTGCTGAGGCTGACTGCCCGCTTTTGCAACGGTTAAGTTAATAGGATTAGATTTTACACCTTCCATAGTAAACGATGGAATCGTCACTGTTCCGGTGTTTTTTGCTGATAGTAATACTTGCCATCGGGTTTCTTTGGTGGCGTCAAAGTTAACTATTTGAGTGCTTCTACCGACGCTGGTGCGACCCACAACAAAATCTTTTAATAATGGGGAGGTATCTAATAACCCTGCATTGAGATCGGCATCGGCAGTGACGTTCAATACAAAGTATTCACCTTGCATCACAGGATTTCTGTCTACAGTCGCTTGGATTTGACTGACTGCGAAAGCTTGCCCTGTAAAAAGAATTGCAAGAAGGGCGATAACGATTCTATTTACCACTGTTGTTTGTCCTTAGGAAGTTGGCCACTTTGGCGACGCTTTTGATATTCCAATTGCATTTTATTTCTTATTAACACTTGCGGGTCTTCGCTTACGGCGCGAAGAGCACGTTCTAAGTCTGCTGGTAATGGTTCTTCTGCTAGCTGTGATGAAGCAACTGCTTGAGATGATTCTGGCTGCTTATCAGACTCTTCCATTTGTGCTTTTTCTGCAGCCATAGCTTGCGCTTGTTGTTCTGCAGATTGATCTTGCTCTGGCTTAGATGCTGATTCTGGCTCATTTTCAGGTTGAGCTTGAGCTTGCATTTCAGCTTCGTTTCCAGATTGCTTATCTTCATCTGCCTCACTTTGAGAAGGAGCAGACTCATTTTGTGAAGAATCAGACTGGGCTTGATTTTGCTCATTTTCATTTTCTTGGTCTGACTGATTCTGTTTAGCGTCACTCTTTTTTGATTCACTTCTATCAGAGTCATTTGGGTTTGAATCGCTCTGCTGTTCATCTTGTTTAGAACTGTCTTGAGCATTTTGTTGTGATTGTTCCTGTTCTTGAGACTGCTCTTGAGAAGAGTCCTGTGACTTGTCGCCAGATTGGTTATCACCTTTTTCATTTTGTCCTGATTCACCTTCGTTTGAATCATTTTGGTCAGACTGGTTTTGATCAGAACCTTCACCCGATTGTTGTTCTTGCTGTTGTTTCATTTGCTCAGCAAGTTCAAGGTTTTTTTGAGCTTGGGGGAATTCAGCTTGTTGCTTCAATGCTTGTTGGTAACGACTGATTGCTTCATCGAGCTTATTTAATTGCATTAAACTATTGGCTTGATTATATAAACCGTTAGCGGAGCTATCTTGCTCAAATCCAGCAAGTGCATTTTCATAATCGCCTGCTTTATATTGAGCACTGGCTTGCCAAAGAGGTTGGTTAAATTGCTCTGCAGCATCGGCGAATTCTTCACTTGTTTGAGCTTGAGCAAAGGTTTCGCTAGCTTGTTGATCTTGGGTTTTCCATAAATCATCCCAAGTATTGGCCATAACAGGACTTGGTTGAAACAAAAAGCCTAATGTAAGGGCGGTAAAAACTGGTACTAAGGTAAACCTAAAGCTGAGTAACACAGGAATAATGAGCAACATGGCAATATATGGGCCTAAATCTTGCCAGCTTTCACCTTCAAGTTCAGTGGCTTTAGCATCGCCGTCATTGGCGAGCCAATTTTCAAGTCGACTTAACGAGCTACCATCTGCGGTCGCTGGGATCATGAGTCCGCCCGTTGGACTGACTAATTGTTCAAGTAGCTTAAAATCTGTCTTATCAATCACTATTTCACCACGGTTATCACGCAATAGTTGCCCATCAGGTAATTGAATCGCAGCGCCTTGGCTGGTGCCAAATGCCATTACAGAAACTCGATAACGGCTGCCATCAAGTACTTTGGTTGCATCACTGTATTGCTGTGGGTTAACGCCATCAGTCATCACAATAATATCACCAGTGATGTGGCCACCTTGAGTAAGTAATTGCTGTGCAAGTTCGATGGCGGCTGATAAATCTGAGCCCCTAACAGGCATTATATCTGGTGTGAGTGTTGGCAATAAATTAAGTAAAGTAGACTTATCGCGAGTCAAAGGACTGATGGTAAAAGCATCTCCTGCAAAGGCGATTAAGCCAGTTTCACCTTCTGATAAATTGGTTAAAAAGTCTGTGGCTCTATATTTTGCTTGGGATAAACGGTTAGGTTTTTGATCCGTAGCATACATAGATAAGGACATATCCATTACCAGCACACGACCTTGTTCACTGCTGTAAACGGGTAAGCTTTGCTTATTAACCGCGGGGCCGGATATCGCAATAACCGCGATAACCCAGCACAACATAAGTAACCACTTAGGCTGTTTTTTTACTTGGTTGGTTTCACTTATTAAGGTGTTAGCCAAATGCGGCGCAATATAACTTTGCCATGCAGAATTACTTTGTTGGTTTCGCCATAAGAATATTGCGATGGTAATTAATGGGATGAGGGCCAACAGCCATTCTGGACGAATAAAGTGTAAACTCATTATAGTCCCCCAGTTGGTTTGGTTGAGTCTGAACTAATATTCGACTTAAGACTTGCTTGATTGCTGGCAGCAAGATTTAGCTTATTCGCGAATTGGCCTCTTAGGCTGATAAATACGCTCATAAGTAGAGCTAACAATAATGGCCAATAAAATAGTTCACTTTTAGGGCGGTAAGTCAGCTGATCTCGGCTAACGGGTTCCAGTTCGTCGATTTTTTGATAAATTTGGGCTAACTCTTCACTGTTTCGAGCTCTAAAGTAATGACCTTTAGTCATGTCGGCAAGATTTTGCAATTGATCTTCATCTAAATCTAACGAAGGGTTCACGCGTTCAGTGCCAAATATACTGCGACGCTCCATGACTTCAGCACCTACGCCGACGGTATAAATCGTGACATTACGTTTAGCAGCAATTCTCGCAGCCACTTCAGGCTCAATGTTACCGGCGTTATTTGAGCCATCGGTGAGTAATATTAATACACGGTTACTGTCATTAACCATGTCAAAACGTCGCACTGCTAAGGCGATGGACTCACCAATGGCAGTTTGTTTACCCACAAGGCCGATTTCACTGTCGGCAAGAAACTTAGCCACAGAGCGTCTATCTTGGGTCAACGGTGCTTGAAGATAGGCGTGATCGGCAAATAAAATCAACCCGAGTCTGTCGCCGTTTCGTCTTTCAATGAAATCACCGATCACGTGCTTTATAAGAGTGAGCCTATCGACGGTCTTACCTTCAACAATCATGTCTTCTATTTGCATGCTGCCTGATAAATCCACGGCTAACATAACATCTCGTCCTTCAGAAGGTAGCTCTATTGGCTCACCTAACCATTGGGGACGAATTAAGGCGCACAAAAGGCATAACCACATCAACCAATAAGCTTTTCGGCTTGGTTTGTGTTGGCTGATAGTAACTTGTTGCTCCGTTTCGCCAATTCCAGGTAATTGCAGATGACCACCTGTGTTCTTTGCTACCTGTTTTTGTTTGAGTAAAAAGGGTAGCGGCAATAACAAGAGTAACCATGGCCAAGTTATTGAGAACATGTTGCCTCCGATTGTTGATTCTTCGGAGTGCTTTGGGCTTGTACTGGAACTTTATTAAGCGCAATGAAATGACCTGATTTGTTGAGCCATTTTTCAGTTAAGGTTCTGAGTTGCATACAATCTTTTTGTGCTAAGCCATCTTTTTGGTAACGCTTTTTCAGTAGCTCGCTCATTTGATTCGCATCTTGCGCTGATAATCTTAAGGCTAACCATGCATACCAAATATCACCATCTAATTTGGCAAAATCTTCACGGGGAAAATAGCTCATGGCGGTTCTTTTTAATAAAGTATTAATGTCAGTTGCATACTGAGGTGTTGATACATCAAGTATTTCAAGTTCAGATAATGCTGCTTTTTTAGGTGCAATATAGCGGCGGTTCTGCTGAAGTTTTGTGACGGCAAAAATAATGATAGCAACAAAAACTATGGCGAGTATCCAAAACCCAGGCGCGATGGGTAACTGGCTTATTTGCTCTGGAAGCATAATATCTTCCAGTTGTGATAATGCTGGGTTAGCTTGCGCAGTATTCATTTAGCGTAATACTTCCAATTGTTGGCTGAGGCTTTTGCCTGCATCAATAAAACGAGTTGGGACTTTTATCATGTTCATCAGTTCGATAAATTGCTGCTGACTTGCAAGTTGACCACTTAGCCAAGCATCGTAACTGTTTCGAGTTAATGTCAGTTGCTGCTTTCCATCTCTTACGGGTAATGCAAAACGTTTAGGTAATGAAAGTGTACCTTGCCTTAGTGGATCGCTAATGACAAAAGCACCCACGTCGCAATGACGTTTAAGCTCGGTTAATGCGGCTAAGCATTCTTGGGTAAAGTACTGTCCGTCGGTAATAATCCACACCAAAGATCCAGGCTTAGCAATTCGTTGCAAGCGCTGACATGCTCGTAATATGTGTTGTGGATCTTGTGGTAGCTCATCAAAGTGATTTAGCTGATTCTCATGCATTTTGATAAGTGCAGATGTTAACTGCAATATACCTTGGCGACGGCTGCGTGGTTTTAGTTCAAGGTGCTCAGTTTCACTGGCAATAAACGCCCCGAGGCGATCGCCATGATTAATCGCATTCCAGCCAAGTGTTGCGGCAACATGAGCCGCTTGAACCGATTGAAGCAATAAGCGCGAACCAAAAAATAAACTGTGGCTGAAATCGACGAACACAATAATGGGTCGTTCCCGTTCTTCAACAAATAACTTTGTATGAGCTTTACCTGTTCGAGCGGTGACGCGCCAATCTATGGTTCTGACATCGTCGCCATTTTGATAATGACGCACCTCAGCAAACTCCATCCCGCGGCCTTTAATCAGGCTACTTCGATGGCCAGCTTGGCTTGCTTTTGCTCGGCTGCGTTTATCTGGCATCGCGCGAGCGGTGCTTTGGCAGCTAATGAGTTCTTGCTCATTTAGATTCACGCCATTACTAAATAATGGCAATGAACCCTCAAGCGTTTGTTCAACGGGCATAGTGCAATGGTTCCAATTTTAAGGCGCTTACTTAAAGGTGTTAGCCTTTACAGTGTTCAAGTGTGACTTAATTTAGGGTGACTAAATTTTGAGTTACTTAGTTTTTTTAGTGACTGAGTCAAACTTAAGGGACCGCAACTTGGCTTAAAATGTGGTTAATAACATGATCAGCATTTATGCCTTCTGCTTGGGCTTGGTAACTCAGCAATAAACGGTGTCTGAGTACATTTGGCGCAACCGCTTGAATATCTTCAGGTGAAACAAAGTCACGTTCTTGAAGCCAGGCTCTTGCTCGGGCACATCGCTCGAGGGAAATAGAAGCACGCGGGCTCACGCCATATTCAAGCCACTTTGCAAGTTCAGGGCTGTAACGTTCAGGTTGTCGAGTTGCCATGATAATTTCGACAATATAGCTTTCTAGAGGTTCAGCTAAATAAAGCTCCATCGCTTGTTCGCGGGCAGCAAATACATCTGATTGCGCCACAGGCTCAATGGTAGGCAGTTGTTTAGTGACGGCTTCATTGCGTGATTGACGCAAAATTTCACGTTCAGTTTCAGCACTTGGGTAATCAAGATTTAAATGCATTAAAAAACGGTCTAATTGAGCTTCAGGTAATGGGTACGTTCCTTCATTTTCTAGTGGGTTTTGTGTTGCCATCACTAAAAATAAATCAGGAAGAGGATAACTATTCTTACCGACCGTAACTTGGCCTTCAGCCATTGCTTCTAGCAGTGCTGATTGGACTTTAGCTGGTGCACGGTTAATTTCATCAGCCAAAATCAGATTATGAAAGATTGGTCCTGCTTCAAATTCAAATGTGGCAGTTTGAGCACGATAAATGTCAGTACCGGTTAAATCGGCTGGTAATAAATCTGGGGTAAATTGAATTCGATGAAAATCGCCTTCAACACCATCGCAAAGCGCTTTAACAGCACGTGTTTTTGCAAGACCAGGAGGGCCCTCAACTAATAAATGGCCATCAGCAATGAGTGCGATGAGCAAGTTCTCTGTTAATACAGGTTGTCCCAAAATGACATTATTTAAATAAGCGCGTAAGGAATGAAATCGACTCAAAGGCATGATGATACTCAATTATTTGCTGAAATTTGTTCTAATTAATCCCATGTTAATGAATTTCATTAGCCTTTGGCTAGTATGATTAACAGATTTTCATTTTTATTTGTTAGTTCGCAAACGAGATAGTCGTTAAGTTGGCATCTAATGTCAGAATAAATAAGAAATATGACATTTTAAAGTTAAAGCTCTAAATTTTAACCTTTTGATTTCATGCAAGATAAATGTATGTTGGTTGGTGTTTTTGAGTTTATTTTGAGCTTATTTTCATACGGATGTTTAAAACTTGGTAATTAAAAGTTAGAATCAGATCACACTTTATGGTCAGACCAGACCTGTCTGACAAAAATGGATATTCACTGACAAGCCATTTGAAGGCTAAACAATTACAAGAGGGTGAACAATGAGTGATAGACAACAAGTAACCAACGCCCGCGGGGAGCGCATTGCAATCGTTGCGGGTTTACGTACCCCATTTGCAAAACAAGCCACTGCGTTTCACGGCGTATCAGCATTAGATATGGGCAAAATGGTGGTTAATGAATTGCTATCACGCTCAGAACTAGATCCTAAAACTATCGAACAATTAGTTTACGGCCAAGTCGTACAAATGCCAGCAGCGCCAAATATCGCTCGTGAAATTGTGCTAGGGACTGGCATGGATGTGTCGACTGATGCATACAGCGTAACACGGGCATGTGCTACGAGTTTCCAGTCTGCAGTGAATGTGGCTGAATCTATTATGACTGGCAATGTCGAAATTGGTATTGCGGGCGGTGCAGATTCTTCTTCGGTATTACCGATTGGCGTTTCAAAAAAGCTAGCCCACGCACTCGTTGATTTAAATAAAGCCCGCACATTTAAACAAAAGTTTGCTATCGCTCGACGCCTTGGCCTTAAAGATTTAATGCCTGTACCGCCAGCGGTAGCAGAATACTCAACTGGTTTGTCTATGGGACAAACTGCTGAGCAAATGGCTAAAACGTATTCTATTAGTCGTGCTGATCAAGATGCACTGGCGCATCGCTCTCATACTCTTGCTACTGAAACATGGAATACCGGCAACTTACGTGATGAAGTGATGACTGCTCATGTACCACCTTACAAGCAGTTTATTGACCGCGATAATAATATTCGTGAAAACTCAGTGCTTGAGTCTTACGCAAAACTACGTCCTGCTTTCGACCGTAAACATGGCTCTGTTACCGCTGCTAACAGCACTCCATTAACTGATGGCGCTTCTGCCATTATTTTAATGAGTGAGGGCAGAGCTAAAGCTTTAGGTTATGAACCTATTGGTTACATTAAGAGTTATGCGTTTACCGCGATTGATGTATGGCAGGACATGTTAATGGGACCTTCTTATGCTACGCCACTTGCATTAAAGCGTGCAGGTATGGAATTAGAAGATTTAACTCTGATTGAAATGCATGAAGCTTTCGCTGCTCAAACACTGGCAAACATGCAGATGTTTGGTTCGAAAAAGTTTGCTGAAGAAAAATTAGGTAGAAACCGAGCAATTGGTGAAATCGATATGAGTAAATTTAACGTATTAGGTGGCTCACTTGCTTATGGTCATCCGTTTGCGGCTACAGGTACTCGTTTAATCACTCAAGTGTGTCGTGAATTAAAACGACGTGGTGGTGGTACTGGTCTAGCAACAGCCTGTGCTGCAGGTGGTCTTGGCGCAGCAATGATTGTGGAAGTGGAGTAATTCTAATGGAAAAGACATTTAATTTATCTCGCCGTGAAGACGGTATTGCTGTTTTAACAATGGATGTTCCTGGCGAAACCATGAACACGTTAAAAGCAGAGTTTGGCCCTGAAATCAGTGAAATTTTAGCCGAAATTAAACATGATGCTAGCGTGAAAGGTTTAGTGGTTATTTCTGGGAAGCCTGACTCGTTTGTTGCAGGGGCTGACATTAGTATGCTTGACGCATGCACTAGTGTTTCTGCTGCAAAAGAGTTGTCTCAGCAAGGTCATATCGTATTCAACGAACTTGAAAACTTATCTATTCCTGTTGTTGCTGCTATTAACGGTGCTTGTTTAGGCGGTGGTTTGGAATTGGCATTAGCGTGTCATTTACGAGTATGTACTGACGATAAGAAAACCATTATGGGAGTACCTGAGGTTCAACTTGGATTACTTCCTGGCGGGGGTGGAACGCAGCGTTTACCAAGAAAAGTAGGTATTACTACAGCACTAGATATGATGCTGACAGGAAAACAAATTCGTCCGAAACAGGCGCTGAAAATGGCCTTAGTTGACGATGTAGTTCCTGAGTCAATTTTGTTAGATACCGCTATTACGTTAGCTAAAAAAGGTAAGTCAGCCGCTAAAGTCGTTAAAAAGAGCGCGCTAAATAAAGTGCTTGAGTCAACCAGTACCACACGGGATATTATCTTTGATCAGGCTGCGAAGCAGGTCATGAAGAAAACACAAGGTAATTACCCAGCGCCAGCTAAAATCATTGACTGTGTTAAGCAAGGCATGAACAAAGGCATGATTAAAGGCTTAGAGGTAGAAGCTAGTCATTTTGCTGAATTAGTGATGTCACCAGAATCTGAGTCACTTCGTAGTATTTTCTTTGCTACCACAGAGATGAAGAAAGAAACGGGTGCAGAAGGCGCAGAACCTCGTAAAGTGAATAAAGCGCTTGTTATTGGTGGCGGGTTAATGGGCGGTGGTATCGCTTCTGTTACAACCACTAAAGCTAAGATCCCAGCTCGTGTTAAAGATATTAACGATAAAGGCTTAAGCAATGCGTTAGCTTATGCATATAAATTACTCGCTAAAGGAGTTAAGCGTCGTCACATGACTCCAGCAGTTAGAGATAACTTGATGGCGCTAATGACAACCACCACTGAGTACAAAGGCGTAAAAGATGCCGATATCGTTGTTGAAGCGGTATTTGAAGACTTAGCGTTGAAGCATCAGATGGTAAAAGATGTTGAACGTGAGTGTCATGAAAATACGATTTTTGCCTCTAATACTTCATCTTTACCTATTGGCCAAATAGCAGAGGCTGCATCGCGCCCTGAAAATGTCATTGGTTTACATTACTTTTCGCCTGTCGAAAAAATGCCGTTAGTGGAAGTTATTGCCCATAAAACAACATCGCCTGAAACCATCGCAACTACAGTAGCCTTTGCTCGTAAACAAGGTAAAACACCGATTGTTGTTCAAGACGGTGCTGGTTTTTACGTCAACCGAATTCTTGCGCCATATATGAATGAAGCTGCTCAAGTTTTATTGTCTGGTGAAAAGGTTGAAAGCTTAGATAAAGCATTGGTTAAGTTTGGCTTCCCAGTCGGCCCAATTACATTACTTGACGAAGTCGGTATTGATGTCGGTGCTAAGATTGCGCCAATTTTAACTCAAGAGTTAGGTGAACGTTTTAGAGCGCCAGATGCATTTGATAAGTTACTTGCCGACGACCGAAAGGGACGTAAAAATGGCAAAGGTTTCTATCAATATGGCAATAAGAAATCGAAAGCTAAACTCGTTGATGAGTCAGTATATCAAGTACTAGGCGTCAGTAATCAAACGACAGGTTCTGCCAGTGATATCGCTATGCGCTGTGTTGTGTTGATGCTAAATGAAGCTGTGCGTTGTCTCGATGAAGGGATTATCGCTAATCCTCGAGATGGTGACATTGGCGCAATATTCGGTATTGGTTTCCCACCATTTTTAGGTGGCCCATTCCGTTATATGGATTCAATGGGGATTGCGACTTTAGTGTCAAAATTACGTCAATATCAACAGCAGCACGGTGATCGTTTTGAGCCATGCGACAAATTAGTTCAAATGGCAGAAAGTGGTACTAAGTTTTATTAGTCATATTTCATACTTCTAAGTATTGACAAAATAACAAAGCGGCAACACGTTGCCGCCTTTTCATACAAAAGTGGCACGTTATTGCCTAGAATGTAGTCAGCTTGTCTATTGTTATGCTTTACTACCTATTGCTGCTATTAGTAATAGGTTGTGATATTGGTTATAATCTCGCCATCTTTACACTCGGCTGGGTTAGCTGTGGTGTTCAATGATTATGGAATGACGTTAACTGAATGAATTATAGAGGTTTCAGTGATATTTCTTATTATCTTTGTGTCGTGTATTTCTGGATTTTATCTAGGTAATCAGGCTTTTTATAATGGTATGGCTGTCAAAAGATGGTCACTAGCAGGCTTTTTAATGGGGCCATTAGCGTACCCGTTATTCAACAGTCATAAATATTTATTGATAAGAAAGCTATCTGTAGAAAATGAGCAGACTAATCATTTTTGAGCCAATAAATACCAATAAAAAAGGGAGCATTTGCTCCCTTTTTTATTGGCTAAAGCTAATTAATCGCTCGCCTAGTAGATTGATCTTTTTAGTGTTCAAGCTTAACTCCACCAAGCTTTTGCTTTAATTACTTCTAAGTGTTCTAAACCTTCTGGTAATTTAACTTTTTTACGCTGTGGTTGTGCAATACCAAGAGCTTTCTTTAAAGAATTAAACATAATGACTTCCTTAAGCGATGCTTGAGTTGCTGAATTTAATGTTGGGAAGGCCAGCTACTTGAGTGTCAACAAACTTGATGTTGGGTAGGCCTGCTACTTGTGTGTCAACAAACTTGATGTTTGGTAGGCCAGCGACTTGTGTGTCAACAAACTTGATGTTGGGTAGGCCTGCTACTTGTGTGTCAACAAACTTGATGTTGGGTAGGCCTGCTACTTGTGTGTCAACAAACTTGATGTTGGGTAGGCCTGCTACTTGAGTGTCAACAAACTTGATGTTGGGTAGGCCAGCGACTTGTGTGTCAACAAACTTGATGTTGGGTAGGCCTGCTACTTGTGTATCAACAAACTTAATGTTTGGAAGACCAGCGACTTGGGTATCAACAAACTTAATGTTTGGAAGACCAGCGACTTGGGTATCAACAAACTTGATGTTGGGTAGGCCAGCGACTTGGGTATCAACAAACTTAATGTTTGGAAGACCAGCTACTTGAGTGTCAACAAACTTGATGTTGGGTAGGCCTGCTACTTGAGTGTCAACAAACTTGATGTTGGGTAGGCCTGCTACTTGTGTATTAACAAACTTAATGTTTGGAAGACCAGCGACTTGGGTATCAACAAACTTAATGTTTGGAAGACCAGCGACTTGGGTATCAACAAACTTAATGTTTGGAAGACCAGCTACTTGAGTGTCAGCAAACTTGATGTTGGGTAGGCCTGCTACTTGAGTGTCAACAAACTTGATGTTGGGTAGGCCTGCTACTTGAGTGTCAACAAACTTGATGTTGGGTAGGCCTGCTACTTGTGTATCAACAAACTTAATGTTTGGAAGACCAGCGACTTGGGTATCAACAAACTTAATGTTTGGAAGACCAGCGACTTGTGTGTCAGCAAACTTGATGTTTGGTAGGCCTGCTACTTGAGTGTCAACAAACTTGATGTTTGGCAGACCAACCGTTTTTACCATTTCAGGATGTACTGAAGGAAGAACTTCCATTGTATTGTTAGCAGCAGAAGTAGAAGTTAAAAGTGCAGCTATGATAATTCCGTTAATCATTTTTTTTATCTCTCAATTCAGGGTTAATAAAAAGTTTTTTATTTGACGTCTGAACTGCTAGTTGCACTTGTTGTGCCAATGTTAACTATTGATACGTTTTTTCTCTTGTCTGTTGAAATTTACATTTAGTAGCGCAGTGAAATCTTTCTCGGGTACGGGTTTACTGAAAATGTAACCTTGGATCTCCTCACATTTAAGCGCTTTTAAAATGTTAAGTTGTGCGTCATCCTCTACGCCTTCACCAACCACAGATAACCCCATGTTATGCGCAATAGTAATGATACTATCTACCATTTTTAAATCACGATCAGATTTACTGATGTCATCCACAAAAGATTTATCAATTTTTAGACAGTGAATAGGGAAACGTTTCAAATAGGATAATGATGAATAACCAGTACCAAAATCATCCAGCGCTAATGTGACTCCCATTTTGGCAAGTTGGTTCATGACCTTAATCGCGTTTTCAGGGTTTTTAATAATCGTGCTTTCAGTAATCTCAAGTTCCAAATGACAAGCAGGTAGTTTGGTTAACTGTAATACGCTTGAAATACGTTGTTGAAGATCAGGGAGGGCAAACTGTCTGGAAGACAAGTTAATCGCAACACGGCCGTTAAAGATACCTTGTTCACGCCATTTCTGCGCCGCAAAGCATGCTTTTCTTAAAACTAAATCACCGATTTCAACAATCAGGCCATTTTCTTCCGCAAGAGGAATAAACTCATTGGGAGAAATAATGCCGTGTTCAGGGTGGACTAGTCTTACTAATGCTTCCATACCGACAAGGTTATCTTCTTTTAGGTCAACTTTTGGCTGATAGTAGACTTCAAATAAATCTTCCTTTAAACCTTCTCGAATTAAATTTTCAATTTCAAGCTGACGTAAAGCATTTTGGTTCAAAGATTCCGAATAGAATTGATAACGGTTACCGCCACCAGATTTTGCGTGATACATAGCGATGTCTGCTTTACGCAGTAGAGCTAATTCATTTTGTTCATCTTCAGGGTAAAGCACAATACCAATACTTAAACCGACTACTAGTGATTCATTGTCTATTTTAAATTCTTCTTTTAAGGCATCTATAATTCGAGATGCAATCGCGGCACAAGAACCAATGTCAGGGTTATGGTCGATTAATATTGCAAACTCATCACCGCCTAAACGATATAAGCTTACGTGTTTTGGCACATTATTTTGAATGCGCTTCGCCACATCCACTAATAGCTCATCGCCTATTTGATGACCTAAAGAATCATTAATGCGTTTAAAGTTATCTAAATCTAAAACCATTAAAGTATGGTGAATGTCTTTTTTGACTAAATTGTTTAGCGTGACTTGTAAACTAGAACGGTTTGGTAGACCGGTTAAAATATCACTGTTGGTTAATTTTCTAAGTTCTTCTTCTTGCTGTTTTCGTCGGGTAATATCTGAGAAAACACCAACGTAGTGAGTTGTTTCGCCTTGTTGGTTATAGATGGCATCTACTGTTAACTCCATTAAGAAGTGGCTACCATCGCCTTTATTTGCTTCTAATTCATTACTCCAGCGACCTTGCTGAGAAAGGGAGGCATGTATTTGGTTTGTGTAAGACTCAGGGTAACGTCCAAAAGTAAATAAACCGCCAATAAACTCTTCTCGAGATTGGTTTGTTAACTCACAACAAGCGTCATTGACTTCAACAAAACAATATTTTTCATCTAAGATAAACATCCCTTCGGAAATATTTTCAATTGCACGTTCGAATAATCGTAACTGTTCTTCTGTTTGTTTAAGGTTATTGATGTTTTTAATGGTACCCGTCATTCGAACAGGATTTTCTTTGTGATCTCTTTCTACAATTTTTGCTCTATCTAAAATCCACATCCACAGATTTTCGCGACTTTTTACACGATAAGCCACTTCAAAATGGTCTGTTAGACCTTTAAAATGGTCGTTTAACGCAGTTTTAACGCGATTTTGGTCTAAAGGATGGATATTACTTTCTTCACCTGGTTTACCTGAACGTTGTCCATCTTGAGGAAATTCTAGTGTTCCCCAAATATTAGAGCGGTAAATCTCGCCAGTCTCTATATCCCAATCCCACATTTCATCGCCACTTCCCCAGAGCGATAACTTTAATCTTTCTTCACTTAATGCAATCTGTTTTTGTATTTCACGTCGTCGTAAAACTATTTTAGTTATGATAAAGAACAATATAAAGCCAAGTAAAGTATATGAAAGTTTAGCTTCGAAAGAGTAGTACCAAGGTGGAGTGACAGTTATTTGAATGGTTTTTGTTTCACCTTGTTTTCCTGATAATTTATTAATTGCGTAAACATGGAAATGGTATACTCCTGAAGAAAGGTTTGTGTATGTTGCTGAGTTAATGTTCTGTGAAGGAAGCCAATTATCATTTAGACCTTCCATTTGGTAATAAAACTCAAACTCTTCTAGCGGCTGGCCTGGAGTTACAAAAGTGAATGTGAATGGGTAATCGGAATACTTTAAAGTAATATTTTTTTGTTTATTTATTGGCTGTGTAAGAATCCCACCATCAATGCTTTCAGATACATTAAATAATAAAAAATCAATCAGTGCAGCATTTGTACTACCAG
>NZ_BPEV01000030.1 GCF_019654955.1 Shewanella sp. KT0246 | reverse complement strand
ATTCTTGCGACATTTATTTTCCTTAGTAAATAGAATTAAGACATTAAAACACAAAAGCCAGCAAAAAATAATGCTGGCTTTCATCGGCTAACAACTTAGACTGAAAATATTATTATAACTGAGTAATTTCTGCCCACTCGTCATCTGATAATAACTTATCTAAATCGACTAAAATCAATAGTTCATTGTCACGGTTACTGACACCTTGAATAAACTTAGCGCTTTCTTCTGTGCCTACATTTGGTGCGTTATCAATTTCAGAACGGCGAAGATAAACTACCTCTGCAACGCTATCGACCAATATACCAATCACTTGTTTTTCCGCTTCAATGATAACAATTCTTGAAGAGTCATCCACTTCAGCAGCATCTAAACCAAAGCGTGAACGGGTATCAATGACTGTAACGACATTACCACGAAGATTAATAATACCTAGTACATACAAAGGTGCACCGGGTACTGGTGCAATTTCGGTATAACGCAAGACTTCTTGAACTTGCATAACATTAATACCGTAGGTTTCATTATCTAACTTAAATGTCACCCACTGTAATACTACGTCTTCTTTACCTGCAGCAACTGCCGCAACATTTCTCGAGTCTGTCATAAATAACCTCAGTCAATCGAATCTTGACAACCTAATCCTGCATCTAGCATTTCGATAAGTGCTTGCACGTTCAAAATACCACACATTTGTTCTTTTACTACTCCAGCAAGCCACGGGCGCTTGCCAGGTTTTTCACGCCAATTAACGTGTGATTTATCTATTCTAACTGCATTAACTAGAGATTCGCATGCAAGCCCCCAGTCACTGTCTTCAAGCATCACTAAATATTGATAATCAATGCTATCTGCCAATTCTTTAGTATATTTCTCTGGCATTACCCAACGGCAACTGTCGACTACATTTGCCTTTTGATCCCGATGAGTTTGAACACCTAAAAACCAATCTGGACGACCAATTAAATGATTTATATGCTCTATTTTAACAATACCACCCAAACTTACCAATGGCACAGCAAGGGTTAACCCCGCAACATTAAAAAATAAAACCTGAAACTCATCATCTAATACATCTTGTAAATTACGCGTAATACTTGGCGGTATAGCCGACTGCTGAAGCTTTGACGGTTGAATGTCTATTGAATCAGCTTCATTGTCAGTCTCACTAATATTAGTTTCTACTTTATCTAGATTTATATCGGCTGAAATTTCAGATTCTTTATTATCGATAGCAGATAAAGTCTCAATTTTCTCGCTTACAGCTTTTTCTGCAATGACTTGACCGAGTTGTTGCCTAACTAATTGAGCTTTCGATTTAATATCATCTTGCACTTGTTGCTGCGTTCTTTGAGCTGGTGCAGTACTTGCTTCTACCGTACCTGAACCTTTTACTGCAGAATCTTGCTCTAGTTTGATAGCGGGTTTCGATACCGCTGACAATAATTTTGAAAGTGCTGCTTTATCGACCTGAGGCTCAGCAAAGGTTTTTTTCGCTTCAGAAGGATCAACTTTAACCGTTTGGGCTGCCCCCACCGGCTTATACTTACCCGTAAGCTCATTATCATTAAGCTGAGGGTTGCCATTAAGCTGACTCTGAATATTGGGTTTGGAGATGGTTTTAGAATGCTGTTTTTTTAAGCTGACCGAATCTATTTTTGAGAATTTCCCACTAATTTTTTCATTCGAAGAAGCTAAATCAGACGCTAACGTATCTGGCACTGATGCTTCATGAATTGGAGCATCATCAATCGGAGCGTCATGAATCGGAGCGTCAATAGCCGGCTCTTGTAATAGAACTGAGAAGAAATCAAAAACAGTCTCGTCAACCGATTTTGACATGCTTAAACTCCTTCGCTAACAAAAAGTCTAATAATCGATTATAAGCTTTCATGCCGCGAGAACTAGGAAAAAAATGCGAAACAGGCACATGGGCTAAACTGGCATCTCTAAATTTAGTGTCAACAGGAATAACATCCGGCCATAAAGTATCAGGATAGGTTTCTTCTAAGGACTTTAGCGCTGTTGGTGAGGCTTTGGTGCGGCGGTCAAACATGGTCGGTAAAATAGTGAAACTATAAGATGTTTTTTTAGAACGTCCCATTAACCCCATAGTTTTGACCATCCTCTCTAAGCCTTTAATCGCCAGAAACTCAGTTTGTACAGGAATAATAATGTGCTCACTTGCAGCAAGCGCGTTTACCATTAATACGCCCAATATCGGCGGACAATCAATAATAGCGACATCATACTTATCTTCAAGTAATGAAATCACATTGCGAAGTACTAACCCCATCCCTTCTTGATGACCTAAAGCGCGATCTAATGTAGCTAATGCCATTGTCGCTGGTATTAAATCTAAACCATCAATCGATGTAGGAACAATATGTTTTTCAACAGCATCTAGTGTAAGGCTTTTATGCGCAAGAAAAATATCGTACAAAGAACTAGGCACTTGCTCAGAATCAATACCTAGATAATAACCAAGCGAGGCATGAGGATCGGTATCAATCATTAATACTCGTTGGCCACGCTTAACCAAAGCACCAGCAAGACTCGCAACCGTTGTTGTTTTACCAACTCCGCCCTTTTGATTAGCTATTGTCCATACTTTCAAATCACGCCTCGTCACTCAGTATTAATTGCACTATTTATTATTAGGTGATTCTGTTTCTCGCGTTGTCACGCGGATCCCACCATGGGGCAACGTGATAACTTTTACACCTTGTGCATTTTCAGTGACTGCTTGACTTGAAAGTGCAGGATTAGTTGTTTGTTTATTGCTTAAAAATGGAGCTGCTGAATCAGGACTGACACGTTCAGTCCCTGGGCCAAATGCCATAGTGATATCTTCACCTTTAGCCGCCCTTGCAGCCATAGCTTTGGTTTGCTCAGGATATTTTGCTAACCAATTAGCAATGTCTTCAGCCTGTTCGTCAGGAACCATTAACAAAACTTGTGAAGCTTTTAACTCAATGACTTCAGCGTTAAGTTCTCGATTTTTTTTGGCTAAATCAAAATATAAACTCCCCAAACAAATCACAGCAATAACCAATAGAAACACCAGTAGCATTTGCTGTGTCGACATTGATTGCTTAACCTTAGCCACGAGCAGTTTCTTTTATTATAGCTTCAGCCATATTTTCTAATGCAATTGAATGACTAGAAATACCCGCAGAAGCAACGGCTTGGGGCATACCATACACTACACAACTTGCTTCATCTTGAGCCCAAATGGTAGAACCAGCCGTTTTCAACATTCTAGCACCTTCGCGGCCATCAGCCCCCATACCGGTTAATACCACCGCCATAACTTCGCTACCAAAAGCTTTAGAAGCTGAAGCAAAAGTGATATCCACGCTCGGTTTGTAATTCATATCAGCATTACCGGCAATTACTTTCAAACGACCAAGACTGCCACTTTTTTCTACCATTAACTGCATACCACCTGGCGCAAGATAAGCGCAGCCTGGCTTTAATACATCGCCAGTTTGTGCTTCTTTAACTTCAATCTTGCATAAGCTATTAAGCCTGCTTGCAAATGCTGGAGTAAATGCTGCAGGCATATGCTGAATTAATAAAATAGGATGGGGGTAGTTAGCAGGAAAAGCCGTCAATATTTTTTGCAATGCAACTGGGCCGCCTGTTGACGTACCGATTAATAGAGCTTTATATTTTTTACCGCTGGCTCTAATCGAAGCCACAGAGGTAGAATTAGAAGCACTATTCAATTGACTTGCAGAACTTGCAGTCGTTGACCTAGCACTCAAAGATGGTTTAACACTTGTTGCTGCATTGCCAAGGCTAGAGCCTACAACTCTTGAGGTAGTGGAGCTGGTTCTTGGTTTATATAAACGACGACGACCTAATGCTTTTACTCTTTGTTGTAAAAGCTTAATCGCATCATCTTTATTTGATGCAATATCTTCAAAGCGTTTAGGTAAAAAATCTAACGCGCCAGCATCTAATGCATCAAGTGTTGCTTTAGCACCATCATGGGTTAGCGAAGAAAACATCAATATTGGAGTTGGATTTGCAGCCATAATTTTACGCACGGCTGTGATACCGTCCATTACAGGCATTTCTATATCCATCGTGATAACTTGAGGTTTCAATTGGGCAGCCATATCAACGGCTTCTTGACCGTTTACAGCAACGCCCACAACTTCTAAGTCAGGATCTTGATTAACAATCTCACTGACCCGTCGTCTAAAGAAACTTGAATCATCAACAACTAAAACTTTAGTAGCCATTTAATTCCTTAAATAATGGAACTTTTACTTCTTACTTTTGGCGTAATATTTTAATAAACCTGGCACGTCTAAAATGAGTGCGATACCGCCATCTGAAGTAATTGTCGCTCCTGCCATACCTGGCGTACCTTGCAACATACTGCCTAGAGGCTTAATCACCACCTCTTCCTGCCCAATAAGTGCATCAACAACAAAACCAATTTGCATGGTACCAAGCTGCACAATAACCACATGCCCTTGTTTTTTATCACCATGAGTAAAGTTAGTCTTATTTCGATGTAGCCACTGCTCAAGATAAAATAGCGGTACGGCTTTATCACGAACGATAACGGTTAATTGACCATCTACTACATTTGTTTTAGTTAGATCGAGATGGAAAATTTCATTAACGCTTGAAAGAGGTAAAGCGAATACTTGCTTAGCAACATCAACCATCAGAGTTGGCATAATTGCTAATGTGAGTGGGACTTTAATTTCTAAAATTGTTCCCTTGCCCTGAACTGAGTCGATATGAACCGTACCGTTTAGTTGGGTTATACGAGTTTTCACCACGTCCATACCAACACCACGACCAGAAATATCTGATATTTCTACTTTTGTAGAAAATCCAGGAGCAAAAATTAGATTATAAGCCTCGTTATCAGTCATACGAGCAGCAGAATCTTCGTCTAGCACTCCGCGACTAATTGCGATTTCTTTTAGTTTACCTGCATCCATACCCGCGCCATCATCTTCAATTTTAAGAAGAATGTGATCGCCCTCTTGGCTTGCTGATAAGGTAATAGTACCCGTTCTTGGTTTGCCATTCGCTTCACGCGTAATGGGCATTTCAATACCATGGTCAACCGAGTTTCTTACTAAATGGACCAAAGGATCGGCAAGAGCTTCAACTAAGTTTTTATCAAGGTCGGTATCTTCACCCACCATGATTAAATCAATTTCTTTATTAAGCGTGCGCGCTAAATCCCTTACAACACGTGGGAAACGACCAAATACTTTTTTGATCGGTTGCATACGTGTTTTCATCACTGCGCCTTGAAGATCGGCAGTCACTAAATCTAAATTTGCTAACGCTTTAGACATTTCTTCATCATCACGAGAAATACCTAAACTGACTAATCGATTACGAACTAATACAAGTTCACCAACCATATTCATAATTTGGTCTAAACGTGAAGTGTCGACACGAACAGTCGTCTCGCCTTGAGGCATGGCACTTTGCGCTTTAGCTGGTTCTGCTTTTTTCGTTGCTGGAGCAGGTGCTTTAGCAGCAGGTGCGGTCTTTGCTACTGGCGCTTTTGGTGTTTCTGCAGGAGCTGGTGATTTAGGAGCGGCTTTAGCTGGTTCAGCTGGTTTGTTAGTCTTAGGAGGACTAACTGGAGCAGCAGAGGCTGAAGGCGTTGGCGTAACAGCTGCTGGCGCTGAGCCTTTGCCATGTAACTCATCAAGTAATTTTTCGAATTCATCATCAGTGATGTCATCAGCGTCAACTTTAGGCTCTTCTGCTACAGGAGCAGGCTCACTAGCCTTGGGGGTTGATTGAAATCCCCCAGAACCATGAAGCTCATCAAGCAATGCTTCAAACTCGTCGTCAGTGATTTCATCGCTAGCGGTGCTTTCAGTGTTCTCTGTCGCTACAGGAACAACTGCTTCTACAACTGGTGCTTTTGGCGTTGCAGTAGGACTCTTACCTTGTCCGTGTAAAGCATCAAGTAATGCTTCAAATTCACTTTCATCAATATCATCAATGCTGCCTGCGGAGTCTGCATCAGCGGCGACACTTTCTATTGTGCTTTCAACTGTAGTTTCAACAACAGCTTCAGCGACGGTTGGTTCTTCGATGATGGCTTCTATGAGCTCTTCGACCGCTGCGGGTTCTGCAGAGGGTTCGCCAAGTTCAGAAGGAAGAGGAGCACCAGAGCTCAGCAGCTTAAGCTTTTCGAGTAACGTAGGATCAGCATCGTCTTGCTGCTGCCCTTGCTGAGTTTGTTCAAACATACTATTGATAGCATCAACAGCCTGTAAAATGATATCCATTAACTCTGCGTTTACTTGACGCTTGCCGGTTCTCAATAGATCAAAGGTATTTTCAGCTTCATGACAAACATCGACCATTGGTCCCAAGCTTAAAAAACCTGCACCACCTTTTACAGTGTGGAAACCTCTAAAAATAGCGTTAAGTAAATCAGCATCATCAGGATTATTTTCAAGAGCAACGAGCTGCTCTTGTAGAAGCTCTAAAATTTCACCAGCTTCAATCAAAAAGTCCTGGAGTATCTCTTCATCAACATCAAAAGACATTAAATTTGACTCCTAATTAGAAACCCAGACTTGATAGCAGATCATCCACCTCATCTTGCCCTGTCACCACGTCTTCTCGTGTTTCGGCATTCAAGATGGGGCCTTCTGCTTCAATTTTATTTTCATCAACGACCCGTGCGGAGTCTGCTGCATTCTCGCCAAAGATAGTGAGCATTGAGACTAAACTGCTCTCTACTTCTCTGACTAAATCAATAACACGACGGATCATTTGCCCAGTTAAATCTTGGAAATCTTGCGCCATCAAAATTTGATTAAGCAATTCCTTTAATCGTCCTGAGTCATGCTCGCTATGAGACATAATGTGTTGAACGTCATGGCACAGAGATTTAAATTCGCTTAAAGCGATGTCTCTACGCATCAATTTGTCCCACATTGGCGTGACCGATTGAATGTTATTAATTATTGTATCGGCCAAAGGTAAACATTCTTCAACTGCATCCATGGTTTTATTTGCAGCTTGCTCTGTCATGTCGATGACAAAGTTCAATCTTTCTTTTGCGTCAGGTATTTCACTGTTGGCAAGTTCAGCTAATCGCGTATCAATTTGGAATTCATTTAATGAACTATGAAGTTGACGGGTCAACTTACCTACTTCATCAAATAACTCTCGCTGAAGAGGGGCTGATAAGTCACGAATGACTTCATCTGCTTGTTCTTGCTGCCCTTCTTCAAGTAACTTTACGAGTTGCTTGGCTTGTTCAAGATCAATTAACCCCGATGTGGCTGCCTGCATAACTTATCCTTAGCTTATGCTAAACGCTCAAAGATCTTATCGAGTTTTTCTTTCAAAGTTGCAGCGGTAAACGGTTTTACTACGTAACCATTCACACCAGCTTGTGCTGCTGCAATAATTTGCTCACGTTTTGCTTCTGCAGTTACCATCAATACTGGTAAATGCTTGAGTGAATCGTCTGCACGAATCGCCTTAAGCAAGTCAATACCTTGCATTCCTGGCATATTCCAATCCGTTACAACGAAATCGAATTCGCTTTTTTGTAACATTGGTAAGGCGGTCGAGCCATCATCTGCTTCTTGAGTATTGTTGAATCCCAAGTCTCGCAACAAGTTCTTGATGATACGTCTCATTGTTGAAAAATCGTCAACAATAAGAATCTTCATATTCTTGTCCAAGGTTTCCTCCGGTGAGCTTTACACATTGTGCTCTATATGAATAATTATACCTGTGTCCAATGCTTGAGTTTGCCTTTAAGACGCAACATTGCCTGACTTAATATCTGACTAACACGCGACTCGCTGACCTCAAGAATGGCACCGATTTCTTTTAAATTTAATGCTTCGTCATAATATAGCGACAAAACTAACGCATCTCTTTCGGGTAATGTGGTAATTGCTTCCGATAATGCAGATTTAAATTGCATTTCAGCTAACGAATCAAAGCTCTCATCATGAGTTGATTCTTCCGTTACGATAACATCCTCAGAAACACCAAGATCTTCTATCCCAATGATTTTACCTACTGAAACATCATTCAATATGTGATGATACTCTTCTAGAGTCATCTCTAACTTTTCTGCTATTTCAGTATCTTTAGCATCACGGCCAAGCTCTTGCCCTAACTCATCAATAACCTGTGCAACTCGGCGCTGATTACGATGAACAGAACGGGGAACCCAGTCGCCACGACGAATTTCATCAATCATAGAGCCACGAATTCGAATACCTGCAAAGGTTTCAAACTTAGCCCCTTTACTACCATCAAACTTCGATGATGCTTCCAATAACCCCATCATCCCTGCTTGTAATAAGTCATCTAATTGCACTGATGCCGGCAGCCGTGCCAACATGTGATGTGCAATTCTTTTTACCAACGGAGCATACTGTTCAACAATTGAAGTTTTATTATCAAACTGAGTATACGCTGCGGCTTTATTCACTCGTCGAGTCCTCTTGTGTATCTTTACGCTGAACTAAACGTTCAACAAAGAATTCAAGATGGCCGCCAGGTTGTTGCGGAACAGGCCAGCTCATAATTTTATTTGCTAAGCCATGGTAAGCAATTGCCGCAGGTGACTTAGGAAATGCTTCGATAACCAACTTCTGTTTACGTACTGATTTACGTAAGTTTTCATCGAAAGGAACCGTTGCCACTAATTCTAAAGCAACATCCAAAAATCTATCAGTCACTTTACTGAGTTTTGCGAATAATTCCATGCCTTCGCGCAAACTTCTAACCATATTAGCCACAATTTTAAAACGAAATACGCCATGTTCGCGGCTCAGAATTTTAATTAAGGCATATGCATCGGTAATAGATGTCGGTTCATCACAAACCACAATCAATACATCTTGTGATGCGCGTGAAAAACTTAAGACCATATCAGAGATACCAGCTGCGGTATCAACGATTAAGATATCGAATTGAGTTTTCATCTCGCTGAAGGCGCGAATAAGGCCGACATGTTGTGCTTGAGTCAGTTCAACCATAGCCTGAGTACCTGAAGTCGCTGGCACAATACCAATCCCTTTAGGTCCACGAACAATAATATCATCTAATTCAGCTTCACCAGATAGTACATGTGATAAGTTGCGCTCAGCTCTAATACCTAACATCACATCAACGTTCGCTAGGCCTAAATCGGCATCAAGTACTAAAACCCGTTTGCCTTTTTCAGCGAGTGCCACAGCCGTGTTAATTGACACACTGGTTTTACCCACGCCGCCTTTACCACCACTGACTGCAATTACTTTTACTTTTTCGTTATTTGGTTGATTCATCATACGTAAACCACTTGCTTGATCTCGGGTCATATTTTTACTCGAATGCGTAGGCCATGTCATTTGACCACGCAGTGTCATGTGACGTTTGAGGTTTGGTGTCGTTTAATGCTGCTAACGCTTGTTTTGCCAGCATCAGCGTATCGGCAACTTGCATATCTTCAGGAACACGTTGGCCATCGGTTATATAGCTCAATGGTAACCCATTTTGAATCAATACACTTAACGCGCCAGCAATCGAAACTGATTCATCTAGTTTGGTTAAAATTACTCCAGAGAGTGGAATTCTTTTAAAATGCTCTACAGCATCTTGCAATACTCTTCTTTGAGAGGTTGCTGACATCACTAGATAACTTCTAATCGGTATTCTTGTATTTGCCATTAAATCGTCTAATTGCTGATAAAGGCGCATATCACGCTGCCCCATACCAGCCGTATCTATTAATACTAACTTACGATTCTTAAACTGATAGAGAATTTGTTCTAATTCAGCAAGATCATGAGCCTGTTTAACCGGACATCCCATTATTTTGCCATAAGTTGCCAATTGCTCATAGGCTCCAATACGATAATGATCTGTTGTAATCAGTGCAACCTGCTCTGGGCCGTGATGAGCTGCAAATCTTGCCGCTAATTTAGCAAGCGATGTTGTCTTGCCAACTCCTGTTGGGCCAACAAATGCAACCACGCCACCAGTGCGAACAATATCATCACCTTGGTTATCTAGAAGGTTAGCTAAACTTTGCGGTAAAGCCCGCACTAGATCAGCAGGTGTATATTGTTGACTCAATCCTGCAAGCTTTGCTGCAACGGCTGGAGAAAACTCAGCATTAATCAATTTACTTTCAAGCATAGCCCCTACAGGGTCAGTGCGTTTTTTCTGGTCTTTCATTAACGATGACACTTGATGAGTTAATAACCCACGCAATGACGCCATTTCTTCTCGCATTGCTTCAATTTCAGCAGACTGACTTTTATTCGATGTTCTTGGTTGAGCAAATTGCTGTTGCTCAATTTTAGGCTCAACTTTCGATGTCTTGGTATCTTGTAATTGCTTTGCCCAATCAGGTAGTTCAGGTTCTTCAACTCGCTGCGAAATTTGTTGCTGCAAACGATTATGCTGTTTTTCCAGCAAAGCTTGTAATGAGTCAGCAGCCGGTGGAGGACTCACTTTCGTTTGTGCTTTCACTATAGGCTTACTTTGCCCAAGTGATACTTGGTCATCGCTGACATTCATAAATCCAGGTACTGGCGAATTCACAGCGACATCCGCTTTAGGCTCATCGTAGTCAACTGCCGCAACGATTTCTATACCGCCTGTGACTTTTTTATTAGACATAATAACGGCATCTGAACCCAAAGTTTCTTTTACTTGAGCTAATGCAGAACGCATGTCTTTGGCAAAAAATCGTTTAATTTTCACTACGCACCTCTTTCAAACACAAAGTCATCGCTATTGCCCTACAGCAGATACTATGCGTATTTGCTTTTCATCAGGTATTTCTTGGTAAGAAATAACCCGTAAATTCGGGATAGTATATTTAACAAATCGTGACAGCGTTGACCTTAGCATGCCTGATGTCAATAAAATGGCTGGTTGTCCAACCATCTCTTGCTTCTGAGAAGCGTCTAATAATGACTTCTGCATGCGTTCTGCAAGGCCAGGTTCTATATTTGGCCCTTCACCGCCTGTCGCTTGCATAGACTTGTGCAACATCTGTTCCAACTCTGGTGCCAATGTTATGACAGGAATTTCTAATTCCGGACCAGAGATCTCTTGAACAATCATTCGCTTCAATGCAATTCGAACAGCAGCAGTTAATACTTCCGTATCATTACTCTTTGTACCGTATTCTAACAGGGTTTGCACGATTGTGCGCAAATCGCGAATAGAAACTCCTTCATTAAGAAGGTTTTGCATTACTTTAACGACTGAACCTAAAGGCATGATGTCAGGAATAAAGCCATCAATTAATTTAGGTGAGTTTTTACCTAACATATCCATTAACTGCTGTACTTCTTCATAGCCTAGTAGTTTCGCAGCGTTGTTAGTCAATAACTGGCTTATATGAGTGGCGACAACCGTTGCGGTATCCACCACGGTATAGCCTAAGGTTTGTGCATGCTCTCGCTGCTCTGGAGCTATCCAAACTGCTTCTAAACCAAATGCAGGATCAGTTGTTTCAATGCCATCTAGCTTGCCATAAACCTGCCCAGGATTAATCGCAAGCTCGCAATCGTGTCTCACTTCAGCTTCACCTACAACGACTCCCATTAATGAAATCCGGTAGCAATTCGGTGACAAATCGAGGTTGTCACGAATATGAACTGCAGGCACTAAGAAGCCAAGTTCTTGAGATAACTTTTTACGCACACCTTTAATTCTACCGAGTAATTCACCACCTTGACCTTTATCGACTAATGGAATCAAACGGTAACCAACTTCAAGCCCTATAGTATCGACATGCTGTACATCTTCCCAACTTAACTCTTTTGGCTCAGTATCTTTTACTTCTGCAGGATTTTTCACTGCTTGCTCAAGAGCAGCTGTTTTGTTGTCAATATTACGCTTATAAATCATATAGGCAGCAAAGGCTGTAATAAAAGCAAACGTTAAGAATGCAAAATGTGGCATTCCAGGGACGATGCCCATAATAAACAATACGCCTGATGCAATCGCCATCGACTTATGGCTGACAAACATCTGACTTATCATCATGCCACCCATATCACCAGATTCATTTTGGCGAGTCACCATCAATGCTGCTGCGATAGATAACAATAGACCTGGTATTTGTGCCACAAGGCCATCACCAATAGTCAAAAGAGTATAGATTTCAACCGCGCTAGAGAAATCTAACCCATGCTGAACCATACCGATAACAAAACCACCTAATATATTAATGACCAAAATCATGATGCCAGCAATAGCATCACCTTTTACAAATTTTGACGCACCGTCCATCGCACCATAAAAGTCAGCTTCTTTAGTGACTTCGGCGCGGCGAACTCGAGCTTGATCTTGGGTCAGCGTTCCAGCGTTTAAGTCAGCATCAATGGCCATTTGTTTACCTGGCATTGCATCCAAAGTAAATCGAGCACTAACTTCAGAAATACGACCAGCACCTTTGGTTACAACGGCAAAGTTGATGATAATAAGAATAAGGAAAACCACTAAACCCACGGCATAGTTGCCACCAATGACTACAGAGCCAAAAGCTTCAATAACCTTACCTGCAGCATCACCACCGTTATGACCTTCTAATAGTACGATTCGAGTGGACGCTACATTCAATGCCAATCTAAGTAAGGTGGCGACTAAAAGTACGCTAGGAAATGCAGCAAAATCGAGTGGTCTATCAGAATAAATAGCAACAAGTAACACAACTAGCGCTAATGCAATATTGAATGAAAATAGAATATCTAACAGGAAGGCAGGCATGGGTAATACCACCATACCTAGAGCAGCAAGCACTAATAATGGCGTACCAACACCTTTAAAAGTACTGAACCTAACTTGCTTAACTTGACCTAATGCTGCTTTTACATCCATCAGTAGGAAACCTTTATAGTAATATTCTTGACGCCGACCTAGTCAAAATGCAATTACTAAGCCAAAAGAATATTATTAAAAGAACAGCAAGTTTAATTGAAGATTTTGTAAACGATTTAGTGTTTTAAATCATCTGGTATGGGTTGATTCAAAGGAATAGGTTTTGGACGCTTACCTTTGCCTTTTTGATATTGTTTTAACTGAAAAACATAAGCCAAAATTTGCGCAACCGCTGTAAATAATCCTTCAGGTACTTGTTGCTCAATTTTAGTAGTGTGGTAGATTGCTCGCGCCAAAGGCGGTGCAGAAACAATAGGGACTTCGTGCTCTCTAGCTATTTCACGAATTCTAAAAGCAACATCATCAACTCCCTTAGCAATTAAAAATGGTGCAGCAGATTGACTAACATCATATTTAACTGCAACTGCATAATGTTCAGGGTTGACCACAATAACATCAGCATTTGGCACCTCAGACATCATTCGCTTATTAGCCATTTCATGCTGCATCTGCCTAATTCGGCCTTTTACCTCGGGTTTACCCTCAGTGTCTTTGTATTCATCTTTGACCTCTTGCTTGGTCATTTTAAGCTGTTTATTGTGATTCCATATTTGAAACGGTACATCAATCACCACAATGATTAGCATTGAAGAACACAATAAAATGAACATCCAAACAAGCAGTTCTAATGCGTGATAAACGTTGCCAGGTAAATGATCGCTCGATAATGTCATTATCTCAAAGAAGTAAAAACTCAATAAGAAATAAGCTGACACTGCAACAACCGCAAACTTGGCAATCCCTTTTGTTAACTCAACCAAAGCTTGTGTGCCAAACATCCGCTTGAACCCTTTCGCAGGATTCATTTTGCTGCCTTTTGGCATAAAAGCTTTAACAGAGAAAGTCATTCCGCCTAAGATAATATTGCCAATAAATGCTATCAAGGCCAAAAAAGCGATAAAGCTAATGAGCGGAAAAGCAAGTTCATTACCTATCACGCCCCATACAAGAAACATTGAATTGGTATCGAATATTTGATCCCGTTCCATGGTCAACATTTGGGTCATCACACTATGCAAACTACGAGCTAGATTGGGCCCTACAATAGCAAAACCTACAGCAGATGCTAATAACACTGCTGCAGTGCCTAGCTCTTTGGAGCGCGCCACCTGTCCTTTATCTCGCGACTGCTGCAGTCGCTTGGCGGTGGGGTCCTCTGTGCGTTCTTGACCTGTATCTTCTGCCATCAGTAACCTACTGAGTTATTGAGCCGTCAATTTGACAGGTCAGTAGCAAAATATCACACATCAATATTTGGCCTTGTAGCCAAACCTCATCGAAATGAGCCATGATGGGTCCTAAAGTTAGCCATAAAATTAATAGCCCTGTCACCATAGTGACAGGAAAACCAATGGCAAAAATATTCAACTGTGGTGATGCACGGGTCATCACACCAAATGATAAGTTGATAAGTAACAGCGCCACAATAGCAGAAATAGACATGGTTAACGCTGCGCCAAACATATAACCACCAAATTCAGCTAACTTACGATAGTTAGTAATACTGAAACCTTGATTTGAAATTGGAATGGTATCAAAACTTGCCACCAGCATTTTGAACATTAGTAAATGTCCATCTACCGCCAAAAAAATAAGTGTTGCTAGTAGTAAAAAGAAGTTACCCACTACAGGCGTTTGTTGCCCAGAACCTGGGTCAACCATAGATGCAAAACCTAAACTGGTTTGCATACCAATAATTTGACCTGTGAGTACAAAAGTCTGCATCACCAAAATGGTAACAAACCCCATCGCTGTGCCGATTAAAATTTGCTGAGCTGAAATAAACACAGCGCCTAATGAGAATAGTTCTATTGGTTCGACTGGAGCAGGCAAAACAGGTGCCACAGCGACTGTGATTGCAACTGATAAAAACAAACGAATTCTGGCGGGTGTGGTATTGGCGCCAAAAACCGCCATCACCATTAACATGGAAGATATTCTAAATAATGGCCACACATAGGCTGCTATTGTGCGGCTGATTTCTTCAAATAAAATTTCCACCAGTTAACCTATCACCATAGGGATCATATCCACCATGTTATAGAAAAAGTCCATCATGGTTTGTACTAACCAATGGCCTAAAAACATTAATGAAAATAGTGTCGTTAATAGTCTTGGAAGGAAGCTCAAGGTTTGCTCGTTAATCGAAGTCGCAGCTTGAAATACTGCCACAATTAAGCCAACAAATAGACCAGGTAAAATAATTGCCGCTACAATCAATACAATAACAGACAGGGCTTCACGAAAAATATCAATCAGTGACTCAGGTGACATCAGTAACGCTCCCTAGGTGCCGAAACTGTTTGCTAGCGTGCCCATGACTAATCCCCAACCATCTACTAGAACAAATAGCATAATTTTAAATGGCAGCGACACAATCATTGGCGATAACATCATCATCCCCATGGCCATTAAAATACTCGCCACCACCAAATCTAATACTAAGAATGGCACAAATAGCATAAAACCAATTTGGAAAGCGGTTTTTAGCTCACTAGTAATAAAAGCCGGAACCAACACACTCATTGGGGCTTGCTCAGGCGAGGTAATATTGGTGTAGCCAGAAATCTCTATAAAGGTTTCTAAATCAGTGGTTCTCACTTGGGAAAGCATAAATGCACGAAGAGGCTCTTTACCTACCTCGTAGGCTTGTTGCATGGTCAGTGATTCATTGATGTATGGCTCCACTGCTTGATCATAAATTTGATCAAAAACCGGCGCCATAATAAAAAATGTCATGAACATACTCATGCCTATGAGTACTTGATTAGAAGGTGTTTGCTGCAAACCTAAGGCTTGACGCAAAATTGATAGTACAACGATTATCCGCGTGAATGAGGTCAGCATTATCACCATTGCAGGGATAAAGCTCATTGCAGTCATCAGCAGCAATATTTGCATCGTTACTGAGTATTCAGTGCTGCCATCAGCTCCAGTAGATACAGTAACGGCTTTTAAAATACCTTCTTCAGCAAAACTAAAAGGTGTAAAAAAAACAGCGGCAAATAAGGCAAGTACTATCCACTTTTTCATTATTGCTATTCCTTAACCTGATCTTTTGCTTGCTGTTTTGCTTGCTTTAATCGACTGGCAAATGATGCTGTTTCGACATTAACTGCAGTATCAAGTTTTTCAATCAGGTTAACTTGTTGGGCTGTCACCCCAAGTAAATACTGTTGCCCTTCTAACTCAACCAACACCAACTTTTCTTTTTGACCTAATGGTGTCATGGCGACAGTTTTGATGACGCCTTGATTTGACTGAACCAAGTTAAGCTTTTTGACGATATAAGCTAATACAAAAATTATCGCAATAACAAGTATTAGCCCTCCCATCATGCTAGATAATGCAGCAATATTTGATGTTTCAGCTCCACGAATTGCAACTTCCGAACTAACTGGTTCTGATGCTGTAACTTCGGTGACAGCAGCATTGGCAACGGTGAATAAACTAACTGCATTTAGCACAGGTGAATCCTTAACGCTTTTTATTGAGAATAGAGATTACTTTAGTTTTTTAATTCGTTCAGTTTGGCTGATGACATCCGTTAAACGAATACCGAACTTGTCATTCACTACTACCACTTCACCATGAGCTATCAAGGTGCCATTGACCATTACATCTAAGGGCTCACCAGCTACTCTATCAAGCTCAACCACTGAACCTTGATTTAACTGAAGTAAATTACGGATACTGATAAAACTTCGTCCCACTTCCATTGAGATAGTGACAGGAATATCCATAATGCTATCAAGCTTGTCTGCTTCATCTTGAGAAATAGGCGCTGATTCATCCACTAATTCATCAAGTTCAACTTGCTCGGCAACATTTGCCTCTTCAAGGGCTTGTTCAGCCATTGCTGCAGCCCAATCGTCAGTATCATCACTCATTTTGTCACCTTATAATTCTGAAATATCACGCGCTTTGCTACTTTTGCGCGTAATTAGTTGTAACTCTGATTTAGCCGTTTCAGGGCGAGGAATTTTCTCGCTAATTTTCAACGCTAAATTATCTCGTGATTTACCCAATTTACATCGGTAAGTTGGTAAATCCTCAATGCGCATCATGATGTGTTCAGGTAATTCAATCGGGATGACATCGCCTGCTTTAAATTCCATCACATCTCGAAGTTTTACTTCGTGTTCAATAATATTTGCATCAATACCAACCTGTACATCCATAATCTCATCGCGTAATGCCTGTCCCCAACGCATGTCAGTATCTTGCTTATCACTTTGTACACCAGCATCAAGCAATTCGCGGATGGGCTCAATCATCGAGTAAGGCATTGTGATATGAAAATCACCACCACCACCATCCACTTCAATATGAAAAGAGTTAATGACCACTACTTCTGTTGGACTAACGATATTCGCCATAGCTGGGTTGACTTCTGAATCCAAATATTCAAACTCAACGTCCATAACTGGTGCCCAGGCATCTTTATAATCTTCAAAAATAATTTTTAACAGTAACTGAACAATACGTCTTTCAGTCGGGGTAAATTCACGACCTTCAATTTTTGCATGAAAACGACCATCACCACCGAAGAAGTTATCCACCAATATGAAAACAAGTCGTGCTTCCATTGTTATTAGTGCGGTACCTTTGAGTGGACTGAAACGCACCATATTAAGACTGGTCGGAACAAATAAGGTGTGAACATATTCACCGAACTTGAGCATTTGCACGCCATTAATCGATACTTCAGCAGCTCGGCGCATCATGTTAAACATGCTAATGCGTAAATGGCGGGCAAAACGTTCGTTAACGATTTCCAGCGTTGGCATCCGCCCACGAACAATTCTGTCTTGTGATGAGAAATCATAAACGCGCGTGTCTTCACCGTCGTTTATGTCATCTTCATCAACATCATCGACCCCATGAAGTAGCGCATCAATTTCGTCTTGGCTTAATAAATCACTCACATCATCACCTTGTCTTATTTACTGGTGTTATTGCATAACAAAACCAGTAAATAGTACTTTCTCAACTATTTTTCGGCCAGCTACTGGTTGTAATGTATTTTGCACATTTAACAGCGCCAGTTGCCTTAATTCATCCTTACCAGCCTGAGTACTTAACTTTTGCACATCTGCAGCACTAAAAGTCGTTAATAAGGCATCTTCAATCAATGGAATATGCATTTTCGCAGTTTGACCATCGTCACCTCGCACCATTAGCTGCACTTTGATTTCAACTAAGCGTGCTCTGTCTACGCCAGGTAAATTAAATAGAAAAGGTCTCGGCATACCAACATAATTGGCTCTACCCTTTTTTGATTCATCAACAACAGTTTCAGCCGTAGCTGCGGTTCCAGGAGTTGCTGGAGTAGACTCGTCATCCCCACCTAAGAAAAATAATGCAGCTCCAGCAATTAATGCTACTAACACTATGCCAATAACAATAAATATAATGAGCTTCTTCTTACTTTTCGGTTGATTGTCCGTTGTTAACTCTAGAGATTCTTCTTCAGCCATCATTTATTCCATTTATGTGTTGCCATTTTGCTGTCAATCTTGTCCCGATTATCACACGGCTTTGACTGTCTTAACTTAATGGCTATAGATTACCGACTTAGGCGTAATAATCTATAGCTGAGTTACTACTCTTTGCATGTTTTGTCACTATGTCGAGCTCTTGTGCTGATATTTCATCCAACATGTTATCGCCAGTGCTGCTTTGTTCATCATATTCAGAGTTTTGCTGATTGTCGCCATCTTGAGAAACCTGGCTATCTGCAAGTTGTAAGCCTTCTTCAGCCAACATGTCTCGTAACTTAGGAATTGCTTGTTCTATTAAGTCTTTTGTTTGCGACTGAGCAACTTGGAATTGCACTTGGGTTTGTTCACCATTAACTTGAACCTTCACCACCATATGCCCCAACTCAGCTGGATCAAGACGTATTTCAGCGTGTTGAACACCTTGGCCAACCATAGTGATCAATTGTTGTTTCATGACCGGAGCAAACTTTTGAATCATATCTTGCATTTGTACTGCAGACTCTGCACCTTGGCGTAATGAAAGTTGAAATTGAGGAACGTCACTTTTGTGTTGTGGAGTCAAACTGCTTTGGTTTTGTATAACCTGATGTTGAAGTGACTTTGAATCTACTGCATCACTTTCTTTTCCCGTTTCAGTCACTAACCCATTAATAGTGGAGTTACTTGCCGCATTGGCTAATGCATTATTAAATGCCACTTTTGATGTCGGTTGTTCTAACGAAACACTTAACTCGGCCTTGCTAAGATTGACTGGGGTACTATCTTTGTCTGCATTTTTTGAATTCAATTTATACGCTTCAGAAATCACTTTATCTTCAGCAATAGTTTTTTCTGCACTCGTAACTTGAGCAGCTGTAATTTGAGCATTAGCTATGGTTTGAGTCGTATTAGCTTGAGTAACGTTTACCTGAGTAGTGTTTACCTGAGTAGCAGTAGATTGACCTACGTTTGATGGAATAGCAGCTTGAGTAGTTGCATCCCCTTTTTTACCTGCAGCAACATTTGATTCAGCAATACTATCTTCACCTATAGTATTTGTAGCAGTTTCAGCATTAGGTTTTACATCTGGTATTAAAGGTAAAGCCTGAGTATTTGCCGAATCTGTCTGCTGATTAAAGCTCATAATTAATGTGTTCAATTCGGAAGGGCTCAATCCTGCAAGCTCTTGCTCACTCATAGATGAAAACTGACTTAATGCATCTAATTGTTCAGTAGATAATCCATTTAGGAATGATGCGGTTAAAAATTCACTATCTTGACCAATAGAATCAACAGGTATATCAATATTCAACGAATCTTTATCTGTTGAATGCTGCGTTTCATCGACTAATGCTAATTCGCTACCTGTTTGAGAAAGCTCTCCTTGAGACAGCAACTGTAAGGAAAGTGCAGTCTCCGACGGCAAACCTTTGCCACCAACCTCAATATCAGATGTTGACTCAAAGTTTTCAGCTAAACCTATTTGAGCAAAAATCAACTCAACATCACCTTCTTTTGATAACGATTCTTTACTATTTTCTGCTGAAGTTTTTGCATTAGTTGTTAGCTTCGTTTTATCAACATCAGTTTGTGATGCTTGATTAAATGCTGATAAAAATGATTTACTTTCAGCATCTTGCACTGAGCCTGCAACTTGTGTATTGGCTGCTTTACCACTATTCCCAAGTAAAATACTGCTCATTTGTTGCATAATGCACTCCACTAACAATCATTCAAAATGAACTAATTGGCATAAAATCAAATTCAGAATAACAGTCACAAAGCTGACACTTTGATGACTAACTCTACAAGTAAGCAAATAAAATGCCAGCTTCACAAACTATGCGTATATAAGTAGCGAGTTATCCGTTCATTGGATATTAGTTGGCATGATGACTTAACAAATAAATGAGGCAGAATATGTCTATCGAGGTGTTTTGCGAATGAATTGCTGCATGGCAAATTCATCTGAGGCTTTTTGTTCACGTTTATTTTCAATCAACTGCGCTTTCAATGCGTTTTTATCGAGCAGCATTTCTACCGCTTTACGCTTTTGTTGTTTTTCTTGCCAATGCACTTGACGATAACCAGTTTGCTTTTCCGCTTCTTTTACAGCATTGACTTGTTGAATAAGGGCTTGATCGACTTGCTTAATGAACTCATGAAAAGAGTGATATTCACTGGCACTTAAGGTTTTCCCTTGGGTCTCCCCCATTTGCTTCATGTATTCAAGGCGATAATTATTTAATGCATCAAGCTGACCTTGGCACTTTTGCTGCTCTAACTGAGCCGACTTTAATTGCAAGGCAGCTTGCTCTTCTGCTTCTTTATTTATTTTTAAGACTGTTAGTAAAGGGTCTGCGCGGCGCATTATTTACATTGGGCAGCGATTTGCCCAACCATTGTTTGGCTATCATTAAATGAAATAACGTCTTTAAAACCTTGCCTTAAAAACGCGTTCATTGCAGGCTGTAATCTAATGGCGTTATCGATACGAGGATCGCTACCTTGAGAATAGGCACCAATTGAAATCAAGTCGCGGTTTTGTTGATATGTAGAGTACATTTGCTTTACTAAACGCATCGACTCTAGGTGCTCTGGCGCAATGACCATCGGCGCAACACGGCTAATCGACTGTTCAATATCGATAGCTGGATAATGACCAGAATCAGCCAGGGTTCTGGATAAAACGATATGCCCATCCAAAATAGCCCTAGAAGCATCTGCAATAGGATCTTGCTGATCATCACCTTCTGTTAAAACAGTATAAAATGCAGTAATGGAACCTTGTCCAGGCCCACCATTACCCGCACGTTCCACTAAGCGAGGTAACTTAGCAAATACTGAAGGCGGATAACCTTTGGTGGCTGGCGGCTCACCAACTGCCAGTGCAACTTCACGTTGGGCTTGAGCATAACGGGTTAAGCTATCCATTAATAATAAGACGTTGTAACCTAAATCTCGAAAATACTCAGCAATTCTAGTAGAGGTTTCACACGCTCGAAGACGCATTAATGGTGAGGTATCGGCAGGCGCTGCAACAACAACTGAGCGTGCACGTCCTTCTTCACCTAGAATTTCTTCAATAAACTCTTTCACCTCACGGCCACGTTCACCGACTAACCCTACAACAATGATGTCAGCTGTTGTTCCACGGGTCATCATGCCTAATAACACACTTTTACCCACGCCAGAGCCTGCAAACAACCCCATACGTTGCCCTTTACCCACAGTGAGCATGGCATTAATTGCTCGAACCCCTACATCTAAGGGTTCTGATATAGCTCTTCTTGCTAAAGGGTTAATTGGCGGCGCATGACGAGAGGCTTGTTGATCTGTATTTAACGGTCCTAAACCATCAAGGGGCATGCCACTACCATCGAGCACTCTCCCAAGTAAACTTAATCCAACATTTAAACCTGATTGCTCACCTAGTGGTTGCACTCTAGCACCAGGTAAAACACCTCTTAATTCATCAACAGGCATCAAGTATAATAGTTCGTCATCAAAACCTACCACTTCAGCAACTAGTTCCCCCGCCATCGTTTCAATAGAGCATAAACTGCCTACGGGCGCTCTACAGCCAGTGGCTTCGAGCGTTAAGCCTACTACTCGTACTAGCTGACCACTCGCTACCGGTCTTAGAGGATTTACTTTTTGACTTTGAACTTTAAGTTTATTCAGTAGCTGATGTTGACGGTTTTGCATCGTCTCGTACCTCATCAGTTTCTAACACTTTGGGTTGCTTGTCTGCGCCATTTTCAATTGCTGTGGTGTGATGAGATTCAACTGAAGAATCTGCAACCTGGAAACTTTGATCTTTTATAGGTGATTCTTCTATTAATGGATCATGACGACCTGGTTCTTGCAAACTTGTATCATTTTCACTGATTTCTGCTTCAGTAGCTTCAGTAATTTGAATATTTTCCGTCGTTAAGCTTGAAGATTGCCTTTCGGGTAAATGATCCACGACCTCAGTCGTATATTGAGGGTGTTCAGCTTTTATCGTTTGCACATTAGCCTGAATCCCCCTGGCTTGTTCCTGAAGCTCATGGAGTACCTGACGCATTCTTTCTTCAACACGGAGATCGACACTTGAACGCAAACTGTTAATAATGCAATCACCCGGATTAAGGGATGGGTCAGCTTCAATATCCCAATGATTTTTCTGTAATTGTGCATCACTGTATAATTCAGTCACTAAAGTCGCATCATCAGGATGTAATCTAAGCTTAACCTGCTGATCTTTTATAGGGAGAGAGTCAACACCTTGACGAAGCACTGATAAGATATGTTCGGGATGAGTTTTAAGTTCGTGACCGACAATTGATTTTGCAAGATTAATAGCCAAATTTAGAACTTCTGCTTCAATTTCAGCATCAAGTAGCATCAGGGGTTGCTCAAACTGTTGAACGAGTTGAGTTAACCGTTCAAGTACTTCATTCGCTTTAACTTGGCCAACTTCGTAGCCTTGTTGC
Organism: Shewanella sp. KT0246; assembly: GCF_019654955.1. GTDB lineage: Bacteria > Pseudomonadota > Gammaproteobacteria > Enterobacterales > Shewanellaceae > Shewanella > Shewanella goraebulensis. The sequence continues at coordinate 34,417 of NZ_BPEV01000030.1, read as the reverse complement.
TCACCTTGAGCAAAACCCTCAGCATGCCCCTGTTCCAGCCCTTCAAGTTTACCTTGCTCAAGGCCTTGGTTATGACCTTCAATTTTACCTTGCTCTAAGCCCTCTTGTTCAGCTTCGACTCGTATTTGCTCAATCTCAGCCATAGTTGGCGGTAATAGTGGTTTTTCATCAGTTTGAGCGGGCGGATTTTGACTACCAAGATGACCAAATAAATTCGAAGGTGAATCCGTTTGCTCTTCGGTCACATCAGGCAATTGCCAGTGACTGAAATCTAAGTCATCATTTTCGATTGATTTTTTGGTTTTAGATTCCGTCATGAACTGGCCTAATTTTTACAGCAATTAATTGATATTATTGTGCGGTTCTTCGATGAGAGTGCCTTGTCGTAAATATTACAAGAACTCTTCACCACCACCACCGCCAAGCATAATTTCACCACTATCACTTAAGCGACGAGCAATTGCGAGAATTTCTTTCTGCGCCATTTCAACTTCACTGATCCTGATTGGACCCATTGCTTCGAGATCGTCTCGTAATAGTTCGCCAGCGCGCTTAGACATATTACCGATAATTTTATCTGATAATTGGTCATCAGCTCCTTTTAATGCTTTCATCAGTACATCTTGCTGCACTTCGCGTAGTAAGACTTGAACACCGCGATCATCAACATCTAGCAAGTTTTCAAACACAAACATAAGATCTTGAATTTGTTGCGCCATTTCTTCATCAGACTCACGCATAGTTTCCATGATTTGGCTTTCAACACCTGTATCAAGGAAATTCATAATATTAGCAGCAGCTTTAAGGCCACCCATTTTCGCCGCTTGCGCGCCGCCTTGGCCAGCAAACTGTTTCTCCATAATATCATTTAGCTCTTGCAGTGCGGCAGGCTGAACTTCTTCTAAGTTAGCAATACGCATCATCAGATCTAAACGAGTATTTTCCGGAAACTGGCTGAATATTTCAGCGGCTTGATCAGGCTCTAAATAAGATAAAACAATGGTCTGAATTTGAGGGTGTTCGTTTTGAATAATGGTGGCAACTTGGCGCGCATCCATCCACTTCAATGAGTCTAGGCCCTTAGCACCGCTGCCCATAATAATTTGTTCAATTAAATTGCCAGCTTTGTCTTCGCCAAGTGCTGCAGTTAAGGCTTTTCTGACAAATTCTTCACTATTAAAGCCAATAGATGAGAACTTTTGAATTTCCTCAAGAAATAACTTATGTACCCCGATGACTTTCTCTTGACCAAAGTCCTCCATGGCCGCCATCGACATACCCACTTTCTGAACCTGTTTAGGCTCTAAGTGTTTTAAAATTGAAGCGGCGTCAGCTTCACTTAGACTTAACAGTAAAATAGCCGTTTTTTCAGTACCGGTTAAATCATCAGGGTTAAACCCTTTAGTAGCCTCTGCTACTGCAACGTCATCATTTGCCATCGTCTTGTAACCAACTCTTAATTACTTGGGTAGAAAGTTCAGGTTCATTTGCTACTAAAGCCCGAATTGATTTAATCATATCATCATCTTTATGCAGATTAGGTATTTGAATTGAGCCATCGTCTGCATAACTGTAATCAGCTTGATTAGTATTAAGCATCCCTAAAGTGTCTGCTGCATATTGATCTTCAATCTCAGCAAGCTCATGACCCAAACGTGCTTCTTCAGGCATTTCAACATCATTTGTTTTCAGCAATTTATTCAGCATAGGGCGAATAACAAACAATATGAGCACTAAAACTAAAAACGCACCGAGTACCAGTCTGACAGCGCGCCAGAACCAAGGCTGCTCCCAGAGTTCAGGCTCAGGTAAAGCTTCAATAAGCTGATCCATAAATGGTACTGTCACTACTTCTAAGGTATCCCCGCGCTGACTTGTAAAGCCCATTGCACCTTCTAGCAAGCGTCGAATATTTGTCAATTCTTGTTCGGTTCTCGGTATTCTTGTTACCACACCATTTTCATCAACAGGCCCTGGTTTATAATCAACTGCGACTGACACACTCACTCGTCTAACCTGCCCAACTTGCTGACGTGTATGACTAATAGTGGTATCCAATTCAAAATTTCTTGTGGCTTCGCGGTGACTATCTCCGGTTGTTGAAGTTGTTTCTGCTGCTCCGGCTTCTTGAGGAATATCAGATTCCATTGGCGGCTGGTTTGATAATGCCCCAGGTATACCGCCCATCGATTGACCTGATGAATTACGCTCAACTGTCATTTCACTACGAATCGCAGGTAAATCTGGCGAGAAACGCTTAGCGGTTTGCTCTACCGCGGTAAAGTCCATGTTGACGTCAACTTGAGAAGTGAAATTCTCAGGGCCTAAAATCGGCATTAAAATTGAGTCAACTTTATTGCGATACTCTGATTCTTTCTGTTGAACCAGCTCTTGTTCACGACGGGCTCTAGAAGAAGCCGCATCTTGGCTACCTGAATTGAGTAAACGCCCATTTGAGTCAGTAACGGTAACTCTCGTAGGATCTAAACCTTGTACAGCAGAAGCAACAATATCAACTATCGAATCGATTTCTTCTTGCCCTAGACTACCGCGACGAACACTGACAACCACTGTCGCACTTGGCTTTGACTTGTTGCGCGCAAATACATTCTCTTTTGGTAAGGCTAGAATCACTTTGGCGCGGGTAACACTTTTTAGCTCTTCAATCACTCTCGCTAAATTAACTTCTTGGCTTTGCTTTAAACGGGCTTGTTCCATTCGTTGGCTCACACCAAAACCGCTATCTTTGCTTAGATAATCTGTTGGTTGGCTTGACGCTTCTACACCCGCACGACCTAATAATAATTTCACATTTTGGTATTTGTCTTCAGGAATACTAACCACATCACCAGAAATTTTATAAGCAATTTTATTTTTATCCAAAACGTCCAGTACTTGGATCATTTCGTTAGTTTCCATTTGCCCTAAAGGTCTAAACTCTGGCTCTTGCGCCCATATCATCATAAATACAGCCAATACTAAACACACGGCTAATGCCAAGATCATAGTAATTTGACGCATAAAATCAGCACTACCAAAAGAACTCATCAAACCAGGTTTATTCTCCTGCTGAATCCCTGTGCCACTTACGGTATCTGAATCTAATACGAGGTCTGTACTCACAATAATTACCTACTTTCTAATCTAATAAAGAGGCCTAAACAGGCATGCTCATAATTTCTTTATAAGCTTCTACAAGCTTATTTCTTACCTGTACTGTCGCTTCAAAAGCCACACCAGATTTTTCTCGAGCAATTACGGTATCTGATAAGGTCACAGTCGAGTCCCCCATTTCTAAACGGGTGGCTAAGTTGGCAGAGTTTTTTTGCAACTCTGTCACACCACCAACCGCCTGAGAAAGCAATTCTCCAAAGTCAGCACCTGAAGTATTGCCAACTTTTTGGATCATTTCCGGTTGCATTGGAGAACGAAGATTAGGTGAAATTTCACCGCGAAGAGATTGCATCTCTTGTAAGAAAGGGTTCGAGCTAATCTGCATTGTAATCTCCTATTCGTCGGATAATTGACGACTAAAAACCAGTTACAATAGATTTAGCAAGTAAGATGCCAACAATCGAGTTAAGGCTACAGATGATGTTGATTTGTCATTTAGATGGGACAGTTTGGCTAGCAAATAACCAACAAACCTAATCAGCACATGATTAGGTTCGTTAAATTAAACTTAAAAGAATTTATACAAGCACTTTCTATGCGGGCACCTGAATGCCCATATCGCGCATTTTTGCCATTTTATAACGTAAGGTTCTTGCGCTAATACCTAGTTTTTCAGCCACGTCTTTACGGCTACCATTACATTGGTTTAACGTCTCTAAAATAATGACATGCTCTTGCGCTTTTAACTCTCCACCTAAACCGTCATTTTCAGCAGCAGTTTTCGACTGCTTCGGTTCAGGTTGTTGTAAATCAACTTCACTGGAATCTAGGATTATATCATTGGTTGAAATGCCATCCCCTGAGTGAAGGATAAGCGCTCGTTGAATAACATTATCAAGCTCACGCACATTACCCGGCCAGCGATAAGTCAATAAACGCCTGCATGCGACTTCATCTAAAGCTGGAGTTGGAGAGATATTGGCGTTTTTAGCATGCTTAACCAACAAGTGACGCGCCAAGGGTAAAATATCAGCAGGACGTTGATTTAATGCTGGCCAAGTTAGTGGAAAAACGTTAATTCGATAATATAAATCTTCCCTAAAACCTCCAGCAGCGACCATTTCTTTTAAATCACGATTTGATGTTGCCAAGACTCGCACATCTAATGAGATGGTTTTGCGACCACCTAAACGTTCAACTTCGCGCTCTTGCAGCACCCTTAACAATTTAGCTTGTAAGCCTAATTCCATCTCTGAAATTTCATCTAATAAAATGGTGCCGCCTTGGGCTTGCTCAAACTTACCTGGACAAGCTTGATATGCGCCAGTAAACGCGCCTTTTTCATAACCGAATAACGTGGCTTCAAGCATATTTTCAGGAATTGCAGCACAATTAATAGCTATAAAAGGTTGTTCTGAACGGGTACTATTTTGATGTACATAACGTGCGAGTACTTCTTTACCTGAACCACTTGGCCCCATAATCATAACTGATGCATCAGAACTTGCCACACGTTGTGCTATAGACAGTAATGCCAAACTTTTATCGTCAGCAACCACTGGTTGATCTAGATTTTGTTTCAATGGTAGATAGCGTGACACTTGATTTAGTAGAACTTCTGGCGCAAAAGGTTTTGCTAGATAATCTACAGCACCTAATTTTATCGCACTGACAGCACTGTCAATTGTGGCGTAGGCTGTCATTAGCAATACGGGAACTTTATTATTTTGTTGCTGTAAGTAATTAAGCAATCCGATCCCACCAATGCCTTCCATTTGCACATCACTGATCACCATATCAAATTCAGTTGATTTTAACGCAATAATGGCATCTTCAGCAGAAGCAACATCGACACATTCATAGCTTGCTAAAAGCAGTGTATCAAGCAAGGCCTCACGTAAAGATTCATCGTCTTCAACGAGTAAGAGTTTTGCTTCAACCATGTGATGTCTCCACACCTGTCAACTTTGCAGTTAAAGGTTCACTATTAATAGATTCTTTCGCGGCAAGTTCGGCCGCTTGTGGTTTTATTGCTTGATAAATCGGAAATGAAAGTCTTATCAAACACCCTTTATTAGGTTGTGATGAAACTTGTACTGTCCCATTATGGTTTCTAACCACGGTTTGCACCACAGCAAGTCCTAAGCCGGTTCCTTGACTTTTAGTGGTAAAAAATGGCTCCAAAATTTGTTGCTGCATTTCCGCAGCTAACCCTTTGCCATTATCAATCACATCGATATGAATATGAGTACCTGATGAAGCCGTGATAATCCTAATTTCAGTTGCATTAGCTTCCAAGCTATTCATCACTAAATTATTAATTGCAGAACTTAACGCATTTCCATTCGCTAGTATTTGCTCGTTGCTATTGTTGAAGTAATTTAGCTTACATTGTTTATTCTCTGCAATGGGTTCACAACTTGCTAAAACAGGTTCAATAATATCCTCTGCTATCATAGGTTCAGAAGCATCATCTTGTTTATTTTTTGCCATTAACAACATGTCATTCACTTGACGCTCAAGCTCATTTAATCTGTCAACTAGCTTAGTTTGAAAGCGTTTTCTAGCAGTATCGTTTAGTTTGGGACTCGCAAGGTTTGATGCGTACAACATCGCAGCAGACAATGGCGTTCTCACCTGATGTGCCAACGTCGCTACCATCTTACCTAGCGCTGACAAACGTTGCAGATGAGACAAGTTCTTTTGCAATAGACGAGTCTCGGTTAAATCGGTTAAGACTATTAATTGTCCAGGTTCAGGCGTTAGAGGAGTAATAGCGAGTTTTACTCTCCGACCATTTCTAAGTGAGACTTCATGTCCGTCGTCTTCTTGAGGAGAGAAGGCACGATTAATGATATCGAACCATTTAGCCCCTTGTAATGGTCGGCCTAGAAGTTCAGTTGCTACTGGGTTAGCCAAAGTGACTAAGCCATCGCCATTAATAATCACAACCCCAGATGGCATTGCTTGAAGAATGTGTGCCATTTGATTCGACATATTCGCCGCCTTTTGCGGTGTTGAACGTCCGATATGTTCAGCATTATCTCTGTTAACTTCCGTTTTGACGGTTGCAGAACGAATAACGAAACTCTCAGATTTTTTAGAGACGTTTCTATTACTATCATTAGAAAGTTGAACCTCTGTACTCATAGCTTCAGCTAGGGAGCTTGGCTCTACCATAGTTTGTGCTGAACTGCTGTGCCCGAAAAACATAGCCACTCCGTCAAAATATTAACTCTTAAAAGAGCTAATGCATTTGATGTGCCAAAATACTGATTAAGAGTATAGCTTATGATTTTCGAACATAAAAAAAGCATGCCATTTGGCATGCTTTACTGTAACAGTTAATTGTAAAAACGGTTAATCTTTGCCCATTCCATACTTTCGCATTTTTTCAACAAGTGTTGTTCTTCGAATGCCCAGCATTTCAGCAGCTCTAGCAACCACATTATCTTGTTGTTCTAGTGCTTGGCGAATCATATCTATTTCTAATTCGGCCAACAAATCTTTAAGATTTACGCCCTCTGGCGGTAATTCACTTGGAAAGCGTGTCTCAGGAATTTCAATCGGTTCATCATCATTGAAAATTGATGCTAATGCATCGCGTTCCTGTTGTTCCTCACTAATTTCAACACAGTATTCAGGTACATCTATGTAACGATATTTTCGAGGTAAGTCATTAACATCAACAAGACCACCTGGAAATAAAATCGTTAATCTTTCAACTAAATTCGATAGTTCGCGGACATTTCCAGACCAGTTATGTTCCTTTAATGACTCTATCGCGCGTTGAGTGAAACGGATTTTTCCGCGGCCTTCATTAAATACTCTGCTGACGAGTTCTTGTAATAATAGTGGCACATCATCACGTCGCTCTCTGAGTGATGGCATTTCAATAGGAAACACATTTAAACGATAATAAAGGTCTTCACGGAATAAGTTGTCGGTAATCATCGTTTCTAAATCTCGATGAGTCGCCGCAACCACTCTGACATCGGTAGTAATGGTTTTTGAACCACCAACTCTTTCAAAAACCTTTTCCTGCAAAACACGCAGTAATTTAACTTGCATTTGCAGCGGCATATCGCCAATTTCATCTAAGAATAAGGTACCATTTTCTGCTAGTTCAAAGCGCCCTTTACGAGTCGATATAGCGCCTGTAAAAGAACCTTTTTCATGACCGAAAAGTTCACTTTCTAGCAGTTCAGGAGGAATAGCACCACAATTGACTGGAATAAAAGGCCCATCACGACGCTCAGACATATAATGAATATTACGCGCGACCACTTCTTTACCTGTACCTGATTGGCCCAACACTAGCACTGTGGCATCAGAACAAGCAACTTGACTTATTAGGTGGCGAACATTGGCAATGCCTTCGCTTCGTCCAACAAGAGATCTAAATAACTTTGTTTGGTTCGCGCTAGTGGGTATTTGAGGTTGTTTGGCTTGACCATATACCTGACAAAAATGAAGTAGCTCAGTTAACTGTGGATAATTAACCGGTTCATCGATTGTACCTAGAATATTGGCGCCATTAATATCTAGAGAGCCAATTAACAATACTGGTTGCCAAGGTATTGAAGACTGAACATCTTTAATAAATTCAGCAGGAACAGATTCAGTATCAATGACCAAAGCTCTGAAACGAGATTCGCGTGTTAACGAAGCAAGGTCATCTGTCGTAATGACATGATATTTTTCATCTAAGAATTCAAAAATACAACAAAGACGAGATACACGCTCAGAAGGTTCAGCAACAATTAAAATTCGTTGTTCTATTTGCATCATTCAGAAGGCCAAAGCTCTAGTTATTAGTTATTCAAGGTCATATTCATGTTACAGGCTCTATCTCACCCCAGAAATCAGAGGCTCGACTTGAATATTTATTAAGCTGCTATATTTATTTGTGTCAAGTGACACAATTATAATATAAACATTAACATAGCAGAATGCATACTCATATTTTTTAATCTTTACTTAAATATAGCTAAACCTGCAATAAAGTTTAAACGAATACTCAAAATTAAATATTGTATTATCAGAGCAGGAGAATCAAGCATCACATGGCATTATTCTACCATGCTGTTGATTTAAGTCACTAACAGCTCATTTTATATGCAACAGTTAACGCAGACTTTCGAGTGTAGCTGCTTTTCTGCTAGCTTTGAGTTTTAAGCTCACTAATAAAAAAGACGCCTATGGCGCCTAATCAAACTTAGAGTAACAAGCTTTATCAGCTAGCTTCTGAAGTCATTTGATGCATATCTTGGGGAATAGCATCCCAACCTTCTTTAATGGTTCGCAGAATGCCTGTTACATCATCAATGGCTTTTACATCGTTATTCATATTGGCTTCTGAAATACGGCGTAACATAAAGTCATATAAATCACTCAAATTACTGGCTACGGAGTCTTTTACATCCATGTTCAAGCTATTATTTAGGCCATTAATAATCCCAATGGCTTTATTGATTGCAACACCTTTGCCTTGTAAATCTTGAGTTTCAATTGCGTAGCGACTTTGAGCTAAACGCAATAAAGCACCATCGAACATCATTTGAATAATACGATGTGGGGAAGCAACAGCAATCTCACTATCTAGAGATACTTTGCGGTATGATTTTATTGAGCCTCTCATAGGTCACCTTCGCTACTTATTTGAATCGACTGATTGATAAATATTTATTTGGCGTTGATTTTTCTTTCTGGCCTGAAGCAAAGATTGAATATGTTGCTGCAATTTAAACACTTTCTTTTCAAACAATTTTCCGAGAGAAATTTGCTCTGCTAGCATTTTTCTTTCATGTTCAACATTGTCAATTTTCAGGTCGTCGAGTAAAATTTGACGCTCTCCAATAAGTACAAGCAAGTTAGATACCAACTCGTCAGAAGCTTCATTTTCGGACGGAGTATTTTCAAGAGTATTCAACACCTCTTCTATCTGTGCGTTTTTATCTGTTAGTTGTTTCATATACATTCAGTTAACTACTTGGAACCGAACCAGGAAGCGAGTTTAAACGTTCAACTAGTCCTGAGCTCTGCTCATTTAATTGAGCAACCACTAGGTCCATCGCATTAAATTGTTTAAATAACCTTGCTTCTAACAATTCCATTTTCAACGAGAAAGCTTCCCGTTGATCATCTAAACGGCTTTTCTCACTTGTCAAACTGTTGTTACGTGTATCAATTAATCCACCCGTTTTTACATAACCTTCAACAACCGAGTCAAGACTACTGGCAATACCTGTATCAGGAGTCGTGAATAAGCCTTCAACTAAGCTCATGTTCTCACTTAATGCAGTATCAAGCTTTTCACTATCAATAGACATTTTACCGTAGCGATCTGTTTCAATCCCTATATCATATAAAGCAACCGACTGACCGTCGACATCGACTCGGTTACTGATCATACTCCGCATTTGAGACTCAATCGAGCGGATCATAGAGTCGCCTTGCAAAGCTGCTGCTTCTTCATTTTCTACATCGTACTTTGACATATCACTAATTGACGTCACCAAAGTATTATAAGCATCAACAAACGCCTGAATGTTCTCTTTAACCAATTCATCATCTTGTTCTATTTTCAATGTTGATGTTTGAGATACATCCGCACTTGTTAGAGATAGTGTTACACCTGCAATGGCATCTGTTACTTCATTTGATTGTGAAGTCACTTTTTGCCCATCAATGTACACAATGGCATCTTGTGCATTTTGCAGCGTAGTGAGATTTCCCGTCCCAAACATATCATTAAGACCTGTACCTGCTGTATCAGTCGCTGATACTGATACTTGGTTATCTGTACCTGATTCATCAGAGCTAAATACGAGTCTGCTACCAGCATCACTTTTAATAATCGTTGCTGTAACACCAACATTATCAGAAGCACTATTAATCTTGCTGGCGATATCTTCAAGTGAATCAGTCGCTTCAACATCAATTGAAAATGCTTCACCATTAACCGATAAATCAAGGCTGCCCGTTCCCACCCCAAGACTTGGATCTGCAACATTTGTTCCTGCCACTTTATGTGAAGAAGCAAGTTGTTCAACTTGAATTTGATAACTACCTGATTGTGCATCTTTACCGGCTTCAGCACCAAAATAAATACTATCGCCTGTAGACACTTTTCGAATATTTAACGCTTCAGAATCTGTTAGTTTTTCTAGTGCATCTTGAAAAGTCGACAATTTACTTTTTAATGATCCAATAGCAGAAACTTTGGCATCAATTGTGGCTTCATTTTTATCAAACAAAGCTTCTTTTGGTAGTTTTTCAGCGTCAACTAACACTCCAACAATAGTGTTGATATCTAAGCCTGAGCCAATACCCGTTGCTGTTAATGCCATAATGTCCTCTCAGATATAACTTTCAGGTTAATTTATCAAACTTTGTAAGACAAAAAGTTGATTTATGCCTCTGTATTAAGCAATAAACCTGCCACCTCAGCCATTTTTTTAGATAGTTCTAGTGCTTCTTCATTTGGGATTTGTCGGATAATATCACCCGAATCGATATCCATCACGCTAATCACATTCTGCCCAGAATCTTCATCTAATTTAAACGCTAATCCTTTTCGGACGAGTGAATCAATATTGTTCAACTCTTCTGTAAACTCAGCTAGTTTTTCATCTTTAGCTTTTTGATTAATTATAGCTTTATCTGCCAGTTTTTCAGATTGTTGTTCAGTTTTAGATAATTCAGACACTTTCAATTGTGCTTTTTCTGCTTGGGCGTTGCTGTCAGTAAGTTGACGGGTTCCCAAATTATCAATATGCGTATTTGCAGCACCTGTTAAATTGATATCTATCGCCATGTCTTACCTCCAGATTTTGTAATCTATTTAAATCAGTTTGGTTTTAACAACAAAAGGGAGACCACTTAAGATCTCCCTTTTAAATTGTTTTACTACTGTTTGACGAAGTCAATTATAAAAGGGATAGTGCAACTTGCGGTAGCTGGTTAGCTTGAGCAAGCATTGAAGAACCCGTTTGCTGTAATACTTGATTTTTAGTCATTTCAGCTGTTTCTTTAGCAAAGTCTACATCAACAATACGTGATTTAGCATCAGCAACGTTTGCTTGAGTATTAGCACTGTTAGCAATGTTGTGAGCTAGGCGATTTTGTTTCGCACCTAAATCTGCACGTTGATTATCAATTGTCGTAATAGCTGCATCAATAGCGGTAAGCGCAGCAGTTCGATCACCTGCAGATGCATTATCTAAAGCACCAACAGCTAAAGAGCTAGCATCAGTTTTTAATACTGTGATACTAATTGTTTCGCCCGCCTGATGACCTACTTGGAAGTTTTTACCTGCTGCAAAACCACCACTCATTAATTTAGTATCACCAAAAGCAGTATTATTACCAATTTCAGTAATTTCTAACGCTAACTCATCCATTTCAGCTTTAATGGCATCTAAATCTTCAGCGCTATTTGCACCATTCTCAGATTGTACAGTCAAGTCACGCATGCGCTGAAGCATGTTTGTCTGCTCTTGCATCGCACCTTCTGCAATTTGAGCAATTGAAATCGCATCATTTGCGTTACGCATACCCACTTCTAAACCATTGACTTGAGAGTTTAAGCGATTTGAAATTGCTAAACCAGCAGCATCATCCTTTGCACTATTAATGCGTAAACCACTAGATAGACGTTCCATTGAAGTTGCTAAATTTGAACTTGAAGCATTTAAGTTCTTTTGCGCTTTCATTGACGTTACGTTTGTATTAACTGTAATTGCCATAATTTAAGTCCTCTTCACCTGGTTTTAAATCTTGCCTGCTTATATCCAGGCTCGTCTTTTAAGTTACTAATTATGTAACGGCAGCAATTTAAATTACTTTAGAAGTTTTTGAATGTTTTTTCAGCAGCTCAAACTTGAACTTCTTCTTCGACAAAAACAAATTTCAAAAATTAAAAAACCTCACTTGTCATGGCAAATGAGGTTTTCATAAAGTACCTTTATATTGCTAAATGGGTTTATAACAATGAAAGTGCAACTTGTGGCAATTGGTTTGCCTGTGCCAGCATCGAACTACCCGTTTGCTGTAGTACTTGATTTTTAGTCATTTCAGCTGTTTCTTTAGCGAAATCCACATCTACAATACGCGATTTTGCATCTGCGACATTTGCTTGGGTATTAGCACTGTTTGCAATGTTATGGGCAAGTCGGTTTTGTTTTGCACCTAAGTCTGCACGTTGAGTATCAATTGCTGTAATTGCTGCATCAATCGCAGTTAATGCAGAGGCACGGTTAGCAGATGTAACATTCGTTAAAGCGTTAACTGAAAGGCTAGTTGCATTAGTTGTTTCAACAGTGATTGAAATTGTTTCTCCAGCCTGGTGACCTACTTGGAAGTTTTTACCACCAGAGAACCCACCTGCCATCAACTTGGTATCACCGAAGGCTGTATTGTCACCAATTTCAGTAATCTCCAATGCTAACTCATCCATTTCAGCTTTAATTGCAGCTAGATCATCTGTACTATTTGCACCATTTTCAGATTGCACAGTCAAATCACGCATACGCTGTAGCATGTTTGTTTGTTCTTGCATCGCGCCTTCAGCAATTTGAGCGATTGAAATTGCGTCATTGGCGTTACGCATACCCACTTCTAAACCGTTAACTTGAGAATTCAAGCGATTTGAAATAGCTAAACCCGCTGCATCATCTTTTGCGCTGTTAATTCGTAAACCACTTGATAAACGTTCCATCGATGTTGCTAAGTTCGAGCTAGAAGCATTTAAGTTTTTCTGCGCTTTCATTGACGTTACATTGGTATTTACTGTAATAGCCATAATTTGATTCCTCTTTACCTGGCTTTAAAACTTGCCTGTCTTTATTTCCAGGCGGGTCTATTGGGTTACAAATACTTTAACGGCAGCAAATTTAGATACTTTAGCTTTTTTTGAACATTTTTCGTTCAAAACCTTAGTGTATTAAAAATCAATAACTTACAGAAACAAAAAAGCCATATTTATCTTAAATAAGAAAATATGGCTTAATTTAATGACTAACGAATAAGTTGCGTATTAGCTTAACTCGTTTATTAACCTAATAATGATAGCGCGACTTGTGGTAATTGGTTAGCTTGAGCCAACATTGAACTACCCGTTTGTTGCAACACTTGGTTTTTAGTCATTTCAGCTGTTTCTTTAGCAAAATCAACATCGACAATACGTGACTTTGCGTCTGCAACGTTTGCCTGAGTATTCGCACTGTTAGCAATATTATGTGCTAATCGGTTTTGCTTCGCACCAAGGTCCGCACGCTGTGTATCAATGGTTTTGATTGCCGCATCAATCGCTGTTAATGAAGCTGAGCGGTCACCAGCAGATGCATTATCTAATGCACCAACCGCCAGTGAACTAGCATCTGTTTTTTTCACGCTAATAGATATTGTCTCACCCGCTTGATGACCCACTTGGAAGTTTTTACCTGCAGAAAATCCGCCAGTCATTAATTTAGTATCACCAAATGCCGTGTTATGACCGATCTCACCAATCTCTAAAGCAAGCTGATCCATTTCAGCTTTTAGCGCTGCTAAATCTTCAGTACTGTTTGCACCGTTTTCCGATTGTATCGTCAAGTCACGCATACGCTGCAACATGTTGGTTTGTTCTTGCATCGCACCTTCAGCAATTTGAGCAATCGAAATAGCATCGTTAGCATTTCGCATACCAACATCTAAACCACGAACCTGCGAGTTCAAGCGGTTAGAAATTGCTAAACCGGCAGCATCATCTTTTGCACTGTTAATACGTAAGCCACTTGATAAACGTTCCATCGAAGTGTTTAAACCTGAAGTTGCGGTATTTAAGTTTTTCTGCGCTTTCATTGATGTAACATTGGTATTTACTGTAATAGCCATTTTAATTCCTCATTCTTAGTTTTGTTGCCAAGACTTTGGAGCTTGGCTAAATTTTACAATTTAACGATGGTTATTCTTGTTAATTACTCTATGCATAAAATTGCTAGATATAATCAAACAATGAAATTGAACCCACTTTGCCGAATACACTCGACACGGCATTTAATGCCAGTTGCTGTTTCTCAAATTCTGTAATAGCAGCGGCATAGTCCAAATCTTCAAGCATGGATAGCGCACTATCGTTCACAATTTTTTCTTCAGCGTGGTTGGTAGAAATACTTTCTAAGCCTTTCAAGCTATTGCCTGCAATACTCCTTGCCGCACTGACTTGATTTTGACCACTATCGATATTATTCAATAGCTGTGCCAACTTTGAACTTCCTTGCGGAGTATTTGCTAAAGATGGGTCTTCTAGGAGTGCTATGGCCTCATTCATACTGTCTAAAATACTGACAGTCTCTTGAGGTTCCATGGTAAAAGAGTCGCCTGCGACGGGGGATCCAGACAGTTTCACTTCTATGCCATTAAAGCTCACAGGATTATTTGGATCAAAATTGGGTACAGTGGAAACTATGGTGCCGCCAGAATCTTCAATTTGTAAATCAAGCACGCCAGCATTATCGACAAACTTAAAGGTATAGGTATCTTCAATATGGGCAGCAGAGTCAAAAATAGCCGCCTTTTCAACAGTGAACTCGCCTTGTTGGGATGGCAAATAATTGACGCCATAATCACCTAGAGGGTTTAAGGCATTCATAAACACAGTATCACCTGGCACATTTGTTCCTATAGTGACACCTGAGGCAACAACACTTTGCCGCACACCGCTATCGCCGCTATAAACTATTTGGCCATTACTATCAAAAGCAAACGGTGGATTATTGGTATCGTTACCAGCAAAGATATAATTACCCGCCTCATCACGGGTATTTGCGATAGACATGAGTTCTTCTAGGCTACCGCGCATTTCATCGGCAATCATTTGCCGCTCATTTTGTGCCAAGCTGCCGTTCGCGCCGCGTTGTAGTTGCTCACGCATACTCGCCATCAGAGTCTCGGTGCTGCCAAGCTTACTTTCACTTAAACCTAGATGTTTTTGAGCGTAATCTATATTTTTGACATACTGATCAACTAATGAGTTTTTCTGCCTTAAATTATCAACACCAATTGCAGCAACAGGATCATCACCCGCGGTATTAATCTTTTTACCACTAGCAAGTTGTTCAAGGATTTTATTGGTTGCCGACTGTCCTTTGGAGAGACTCGTCGTATTCTGGTTAAACATTTGTGCAGTTGAGATACGCATGACTAACTCTCCTAACGAACCGAACTAAGCAATGATTCAAACATTTGCTGAGCTGTAGACATTATTCTGGCGGAAGCTTGATAAGATTGTTGAAAACGCATGAGGTTTGCCGCTTCCTCATCTAAATTGACCCCTGACTCACTTTGTACTCGGTTATAAGCTTGCAAATAAACCGCTTCATTTGACGAAAGTGAAACTGCAGCAGCTTTAGTTTGGCTGCCGATATCTAATTTACTGCCCTCAAAAACACCCGCTAATGTTGTCGAACCGCCATTCATTAATTTGGCATCAGATAGTTTCGCCATTTCAACCATATTGCTGTTATCGCCTTCAGCAAAAGACAAATCGAAGGTGTATGTGTCAATCACGCCACTTGTTGAACTGTCATCAATTTCAAAATCAAATCCATAAGGGGTGCTGATTTGAGGTGGAGTAAATGCAGTAGGCCCACCAACGGCAGCTCCTGTTGAATCAAAAGCTTGATAGGTATTAGTGACAGTATCAATTTGAAACGTTAATTCACTGTCAGTAATTGGGAAATTAGGGTTGGTTCTATCAATACTGGTCAATTTTACGCTAGTGTCGCCTGAATTCGTTGGCTCAGCAGTAATTTGTGGCCCAGCTGCTGCAATACCTTTGGGGTCGGTCATCACCACCCCTATACCGGCAGCTGCGCCTGCGTTAGGTCTAATTTCAAAGGTATCGCCATCAGCAAAACCTGCAGGGACTGAATCAATTTGAATAGAGAAACCGTCAGCACCAGTTAATTGGTTGTTAACAGCATCATAAGTTAACGCCTGCACATCACCTGTTTTAGTATCTTTTAACTCATAGGTCGAAGGTGCAGTAAATGACAATTCATATGAACTTCCTGTTAATTGACTGACGTCATCGATGTTGACTCTTAATTTTGCCGTACCAGTATTACCTTCGTATTCACCAACACGACCCGCTGCCATGGTAGGATCATTGATATCAGTAAAAATGTTTTCACCAAGCTCACCGTTTAAATCAAACCCTTTAGACTGCATTTCGTTAAACGCATCTGCAATACCGAGTGCTAACTGACCTAGTTCCTGGTTGACAGGTATTAACGTTTCATCTCTAAATTTGAAAAGTTCACCGAGCTGCCCGCCTAACTTTGACCCATCAATGACTAATGTTTGATTGCCTGTAGAAGTCGTTAACCTCACTTCATTTGGATAAGGATCGCCAGTTGTTGTCCCCACTTGCATGGCTACTTCGCCAGAAACAAGCATCACCGAGCCACCTAACATG
The DNA here is from genome assembly GCF_019654955.1 of Shewanella sp. KT0246. Classification (GTDB taxonomy): domain Bacteria; phylum Pseudomonadota; class Gammaproteobacteria; order Enterobacterales; family Shewanellaceae; genus Shewanella; species Shewanella goraebulensis. The sequence continues at coordinate 17,841 of NZ_BPEV01000030.1, read as the reverse complement.
ACACTTTTACCACCGTTATCTAGTGGTATTACATTCACTTCAGAGTATTCACTTAGTTCAAGGATCAATGCATCTTGTTGATCAAGTAGCTGACTATCTTGATTACCACTTTTCATCAACTCTAGATTGATATTTGCCAGTTCATTACTAATTTCATTAATACGATCAGCTACGGCGCCAATTTGACTGTTGGTTTGCTTCATTTGTGAATCAAGATGTGATTGCATTTGATTCAAGCTTGTCGCTGTTTGCTGCGCAGCGCCTAGCATGCTGTCGCGCATTCCAAGATCGGTTGGTAAATCTGCCACACTGTTAATACTGGCAAAAAAATCATTAAGTCTGTCAGGTACCATAGAACCAATTTGCGAGTACAACTGGTCCATTTCATTCATTTTGGTATATCGCGTTTCAGCGCCACTCATTGCAGTTTGACCAATCCGCAACTCACGGGCTGCAAAGTCGTTATAAATGCGTTTTACATCGGATACATAAGTACCTTGGCCATAAAAACTACTACCAATTTTTTGAGATTCTAACGTCGATTGCTCGGCAACTTGGCGGTGATACCCCACTGTATTGGCATTAGCAATATTATTACTGGTCACCCCCATTTGAGATTGAGCAGCCAGTACACCCGTTCGGGCAATATTCAGTAAATCAACAGCCATTAGTTAGTCTCTCCTGGTAATACAGACTTAAGTCCATTGGTCACTGACTCCATCACTTTCAGCACCTTTTGTGCATATTGAGGGTCAGTGGCATAACCGGCTTTTTGCAATGCATTAATAAACTTGGCAGGTTCTGCTGCCACTTTTTTAGCTTCTTGATACCGTTCGCCATTTGAAATAAATGACACAAAATCATTAAAACTTTGTTCGATGTTGTCATACATCCTAAAATCTGCTTTTTGCTTCACTGCAACCCCTTGTTCATATTCAAGGGTATTAACAGAGGCTTTATCTCCTTGCCAACGTCTATCAGCCTTAATGTTGAACAAGTTATTACTTGCGCTGCCATCGTTACGGCGGATCATCTTTTGACCCCAACCGGTTTCAAGAGCCGACTGAGCTAACAACACTTCAGGAGTTGTACCCAATGCTTTAGCGGCTTTTTCAGCATGAGGGTATAACACAGCAACAAAGTGCTCTGGATTTTCAAATTCGTTTGGTGCTTGATTCAATGATTGCGGCAATTGATTGCCACTAGAGGCAACTGAAGTCACAGCTTTACCGGCCAGAATTTGCTTAATCGCAGCTTCATCAATCGCATCGTGATTTGACGATAGTTGCTGAATATTGATATCAGGCTGCTGGCTAGTATTAGCCGCTGCATTCATTGATTGAAGTGGCGATTGAAATGCAGATTGCTCTAATGGGGAGTTAGTATTTGGGCCAGTTTTGTCATCGAACATCGCATGACTGATTTTCGCATCAATATCACCACGTAGCACAGATGCAGGTTTAAATGGGGTATCTTGCGGAGATAACTGCTGAACCATTAAATCAGCAATACCCAGCATTCCCTTATCAGACAAGTCCACCGACATTTGTTGATCACGCATGTTTTCAAAAAACTCGGTGGTTTGGCTATTCATCGGACTATCGGACTTAAAAGCAGCATTGGCATCTCGCATGCTTTTCATTAGCATTTGAATGAAGATGCCTTCAAACTGCTTTGCGACTTCTTTAAGTGCCCCTTTCTCGTCCTTCTGGGCTTGAGAACGTAATGAATCTAGTCCTCCTAGATCCAGAAAGTGCGATGAATTTGACAGCTTTTCCATAGTCGTACCGACAATTTTTAGATGATGATAAGTTCACCATGCAAAGCGCCTGCCATCTTTAACGCCTCTAGTATTGCAAGTACATCAGAAGGGGCGGCACCAACCAAGTTTACCGCTCTAACTAGCTCATCTAGGGTCGTACCGGGGTCAAATAGGAACATACGGCTATCAGCTTCTGCAACATCAATAGTACTGTCAGTAGTGACAACGGTTTGACCATTAGCAAAAGCATTAGGCTGGGATACCTGTGTCGCTTCAGCAATCGTAACCGTTAAGCCACCATGCGTAACCGCAGCGGGCATCAATTTAACGTTTTGCCCAACGACAATGGTGCCAGTACGAGAATTAACAATGACTTTTGCCGACTCACTTGCAATCTCTACTTCAACATTTTCAAGAGTAGCTAAAAATGACACCCGCTGGGATGCATCACGTGGCGCACTGACTTGAATAGAAGTACCATCAAGAGCACGAGCCATGCCTGGGCCTAAAAAACTATTAATGGCATCAGCCATACTTTTCGCGGTAGAGAAGTCAGAACGGTGTAGATTAAAGGTTAGATGATCGCCCGTTGCAAACGGCGACATAACGCTGCGTTCCACCATGGCTCCACCAGGAATACGGCCAACGGTTGGTGTATTTTGAATGACTTGCGAGCCATCTAAACCTTCAGCACTAAAACCACTAACGACTAAACTGCCTTGAGCTATGGCATAGACATTACCATCAACACCTTTCAAGAATGTTTGAAGTAATGTGCCACCGCGTAAGCTTTTGGCTTCACCAATACTGGAAACCGTTATGTCAAGATTTTGACCGGGTTTGATAAAAGCAGGCATTTCAGCATGCACTGCAACCACTGCCGCATTCTTGGTTTTTGGACTGACGTTATCAGGAAGGTTGATACCAAAGTTTTTCAACATGGTTCTAAACGTTTGTTCGGTATAACGGGTTTTCTCGCCTGTTCCGGGTAAACCTACTACTAGGCCGTAACCAATTAGCTGGTTACTACGTACCCCTTGAACATTGGCAATGTCTTTAATCCGTTGAGCATGACTTGGGGCCGATAACGACAGTGTTGCAACGGTAACAGCTGAAATCACTGCACTGATAAATAATGATTTAATCTTCATGGCATACTCCTTAGAAAGGCCACCACTCGCCCATGAAGAATGAGCTTAACCACCCTACTTTTTGGACATCTGCAAAGGTGCCTGTGCCACTGTATTGAATCCGAGCATTAGCAACTCGAGTTGACTCAACTGTATTTTCTGGGGTGATATCCTGGCTACGAACCATACCTGTGACACGAATAAACTCGTCACCATTGTTAATCGAAATCCATTTTTCACCACGAATAACTAAGTTACCGTTACTCAATACTTGCATGACATTGGCAGAGATACTGCCATCTAAACTGTTTGACTGATCGGCATCTGACTCACGTTTGGTATTCATTTCATCTGAGTAACGTAAGTCGAGAGGTACCCCTTTGATCGTGACATTGCCTCCACCGGCATATATCGGATCTACACTTAAATTCGAGTCTTTCTTAATTTCGTTGTTGGCGCTTTTTTTAGCTTGGGTCGACTCATTAAGTAGCACAGTAATAATATCGCCAACTTTATGGGCTCGAATATCCGAATATAAACTCGACGATTGATGATCAATAAAAATAGACCCTGTAGACACCATCTTTGTCGGCGGCGCCTCTGGATACACTGGTGCATAAAATGGATCATCAGGGATAGGTTTTTGCTGTGTCGAGCTACAACCTGCCAATATAATTGCTGATGCTAAGACTAGATATTTATTCATCATCCCTTCTCCTAATCATCAAACGCTATAAGTTTTGTGTCACGTAAGACATCATCTGATCGACAGCTGAAATCACTTTAGAATTCATTTCGTAAATTCGCTGACTTTGAATAAGATTCACTAACTCTTCAGTCACATTTACATTTGACGTTTCCAATGCACCCTGTCGAATAGCACCTAAACCATCTAGTGAGGCAGTACCCTGGATTGGTGTTCCACTTGCACCCGTTTCGGTATAAAGGTTTTGCCCCAATGGATCTAGCCCTGATGGATTAATAAAATCACTCATCGAGAGTTGACCGACAACAGTACTTTCCGTCGCGCCAGATAATTTTACTGATACTTCACCTTCAGCTGAAACAGTAATCGATGTGGCATCGTCAGGAATAGTGATTGACGGCTGCAATACATAACCAGAACCCGGTGTAACTATTTGACCATTTTCATCAAGGCTGAACTGACCATTACGAGTGTAAGCTGCTGTGCCATCAGGCATTTCAACTTCAAAAAAACCTGGTCCTTCAATCATCAAATCCAAAGAGTTATCAGTGGTGAGCATATTACCTTGGGTAAACATCTTTTGAGTCGCGACCACTTTGGTACCCGCACCAATGTTTAAGCCATTTGGCAATTTAGTGTTATCAGCACTAATACCACCAGCTTGATTAACCGTTTGGTAAAGTAAATCTTCAAATACCGCACGGCTTTTTTTATAGCCAACGGTACTCGCATTTGCCACATTGTTAGAAATAACTGCAATATCGGTTTGTTGGGCGTCTAGGCCAGTTTTACTTATCCATAAAGCGGGATGCATAATAATTACTCCTAACTAATTCTCATTAAAGATGACGAGGCGCGATCAAGATCTTCGGCATTTTTCATCATCTTCACTTGCATTTCGTATTGACGTTGAATATCAATTAACGCCACCATTTCCGATACAGCATTAACATTGCTGCCCTCAACCGCCCCACTTTCGACAGTAACATTAGGGTCATTGGGTGCATTTAAACCCGAAGTCAGTCTGAATAAGCCATCTTCACCACGCATCATTTCAGCGTTATCTGGATTAACTAATTTAATTCGTGCAACTTCTTCAATCACATCTGCAGTTGCGCCCTGCGGTCTTACTGAAATAATGCCATCAGGTGATATTTGAACTTTATCGATAGGCAGCGGCAGTACAATTGGTCCCGCTTCACCCATCACTGGATTACCACGGCCATTGGTAAGTAGCCCTGTACTGTCAAAACTTAGACTTCCTGAACGGGTATAAGCTTCACCGCCTTCTTTACTTTGCACCGCAATCCAACCTTGATCTTTAATCGCAATATCTAAATCACGACCAGTTGTTTTAATTGGGCCAGAGTTAAAGTTATGCCCAGGACTTTCAGTCATAGCAAACACACGCGTTGGTAAACCTTCGCCAAACGCTTGCATGGAGCGAGCTTGAGCTAGATCAGCTTTAAAACCATCAGTATTGGCATTAGCTAAATTATTGGCACGAACAGCCAAAGCATTCATATTTTGCTTTGCTCCACTCATGGCAACATAAAGTAGTTTGTCCATTTGCTGCTCCGTCAAACTTTTTACATAACAAAAGATATACACAGAACTAGCAATCAATGTGCCAAAACACAAAAGGAGCATCAATAAAGGCTAACAAAATGAATTTAAAAAGAAATGAAGTATAAAGTGATAGAAATGAAAGGAGGAAAGAACAATAAAATGGCAAAGAGTTGCCATAGTGGCAACTCTTTGACTAGCTAAAATCGTTGATTCTTACGATTTAGCGGATTTGAAGAATTGATTGGTTCAAGGTGTTATTCACTTCAAGCGTACGCGAGTTAGCTTGGAAGTTACGTTGAGCAGAAATTAAATCAACCAACTCCGTTGTCAGATCAACATTAGACTGCTCAAGTGCTGAAGACCGAATGCCGCCAAATGTACCGCTATTCGCTTCACCCGCTAGTGCGGCGCCAGAATCTAAGCTCGCCTTCCAAGATGTATTACCTACTTGAGTTAAACCTTGTTCATTAGCAAAACGAACCAAAGCAACTCGTGCTAACGGCTCTGTTGTACCATTACTGTAACTTGCTGTTACTAATCCATCTTCACCGATCCCAACATTAGTTAAGCGACCTACAGTAGTACCATCTTGGGTTAACTCAGTCACTTCAAATGGTGATGCGTATTGCGTTGGGTTATTAAATCCAAGTGTGATTTTCTGGGTCCCATCAGCGCCAGGACCTAAAACATTGGCGCCGTTTACACCCAGCTCTACCGTTTCAACTGTGGTAGGGTCAGATCCAGTATAAGCACCAGCATCATTGAACTTTAATACTGAGCCTTTCCAACCTGAAGCGTTCTCTGCTAATGCTGTACCATCAGCAATGCCATCACCAGTTGTATCAACGCCATATGAACCACCATTGGCTTGGTCTATGTCCACTTGCTTGCCATCAACCGCGTAAAAAGCAACCCAGTTACTTTCGCCGGTGTAAGCCCCATCAGTCGGCTTAACAAAATAAGTCGTCATGATATGAGACTCACCTAACGAATCATATATCGTTACAGAAGTTGAATTATTAAACGTGTCTGGATCATTCGGGTCGAAGTTAGCAGGATCTAATGTTGACTCACCCACATTTAAATTCATTTGCAAGCCAACATTACTGGTTTGAACTGGGCTACCTGCGGTATCAGGGATTTTAATCGGTACCGTACTCGATAAACTCACCGAGGTTGAGTTGCCGTCAGCATCCACAGGGAAACCTTGAAGATAATTACCTGCAGAATCCGTCATAAAGCTTTCAGAGTTAACTTTGAAAGCGCCAGCACGGGTAAATGAATGATCCTGTGTGCCCACTTCAGAAGCTGTGACAAAAAAACCACCGCCACTGATTGCCATATCAAGTGAGTTACTGGTGAACTGTAAACTACCTTGCTGGAACTGCTGAGCAACTTGAGTCGTTGTTGCACCACCACCCACTGCTGTTTTACTGTTAGAAAAGATAGAATTAGCATAAACATCAGCAAATTCTGCACGCGACTCTTTAAAGCCGATAGTGTTAACGTTGGCAATGTTATTTGCTGTGGTATTGAGATCTTTTTGAGCAGCGGAAATACCACTCAAAGCAATGTTAAACGACATAATTTACCCCTTCTCTTACTAATTCTATTTGTTTTTAATCGACAGTATTCTGACAACTATCGCAATTTAGTTTTTAAGCTTGCCATTATCTAACTTGCCTTAAATTAACTTTCAGCTACTGCAAGTACGTCTGATAATTGAATACCGCCAATACCACGAAGATTTAATATTGCACCAGTTGTTACATCACCTAATGAAACACTGGAAACGTGAGCGTAAGTCGATACCGCTAAATCTTCTGATGTGCCATCAATTTTACCGTTCGCTTTGATGGCATAGTTTCCTTCAGCAACGGGCTCACCATTCTTATCAAGACCGTCCCATGTCACATCGATGTTCCCGCCCGCAGATCCATCAACTTCAAATGTTCTAATGACTTGACCCGTTTCATCTTCGATATTGACAGTAATCCTATCAATCGGAGTTGGCGTACTGATCACCCCTTTGACTTCAGAGCTATCAGTGCCAATATGGCCTGTATCAGACGGAATAAGTACTTTCTGTCCAACAAGGCCAGATGCCTGCAGTGCTTGGCTAGAGCTGGTTAAGGTATTGAGGTTTAGAATCTCTTCATTTAGCTTGGCAATACCATCTACCGTCGAGAAGGATGCCATTTGAGAAATCATTTGATCATTTTCTACTGGTTTAAATGGGTCCTGCATAGACAACTGCTGACTCAATAATGCAAAGAAATCTGATTGAGTCAGTTCCTGACTATTAGGTTCAGGTGTTTCAGCTGCTTCAGCATGCTGAACACTGTCTAAATAAGCATTACTACTCGTTTCAGTTTGCGTGGTGTTAGAAGCTATACCAGTAGAACTCGCTGACTGGGTTTGCGGCAAACTTTGACTACTGTAAGGATTAACGAGGCTCATTTGTTACCTCCAACAAAATTCATATTACTTACCCATACGAAGCGTTTGTTGCAGCATCGATTTTGCCGCATCAGCCACTTGGACATTCATTTGATATGACCGAGAAGCAGAAATCATATCTGCCATTTCTTCCATCACATTCACATTCGGTTTATAAATAAATCCGTCACCATCAGCCATTGGGTGATCAGGAGAAAACTCCTTTAACAACGGTTTATCACTTTCAACAATGCCTTTAACGCTGACACTGTGAGAACTATTCTGTTGACTGGTTGCTTTAGCCATTTCAGCTTCAAAAATCGGATGGCGAGACTTATAAGTTTGCTCAACGCTACTTGAGACAGAATCAGCATTAGCAATGTTACTGGCAGTGGTATTAAGTCGTACCGATTGCGCTGACATACCAGAACCTGACACATTAAATATATTAAAAAGACTCATAATTAATCCCCTCTAATCGCTTTACGCATGCCAGAAAATTTACTTTCCAGAAATCCTAGTGACATTTGATACTCTAATGAGTTTTGCATAAACGCTGCTTGTTCTTGCTGGGAGTCAACGGTATTGCCATCACCTGTATCAGGTTGATTAGGAACGCGGAACTGAACATGTTCTTGGCTAAGGGCCTTTAAATCGAAATGTTTGTCAGTTGTTTGACTCATCTGTAGCCCTTGCTGATGTGAACGAGCACTGTTCATTGCAGATGCAAAGTCGACATCACGGGCCTTATAGCCTGGCGTATTTGAATTGGCGATATTGCTTGATAGCACTTCAGCCCTTTGAGCGCGTATGCCCAATGAGTATTGATGTATCCCCAAACCATTTTCAAAATTAATCGCCATAAAATTGCCTCCATCAGCTAACTGAGATGAATAAAGCAAAGGCTGTGCCAAAAAAATGTAGAAATAACCTAGGAAAGGATAAAAAACAAAATGCCAGCGAATGCTGGCATTAAAATATATAAAAACTCTTTAATTACAAAGCGTTGAAACTAAGTTTTCTTTTGGTAGTAAATACCTGGATTACATCGAACCATATTGAACTCATCGGTTAACCCTGAAATAGATTCTGACGCTCCTAAAAATAATATGCCGTTAGGGTTTAGAGCGGCAGCAAATTGCCGCAGTATTTTAGCTTTTGCCTCAGGGGCAAAATAAATCAGTACATTACGGCAGAAAATAATGTCGTATTTGCCAAGTAAGCTATAACTTTCTAGCAAATTATGCGCTCTAAAATTCACTAAACGCTTAACATTATCTTTAATCTTCATATTGCCAGAAGGCAATGGATCAAAAAATTGCCTTTTACGCTCAGGGGATAAACCACGGGCTAATGCCAAACTGTCATATTCCGCATTTTTACAGCGCTCAAGCATAGACGGCGATAAATCGGTAGCTTGTATCGTTGCACTGCTAGGCAAAGCGCCAGGCTTACGTTGCTGATATTCAAGAATAGTCATTGCTAAAGAATAGGGTTCTTGCCCTGATGAACACGCCGCTGACCATATTTTTAACGGTCGGCCTAGACGACTATATTCTGGCAATAAAGTATTGTGCAGTAATTCAAACGGGTATTTATCTCTAAACCACAATGTCTCATTCGTGGTCATCGCATCGATAACTTCTGCTCTTAATTGTCTTTCTGTGGGCTTCATCGAACGTTTAACCACTTCAGATAATGAAGGAAGATCATACTTCCCCATTAAAGGTGCTAAACGACTTCTTACTAAATATTGTTTATTATCACCTAATACAATGCCGCTGTGCTGCTCTAAAAAGAGCTTAAACTGATTATATTCTGCTTCAGCGAGTGATTTATTAGTCACATTTACACCCTATTATAAAGAGATTGCCCTTGTGGCCATCTCAGTGTGAACCGGTCACTTAACTATCAAACTTGTTTAATCTTCAGAAAAGGCATAATAAACCTAAGTCTGCCTTTGTATATACTGTCTTTGCATATAATAATAGACAGACTATTGCCACAATGCTTATAAAATTAAGTGTTTATTCACAGCAGATGCTAATTCATCAGGGTTAAATTTTGCGATAAAATCATTAGCCCCAACTTTCTCGACCATAGCTTGGTTGAAAACCCCACTTAAAGAGGTGTGCAATACCACTTTTATGTCTTTAAGCTTAGGATCATCACGTATTTCTGCGGTCAAGGTATAACCATCCATTTCTGGCATTTCAATATCTGAAATAATTAATGGGATCTCGTCAGCAACATTATCCATTTCAGTTGCAATGGCTTTGAGTTTTTCAAGGGCATCTTTACCATCAATCGCAGTATCGATTTGCAAATTCAACGACTCAAGTGAACGTATAATTTGTTTTCTCGCTACCGCTGAATCATCAATGACCATAATGTGATAATGCTGTTCGCGATCAATGGTTAGCGCTTCATCTGCTTCTTTACTGATTTCAGTTTTAACTGGTGATATTTCATCTAAGATTTTTTCAACATCCAAAATCTCTACCAATTCACCTTCAATTTCTGTCACCGCCGTCAAATATGAGTTACGACCGGCACCTTGTGGAGGCGGCATAATAGATTCCCAATTCATATTGATAATGCGCTCAACAGAACTGACTAAGAAACCTTGAATACTGCGGTTATACTCAGCAATAATGATGAAACAGTTTTCAGTTGAAGTTAATGGGCGGCCACCCGTTGCAGCACTTAAATCAATCACAGAAATAGTCGAGCCGCGGATATGTGCAATGCCTTTAATCATAGGGCTTAGGCGCGGTAAAGTGGTTAATGGCGGACACTGTAAGACTTCTTTTACTTTAAAAACGTTAATACCAAAACGTTGACGGCCATTCAATTTAAAAAGCAACAACTCGAGTCTGTTTTGACCAACAAGTTGGGTACGTTTATTGACTGATTCAAGAATACTCGACATAACCCTGCCTTAATTAATACAGCCCCTTCGGGCATTTTCTTATGATTTAAAGCGACACTAATCCTACTACCATCAAATTGTAACACACGCTTGATGTGATTTATTCGCTATATTAATAGCTTTAATGTAATAGGCATACTTATTGCTTTAAATTAATCAATTACCATATAAACCAATATTTTCAGCTGAAAAGTCAAACTTCTGACTTCTGGTTCAATTATTCTTCAGTGAATAGTTCAGCTTAAAAGAATCTTGTTTAAATCAATGTATTTAAACCGCTAACATGAAGTATAGAGGTATTCTGGCAATACTCGCTAGAAACAAAATATGAAGAAAAACATTCTTTTGTTACTTATCTTAATGTGCTCTGCTTTTCCGGCTTTAGCCAGTGAAGACAGTACTATCACCTATTCTTTATCGACCATTACTGCGTTAGCTAAAGAGACTGTTGCAAAAAAAATTGCCGACTCACCTTCATTTAATAGCAATGCAAAAATAAACATTTTGCCGCAACGATTAGAAGGAAGGCTTACCCCCCCTTCATGTTATCCACCCATTCAGGTAGAAATGGCCAGTGACCGACCTATTAACCGCACTAATACTGTCAAAATAAGCTGTATAAGTCCTGAGTACGATTACCCTTGGCAAATGTATTTATCAGTAAAAGTTGAGGTACTCTACCCGGTTGTAACCGCTAAAGGTATTATCGAAAAAGGCGAACTCATCACTGACGACACCATTGAAATCAACTTTGTAGACCAACACAGCATTCGTGGTCAATTTTTCTCTGGTATATCAGACATTATTGGCACGCGCTCAAAAAGGCGAGTAGCAGCAAAAGCACCATTACTTAATAATAACCTATGTTTTGTCTGTAAAGGTGATTCGGTATCGATATACGCAAAAACAAGTAGCTTTGAAATCAAAACAGCTGGAGAAGCGTTGCGAGATGGTAACCTGGGAGATACTATTAGAGTCAAAAACTCTAACTCAAACAGAAGACTAGATGTTATTGTCACAGGTGTTGGAGAAGTTGAAGTTAGGATGTAAAATAATCCTAAAGTTATTTCCATCAAGGCCGATACCCTGTTAGGAATACCATAAATTACGCTGGAGCCTTACATGGCAATTGATATTAACAATCTAAAAACAGCTTCACACACTCAGTTACGCACCAATCGTAACTCAAGTGCTGCGACTAATACTGCAGAAACACCAAGCAGTAATAAAGCAGATGTGAAAACTGATTCGGTCAGCATCACCTCGCAAGCCCAACAGCTGCAAGGAGCTCAAAGCAAAATGGCATCGTTACCAGAAATTGATCAAAGCAAAGTTGATGCAATTAAAACAGCGATTTCAGAAGGTCGATATAAAGTTGACCCAGAAAAGCTCGCTGCTAACATTGCAAGTTTTGAAGCTGACATGAGCGGACTAAATTTCGACCAAGAGTAGTTTCATAATGACTCTTGGCTAATCAAGCGTTACATCAGTAACGTGGATTTTATAAAGAGTAACTTATGAACGAATTACTACAGCTGTTATCTTTTCAGCACGGCACCTTGTCGTCGCTGAAAAAACTTGTATCTGCAGAAAAACAAGCATTAACGGACCAAGACGCTGATACCCTGTTAGCCTTGGCTCGAGAAAAAGTCACTTGCCTTAATAATTTACAACAAAATGACCAGAAACTGGCTAACCATCCAGATAAAGAGCTGCTCAATACAAATGCCGAGTTAGTTCAAAAGGTAGAGGAAGCTAAGGCCATTTTAGAACAATGCAAAGACATTAATAATCAGAATGCCAGCCTTATCGAACTAAATATTGCCAGCCTGAATCGTTTCTCACAAGCAATGCAAATGAGCCGTAATGCTACCAGCCTGACTTATAATGACAAAGGTCATACTTCAACCATCTCTTCATTAGGGTCAAACCTAAAAGCTTAGGTACAAATTCAGGTGTAACCCTAGGTTTAAATCGAAGGTTTAAATCGAAAACTTAGTCTAGCTTTTAAGAGTAACTCTATTGATAGCCTTACAAACAAGCGCCTTGTTACATTGCAGTTTTAGACACAAAAAAGCCGCTAATCAGCGGCTTTATTATCAATTTGAACCCATCAAGATACGGTCTAACTAATAACGTATTAATAAAACTAAAAGTATGTCACTTCTTTGATCTTTCTTGGTCGATTAGCTTGCTGATAAAGCTCCCATACTTGAGCGTAGTCTAACTCCAGCTCAGTTACGTACATATCGCCTGCTGGATAACTTTTTATCACCTTAGCGCCTTTAATCATGCCAGATACATTAGCAGACACAGTTTCGCTATTTAATAGCCAATCACTCATTTGGCTATTGGCATCTATTTGTTGGCCGTAAACTTGCTCGGCCAATTCGCGATAGGCTGCTATTTTAGAGGCCTGCATCGCCATTAACACTTTATGTGATTGATCTTTTGCCGGTTGCGTTTTTAAAGGCGCATAACCAATAGCTGTTAATGTCGGAAACTGCTCAGGCGCTTCTGTTTCCCACTGCACATACTTATCATTACTCGCACACCCGCCTAAAGATAATGCTGCCACCGACATCAGCATAAGTAGTAATTTTTTCATAATTGTTCACCTAATACTGCAACCTTCCCTAATCCCGATTGCTCATTACGAAATAACAGACCATCTTGTGAAGTCACCTTATTTGATGGCGATAAGAATCCCGGTAAGCTCGCTAAATGCACGAAAGTCTGAACTGCTGATACAACACGGTTGTTGGTCACATTAACAATCCTAGCGTTCAACACTAATCCCTGAGTAGTTGTATCCATTGTCGACACCACTACATGAGAAACCGGTAAATCAGAAGGTAATAATTTCCAGTCACGGCTCAGGATAAATTCACCTTGTTCAGTTGCCCTTATGGCATTAGCAACGTTCATATCGACGAGGTTAAACTCATGAGCATGAAATGCAGCGACAAGACCTTGTTGAAGCTGCAACCCTAATGCATCGGTTTGACTAAACTGGCCCACCTTCACAGGTGTTGTTACCAGCAAAGGCTGATCTGTTCGTAAACTGTCATTTTGCAAAACCAGCTCATTGACTATTTTTTCAGCAAGAATATTAATGTGAGATTTAGGTGCTAGGCCAACTTTTTCGATATCATAGTAAAGCGCTTGTTTTGATTCAGCTTGTGGCTCAGATGCAAACCAATAGTTAGTATCTGTAGGCTGCACAGCATAAGTCAACTCATCAGGAGCTGCAGGCTCTTTATTAGCACAAGCAACCACCATTAAAGCAATGGGGATTAATATCAGTGATCGCATAGCCTTCCCTTAAATCAGTTATATTTGAATGAAGTCAGTTTTCAAATTCATCGATAAGATCATTAGTGAATTAATACCAAGTAATCAAAATCACATTCCATGCAACTCTATCGGCGGATAATTCAAAAACTTTACTAAGAATGAGCGATAAATTAATCAGAGCTGACAAAAAGACTTTAGTTATAACAGGCACAGTTTTTGCTTTATTTCAGACATTAATAAAAACAGTGCTCAAAAGTCATTTAGTTGGCACTGCAATCGTACTGATTTGTCAAAAGTGAAAATGAACATGCCAAATTTAAGCCTAAAATTATTCGTTTTTTTCTTGTTAGCAATGCTTTCAAGTACTGCTAGCAGCTTAGCTTTTGCGCAACAAGTCGAAGTATCAGGCCAAGCAAAAATCATCGACGGGAATATCGATAAAGCCCGTGAGGCTGCAATCAACCAGGCACTTAACTATGCTAGTTTAAAAGCTGGGGTTAACTTTAATAGCCAGCAAACAATCAACCAAGGTAACCTCACTCAAGATGCGTTTCACATTCAACGAATGGGCGAAGCCAACAATATAGAACTGTTATCTGAAATTGTTACCAAAGCCGATATCACCGTTTTACTAAGGCTTAACCTACAATCACAAAAAGTGGTTCAACAATGTCATAGCCAACAACTCAAAGCAGCGATAATGATCCCGCAAGCAACCATGCGCGACCGCTCACAGTTGCGCTATGGACAACTCGCCAAGTTTGAACAAGCGCTATCTCAACAATACGGTTCAGTCATTAATGGACTATCAAACTATAGTTTTGCTCACATGCATGCAGAAGAAAAACTCGACCATACAAACGAGTTAATTAACTTCAAAGGCAATAGAATCCCTAGCTGGTTAGGTGAAATCACAGATAGCCAATATATATTGCAACCTGAAGTATTAGATATTTCCACCGAGCCTTATCAAAGTTCAATATTCGGTCTATGGAACGATTATCCGGAGCGACAAATCAACTTGCGCTTTACTTTATTCCATGGCATTAGCGGTGAAAAAGTCTGGAGTAAAGACTACTCAACAATGGCAGTTTGGGAGTTTGACCGAGATGAAACAGTGTCACCTTCAACCCAACGTTTCTGGGGTTCTGAATACGGGCAAGCAATGAACCAATTACTACAACAAAGTACCCAAGACATTGATAACTTGCTCAATTGCCGTCCTTTACTGGGTCAAATTGTGGCGAAACAAGGCAACAGAATCATTATTAACTTAGGCCGCAAAAATAACGTCAAGATGGGTGATAACTTCCAAATTGTGTTACAACAAAATATTCCTGATAGAGTGAATTTAATGCGCGCTGTAGCCACCAAGAATCGAGCGACAGTGACCATTGAGCAAGTATCAGAAGAAAGCGCCACTGCTATTCTTGAAGGAGTTAACAGCTCTGGCAATATCCAAATTCAAGATATTGTGATTAAGATTTAAGCCCAAATAGTTCTATATAAAGTTACAACATCCTGGAATCGGCTCAACATTAAGAGCATTCGAGATATTGACCCTATATACAAAGGTTTTAATACAATGACAGCATCAAACTCAGTAATAAAAAATCAATTTGCTATCAGTCAATTTAATGAATATTACCTACCTAGTATCAACAGGAATACCTTCGAAAAAGTCGACTCTACAACTGTTTTTAAGCAAAAATTTAAACAGGATATTTTTACAGAAGACACTCTTCATATAATTGTAGGCTTAGACTCCGGTTTACTGGTTAACTACATTATAGAAGCACCTAAAACCGAAGGGAGCAAATATTTATTCGTTGAGCTCCCTGAAGTTATGACAATGTTAAATATTGATCTTCCTGAAAAACAGAAGGAATACCTTGATGTCATGAGCTTCGATGAGTTTTCTAAAATTATTCAATCTAGCCATCACAACTTGTTTTTAGTTAAAAACCAGGTAAAAGTAACCCTTTCATTATCAGCGTCATCAGGCGTCATTGAAGATTACTCTGTTTGCTACAACAATATTTGTAAATTGCTGTCACAGAAAAGCTCATCTTTAAAAGCAAATTTAAATCAGAAATTATTTTTTGCAGAACAATTACTCAATGCTAGTGAAAATCAACAACCTGCAACAATCTTAAAAAATACTTTTAGCGGTAAAACATGCGTTATCGTCGGAGGAGGCCCTTCACTTGATGAACAACTTGATTGGCTCAAACTAAACTACGATAAATTATTCATTATTACCGTATCAAGGTGTGCTTCTAAGCTGTCACTACTTGGTATACCTGCACACATTATTGTGTCAATTGATCCACAAGAGCATAGTTTCGAAGTTAATAGAGAAATGATGGGTCTAGCCCATGAAAGTTTGCTCGTAAACTCCCATCATATTTGCCATAGAATTTTAGCCCAATGGCAAGGACGATCTGTTTTTCTTGGGGAACAATTACCTTGGATTGATAGTAATAACATCCCCACAGTTGGCCCAACTGTTACAAACAGCTCAATTAGAATTGCCATTGAAATGGGGTTTTCTCAAATTCTTTTAACTGGGGTAGATTTTTGTCATTCAAGCACAGGGCTTACTCATACTAAAGGAAGTGTTGAAGCAGCATCTGGAAGTGATAATAGTAGAATCAATCAATGGGTTGAAACTTATGCAGGGAATTTAGCAGAAACCCCCATGTCCTTGTTCCATGCAGCAAATGCTTTACAGCAAGAGGCTACAGCATACCCAAAAACCAACATAATAAACTTGTCCATTAATGCAGCAAAAATTGATGGTATTCAACATATTGACGTAAAAAACATTAAAATTGAACCCGTTTCTTGTACAATTAAGCAGTTCATCGAAAACTTACCACAAAAGCGCCAGAAGGAAAGTCAATTTTTCTATTCACTAGAAAAAGAGCTACGCGCAGCTAAACGTTCTCTTAATAAAATTCACACATTATCAAAAGAAGCGCTTTCACTTATTTCAACGGCCAAAAAATATTCAGTTAAGAGTGACGAATACCAACAAAAAATTGCAGGCATTGAAAGAATCGAATCTAAAATAAATAACCAACATTCCTCTTTCAGTAAACTCATCAAAATTTATGGTTATTTTGAGTTCTCGCAGTTTTTAACCACAAAAGAAACAAACGACTGGTCAGAAGAACAAATGAATTCAATGACTAATAAGTATTATCAAGCATTTGAAATCATGTCAAAAGAGTTAAATGAGTTAGTTCAACAGTCCTTAGAATTAGTTACTGTTAGAAAAGAAGAGTTAAAAGAACGCCCTTCATTTGTTTTATTAAGCACAACTTGGTTCTACTTTAATCAACCAGGCAGAGTTTACTTATGGATAAACAATGCAGGAAAGCAAATAGCTTCAAATTTACCTCAAAGAGATAATGAAGTAATCATTAAATTGCAAAACTCCTATAAAGTACAACTTGAAAGTCGCGCTCATCCATATTTTTCAATGAAGAAAAAAAACCAAGTTCTAACAAACACACTCGCAAAAATTATAGATTTAAAGCAAAGCAAAAACATTGCCGGGCTAAAATTACTTGCCACTAATTTACGTCCATTAATAAGTGTTGATCAATATGCTTCACGATTGTTTCACTTAACCCAATATTTTACTTTTTTTTTAAAAAACGAGTTTGAATCTGCTTTAAATTCGATATTAAGTATTGAAGAAAGCAACCGTTCTGAAGTGGAACATAAACAGATTTTACTTATAGCATTTAAACTACACAATCTAGATTTAGCAGAAAAAACCCTTAATGAATTAGTAAAATACAGTGATGAATATCAACCTCAACACGCACATATTTTATCTTTAAAAGGGGAAAACCAGCAGGCTTTAGATAAATACTTAAATTACCTAGATAAATACCCAACGGATGAAAATACACTCATAAAGCTAGGGATTTTTTTAGCTAACATTGGGCAAACAGAAGGGGCTAGATCTTCTTTTTCTCAAGTATTATCTATT
>NZ_BPEV01000029.1 GCF_019654955.1 Shewanella sp. KT0246 | reverse complement strand
TATGTAATATTTTGCCGTTAACATCCTTTACCTCGACATTTTTTACAGTTCCTTGGTAATAAGGAAGAAAATCTTTAAAGCTGATGTACATCGAAAATATAAATTGCATACCGTTAATCGTAATTTAGAATAATAAACTGAAATATATGAAACAGGCAATGAAATAGCTAAGTTCAGCTAAACCATTGCCTTTAATTCACTAAAATTAATTAAGCTTGTTCTAGCGCTTTTTCAACTTTCTCGAATAAATCCTTAGACAAATTCGGTAATGCTTTTAATCGCAATAAACAGTCTTTCATTTTCTGCTGACGCTTTGCATCAAACTTACTAAATTGAATGAGTGGAGTGATCATTCGTGCTGCAATTTGTGGGTTTAGTTCATTCAATTTAACCAGAATATCGGTTAAATACTCGTAACCTGCTCCACTGGCTTGATGAAATTGATATGTATTCGCTGCAACAAAGAAACCAATCAAAGAACGAACTCGATTAGGATTATTAAAGCTAAAGCTTTCGTGGTTAGTCAGGGCTTTAATCTGAGATAACACATCGGCAGTATTCTGGGAAGCTTGTAAACTAAACCATTTATCCATCACTAACGGTGTAGATACCCATTGCTTTTCAAAATCTTGCATTAAAGCCTGTTGGCAAGATAACTGACCTAAAACCGCCGCTTTAAGTGCTGCTAAACTGTCTGTCATGTTGGTGGCAGAGTGATACTGCTGAGTCACTAAGTCTTCATATTCTGAAGAAACTCGAGATAACAACACTAAACAGATGTTTTTAAACGCACGTGATGCCGCGTCGTCTTCATTAACCAATGAACGATAGCGAGTGACCAATTCATCTAAACAAGCTTCCGCTAGTTCATCTACAACAAACTCTCGCGCTGCCTGCAAAGCATCTAAATCGACGGTTTTGACTTGCTCAATAAGTGCAGCAGCACTTGGGAAAGCTAAAATTTCCGCAACAAGTGCCTTATCGATATTTTCATCTAAAATAACGCCTCTAATAGCCTCAATGACTCTAGCATCAAGATGCATGGTTTCTTTTGCTGCTAATGTCGCAACATTTTGCCAAACCGCTTGACTGAATAACCCGACAGATGCTTCCCAGCGCGCAACTTCACTGGTAGCAAATCGTGTTAAATGCACTAATTGGTCGACATTAAATTCATAATCTAAACGCACTGGTGCTGAAAAGTCTTGCAGCAGTGAGGGCACAGGCATTGATTCAACATCGTTAAATGTAAACGTTTGCTCAGCTTGCTTTACCGCCAATACTTGATTGTTTATCGACTGACCTTCGGCATCTAATAATTCTACGCTGAAAGGTATATGCAACAATTTGCCTTTCTCGCCTTGTGAAGTCACAGATTGTTTAACGGTTAACTGATATTGTTTTTTATCGGCATCAAAGCTGTCAGTCACGCTAACAATGGGTGTACCTGCTTGGCTGTACCAATTTCTAAATAAACCTAAATCGATACCACTCGCTGATTCCATTGCATTAACAAAGTCATCGCAAGTCACAGCTTGTCCATCGTGACGTTCGAAATAGCACTTCATGCCTAATTGGAAATTTTTCTCACCTAAAATGGTGTGCATCATGCGAATGACTTCAGCACCTTTGTTGTAAACAGTCACGGTATAAAAGTTATTCATCTCAATGACTGATTCAGGACGAATTGGATGCGACATTGGGCCTGCATCTTCAGCAAACTGTTGGTTCTTCATTACACGAATGGCTTGAATTCTGTTTACCGCACGAGAACCAAGATCTGAGCTAAATTCTTGATCTCTAAATACGGTTAACCCTTCTTTTAGGCTTAATTGAAACCAATCACGACACGTGACTCGGTTACCAGTCCAGTTATGAAAATATTCATGACCAACAACTGACTCGATACCGTGATAATCTTCATCTGTTGCACTTGCTGTATCTGCTAATACATACTTTGTATTAAAGACATTCAGACCTTTGTTTTCCATCGCACCCATATTGAAAAAATCTACGGCAACAATCATGTAAATATCAAGGTCGTATTCTAAGTCAAAACGGCTTTCATCCCATGCCATCGACTTTTGCAGCGAGACCATCGCATGATCCGCTTTATGTAAGTTTCCTTTATCAACAAAAACTTGTAATTTCACTTCACGGCTACTACGGGTGGTGAATTTATCTTCGAGTAAATCAAAATCACCAGCAACTAAAGCGAATAAATAGCTAGGTTTTGGAAATGGATCTTCCCAGCGCACATAATGACGACCAGCAGTTGTTTCCCCCTTCTCGACAAGGTTGCCGTTACTTAACAAGAAAGGAAATGCAGCTTTGTCTGCTTCAACTCTCACAGTATAAATGGCAAGAACATCAGGACGGTCTAAGAAATAAGTAATTCTTCTGAAGCCTTCCGCTTCACACTGAGTACAGTATGCTCCATCAGACATATACAACCCTTCAAGGCTTGAGTTAGCTTCTGGATCTTGTTTGGTGACCAGTCTCAATTCAAAATCATTTAATTCTGTGGTCACCAATAATTGGCTATCTTGCTCTTTGAAGTCTGCAGGCTGACCATTAATTTCTACTGAGACTAAATTAATCTGCTCACCTACAAGTACTAAAGCTTCATTATGATCGCCAACTCTCTGAACTTTACTCGTTGCGATAACTTCAGTATCTGAGCCTTTTAAATTAAAATCTAACTCGATATGACTTATTGTGAAAGTCGGTGCTTGGTAGTCTTTTAAATGTTTTGCTTGAGCTTGAGTCATAAATAATCCTTGAATAACACTTAGCACTTTATAGGCATAAAATTTACATAATAAAAAACGCGCTTAAAGCGCGTTTTTTGGCAATAAAATAGGATTTATTTCACTGCTGATTTTTTAGCATCAACCATATCTAAGGTGATTAATGCAGTTTCTTCTAAGAATGCATCTGGCACTTCTAATTCATCTTCATCAGACTCTTCAGTATCGGCCATATCATTCTCAGCGACTTCAGTAGAACCTGCTTCAGTTTCAGTAGTCTCTTCATCTTCTTCATCAAGTGAAGCTAAAGGCTCAAGACCATTCTTAACACGACGCTCATTGGTACGGTCAAGAATACGTTTTTCGTCTTCTTCACGTGATGCAATACGCTCACTTTCAACTAATGAAATAGTCTTGTCGTTATGATGCTTTTTAAATTCTGCTATATCATCAAAAATATAACCGAATTCTACATCCGTTTTAATACGTTGCTGATGCTTAGTATCAAGTTTGGTGATCAGCTCTGGATAGATATTGCCAAGTGTTCCGTATTGCGCAACTGGCACTTTATCCCAAGGTAAAGCATTTTTCTCTTCAGATTCACCATATTCGCCCGGCTCTAAGGCACTTGGGAATTTAATGTCTGGTGTTACACCTTTAAGTTGAGTACTGCCACCATTAATACGATAGAATTTTGCGATAGTGTATTGAACATGACCAATTGGTTTTTCATACATATCGTAAATGCGGCCAAGGCTCTTGTGTTGTTGCACAGTACCTTTACCAAAACTTGCTTCACCAACAATTAGTGCACGATCATAGTCTTGGAGAGCTGCGGCAAAAATCTCTGAAGCTGAAGCGCTATAGCGATCGACCATTACTGTTAATGGTCCGCTGTATGCACTTTTTCCGTCATTATCACGATTTTGAGTCACACGGCCATTAGCATCACGAATTTGTACCACTGGGCCCATATCAATAAACAAACCAGTTAATAAAGTCGCTTCGGTTAATGCGCCACCGCCATTACCACGTAAATCGATGATAATACCTTCAACTTTATCTTCTTTAAGTTTGGCAATTTCTTTCTCTACATCAACTGATAAGTTCATGTAGAAGCCAGGAATTTGAATAACCCCCACTTTTCGGTTTGCAAATTCGCCTTCTGAAGGCTCAATTACTTTTGATGTCGCTGCGCGGTCTTCTAAACGAATTTTGTCACGAATAATGGTGACTTCGAATGTTTTAGCATTTGCGCCGCCTTTTTTAGGCAGAATTTCTAAGTTAACTTCACTGCCTTTAGGCCCTTTGATTAACTCAACAACATCATCTAAACGCCAACCAATAACATCAACTATTTCGCCGTCTTTTTGACCAACACCAATAATTTTATCTTCTGGAGACAGCTTTTCACTGCTTGCTGCAGGGCCTCCAGCAACTAAACTTTTAATAACTGTGTAGTCATCGTCCATTTGCAATACCGCACCAATGCCTTCAAGACTTAGGTTCATTTCCATTTGGAAACGCTCTGCATTACGAGGAGATAAATAACTTGTATGAGGTTCTACTGTACGAGCAAAGGCGTTCATCACACCTTGGAATACATCTTCGCTGTGAGTTTGGCTTAAACGCTTAATGGCATTGTTATAACGCTTACCTAATATTTCGACTGTTTCTTCCCAGTCTTTATCGGCAAGTTTGAGGTTCAATGCATCGTATTTAACACGTTGTCGCCACAACTCATTTAATTCTGCTTCATCTTTAGGCCACGCCGCTTCTTCACGATCAAATTCGTAGGCATCATCCGCTTCAGTGAAGTCAAATTCTTTATCTAATAAAGTCAATGCGTAGGCAAAGCGTTCATAACGACGTTTTTGCAATAAAGAAAACATATTAAAGGCAGGTTCGATATTGCCAGTTTTGACCATATCGTCAAACAGATGCTGATATTGTTTAAAGCTATCAACATCTGCTTGAGTAAGCACGTTACGTCTGAAATCTAACTGTTGTAGATATCGGTCGTAAATCAACTCAGAAAAAGCATCATCAAGCTCAAAGCGATGGTAGTGAGAACGAGTGAATAAATTCGTTACCCTCTTACTCGCAACCTTGTGTTGAGGCTCTTGCTCAAGTTTAGGTAACTCGTTGATTTGAATAGTTGGTGAAATTGCCCAAGCCGAAAAACCGACAAATAAAGTGGCAATCGACGCAGCCAAAGTGAGTTTTCGCATCAACAAGTTACTCCTTAAATGATCACGATAATAAAATATGCTCTGCACGTACTTTAACGACTAAACCAGAATCAAGCTGTACATGGACATCTTCTTTCTTGATATCAGTGATAACGCCAGCAACAGGATTTTGTCCTAACTTGACACTAACACGTTGTTTTTGTTTAAGCTCGTCAAATTTTGCAGCAACATAATTAACTTTTGGTGCAGCAGGCTTTTTAGCCTTCGCAGGACGGTCTTTCTTAACAGGAGCTGCTTTTGAAGAAGGTGCTTTTTTAGCTGTCTTCTTAGGGTTTGCTTTAGCTGCTTGCGCTTGACGCTTAGCTTTGGCTTTTTCTTGACCTTCTTTTAAGGTCTGCTGAGCATGATCGATATGCTCTTGTTCAAGTTCACCACAGTCTTGGCCATCAAGATCAATACGTTGAACACCGGTTTTAACACCTTTAAGGTAACGCCAGCTACTTGTATAACGTCTAAGTGCAACACGTAATTGTGTTTTACTTACTTTAGAATCTTCAGCCAACCTTTCAGCTAAATCTTGAAACAACCCAATTTTTAATGGCTTAGTTTCACCTTCTGCTATAAAGCATAAAGGAAATGTTTCATATAAATACGCTAAAACTGCGTTGGTGTCGGTCAACTTGTCTGTTGATTCCATTTTTACTTCCACGTTATATAAGGGGACTGGTTTATAGCTATCTTAGCTAGTTACAGTCGTTTATCTTTCGTTAAACAGAGTCTTGCTTAACGTTCAAATTAGCATTTCCTACATGATTGCTAAAGCAATTGAAACATGCCTTAACAAATTAACTTACTTACCTGCATATTTACAGTAAATAAATTTTGAACATAGTAATGCGTGCAGCTCAGTATTATAAAGCTCGTGTCAGCGATTGCGACCTGCAATTTGGCTTATTTGGTCGCAAATTAAGCAAATAAGCAAGATTCGAAGCTTTTAACTAAGTTTTCTAGGCCTTTTTGATCATCTTTATCAAAACGATTCAAAGAAGGACTATCAATATCTAACACTGCGATCACATCTTTACCATGATGCACAGGTACTACAATTTCAGAATTACTGGCTGCATCACATGCAATATGACCTTCAAATTGATGTACATCTTCAACAAGTTGAGTTTGATCTAATGCCGCAGCTGTACCGCAAACACCTTTTCCAATAATAATACGAGTACAGGCCACTTTACCTTGAAATGGACCCAGCACTAATTGGTCATTACGTTTAATGTAAAAGCCAACCCAATTAATATCGTCTAAATTATCATTCAACAACGCTGAAAAGTTTGCCATACCTGCAATAAGGTCGTCTTCGCCATCCATTAAAGCCAGTACTTGTCGATTTAAGGTGTCATATAATTCAGCTTTCATTCTACTTCCTAACAATTATTTTATTCTGCTGCCGCTTTTTTAGTGGCTTTTTTTGTCGCAGGTTTTGCCGCTGCCGGTTTTGCCTTTACGACGCCTTTGAGTAAATTTGCGAGTTCATCTTTATTAGACGCAAGATAAAATGCAAGTTTCTCAACACTATTTTCGTCAATTTTTAACTCAGCGCTAGTAATAAAAGGAACTAAGTTATCTGCAATGTCGAGCATTTTGTCATAGGCATCGGCTTCTTTTTTAGATGTGAACGTCATCTTTTCCACCCCTTCTCTGACCACGACAAACTTTGTAATTACCGCCATGATTAACCTCTTACTGTTTTTATATACAGTGCATAGAGTGTCATAGAACTAACTTCTGATGCAAGTATTCTGATTATTCTGGTATTATCTCATTTCATTGTAACTCGAATCCGGACAGATAAACTCAGATTGAGCTCATATTTAAGGCAATATAGCCGTTAAAACATGTCTCAAATTGCATCAGGAGTTAGCTGCTCACATTTACTAAATGGATGGTTTTAGTTTTTATATGCCAAAAAGTTTAGATCAAGACACCATTATATTGTGCCGTTCTTGTGATTTAGCTGTACAACGTCGTGCTCTGCCCTCTAATGTTCGGGCATTATGTCCTCGTTGTCACACGGCACTTTACGACGTACCCTATTGCTCGGTTAATGGCATGCTTGCTTTATGTATTGCCGCTATACTTTTTTATATCCCAGCCAACTTTCTACCTGTTTTAGAAATTCATTTTTTAGGCAGTATTAGGGCAACGACCGTTTATGAGAGTGCTGTTGCGGTTTGGGTACAAGGTTATTGGATTGTGGCAGTTGCAGTTATTGCTGCAGCAGTGATTGCCCCTGGGCTATTAATCTTGTCGATATTGTTACAAATCATAATTGTTAAGCGCCGCCTGCATTCTGACTTTTGGCAACAAACCTATCGCAGATTACTAAAAAACCATGGGCTACTTTCACAACTATCAATGCTAGAAATTTATGTAATTTCATTCTTAGTGGCTGCATTTAATTTATCGGATTTTTCAGATATTTATCTAGGCATGGGCACATTTTGTTTTGGAATGCTATTTCTGGTGATTTTATTTTTACAGCGTGAATACAATTTAGAACATATGTGGAGAATGGTTCATGAAGAATAATTCGACACAAACGACTGAAAGCAATTTAGCTGAAACTCATCTGACAGAGAACCTTTTGCCCAAAGAGCATGCTTTTAACACTGCTAAGCAAGGCAAAGAAATTGGCATGACACTTTGTGGTACCTGTCGTAATATTAATGCCATTTCAGATGCACGATGCAGTCGCTGTTACTCAAAAATACAACCCAGAAATGAACAAAGTTTACAGCAGAGTTGGGCGTTACTCATCACTGCTGCCATATTATTAATACCTGCCAATATTTATCCCATCACAATGCTGACTAACCAAGGCAAAGTGACATATGACACTATTTTTACTGGTATTGTACATCTGGTGCATTCAGATATGATCCCAATTGCTATTATTGTGTTTACAGCCAGTATATTAGTGCCTTGGTTAAAGATTGCGGGCTTAGCCATTTACTTAACCGCAATAAGTTTCAATTTACCTATTTCTAAAAAGAAGCTCATGGTTGGTTTCCATATCATCGAGTGGATTGGACGATGGTCTATGCTTGATTTATTCGTTATTGCGCTAACTGTTGCTGTAGTGAATATGGGACAACTTCTTGATGCAAAACCTGCACCTGCCGCTACAGCGTTCGCGCTAGTCATACTATTGACTCAATTAGCTGCAAAGGTACTTGATACACGTTTACTTTGGGATCGCTTGGAAAAAAACAATGACACGAATTGAATCACCAAAAGTCGTTAAAAAGAAACTCTTCTCACCTATTTGGTTACTGCCTATTGTGGCACTTGCTCTAGGCGCTTGGCTTGGAGTTAAAAGTATCAAAGAATCAGGAATCGAAATACAAGTTCATTTCCCAAGTGCTATTGGCATCGATATCGGAAAAACCCTTGTCAAATACCAAGGATTAACAGTTGGTAAAGTAACAGATATTAGCCTTGATAAAGATTTATCAGGGGTGAATGTTAAAATCGTCATGGATTATCGTTCGGACCCGTTCCTTAATAAAAACACGCTCTTTTGGTTAGTCACACCTAAAGCCAGCATTACTGGAATTGAAGGTTTAGATACGTTATTTTCAGGAAATTACATTGCGATTGAGCCTGGAGACGGTAGTTCTACTTCTGAATTTATTGCTTCAACCGAAGCGCCTTCAATGATCCCAAATGAAGAAGAAGGTATTGTTGTAAAACTGACCACCCCGACTTTAGGCTCTCTTGATGTGGGCTCATTGGTTTTTTATCGCCAAGTCCCTGTTGGTAAAGTTGTTAATTATCGCTTAATCGATAGCAACACTATTATTATCAGCACCTTTATCGAGCAGCAATATGCACACCTAGTTAACCAGGATTCACAATTTTGGAATGTCTCAGGTCTTAAAATCGATGCGTCACTATCGGGAATCAAAGTTAACACAGAGAGTCTCGCGTCTTTACTAGCAGGAGGTATCAGCTTTAATTCTGATACTAAAGCTGCCAAGGCCGTTACAGGAGACAACTACGTTTTATATCCAGATGAAGAAAGTGCTGTCAAAGGTGTTGAATTTGTTTTAACAGCCGATAATGCAGATGATATAAGTCAAGGCTCAGCCATCGTATATCGCGGTATCGAAGTAGGTAAAATTCACCAAACTAAACTTACCGAAAACGGGGTTAAATTTTTAGCCAAGTTTGATAGTCAATATCAACAGCTACTTAATGCTGATAGCCAGTTTTGGGTAGCCGGCGCAGAAATATCAATGGACGGTGTAAAGCATGCAAGTCGCTTATTAACGGGTAGCGTGGTTAATGTCTTACCTGGAGTTGCTGAAACCACTTTACCGGCTCAATTCACATTACAAAATCAAGCTCCTGACCTCCTTAGCGGTGATAAGCTTCATATCAAACTTACTACAGAAGAACATAGCGGATTAACAGAAGGCGCTGAAGTAAGATACAAACAAATGCCAATTGGTGAAGTAACTCAAGTGACCTTCTCTCATGATTTTAGTGGTGTTGAGTATAGAGTTGAAATATTGCCCGAATTTCAAAGTCTATTAACCACTGACAGCCACTTTGTTTCTGAGTCTGCTCTAACTATAGATGCGTCATTAGATGGCGTTACTGTCACAACTCGTGATTTAAATACCATTGTCGCGGGTGCTGTATCTCTGGTCAGAGGAAAAACCAAAGCATCAGTTAGACCTAATAGCCAATATGCACTTTATAACTCCACTGAGCATGCCCTTGAGTCTATAAATCAACATAAACTAACCACAATGTCACTTGAGAGTATTGATGGTGCAGGTTTATCTGCAGGCTCACCGGTTTATTACAAAAAAATGCAAATTGGCTCCGTTAAAGCAGTCGACTGGGAAAGCAAAACTGATCAATTTTCAATTACTTTATCTATCCAACATAAATTTAACCAACTAGTCCGTGACAATAGCGTTTTTTGGCGTAATGACGCAGCGACCATTGATGCAAGTTTATCTGGAGTTGAAGTCAATATTGCCCCGCTTGAAGGCGCACTAAAAGGCAGCATCAGCCTAGGCTTACTCAATGAAGATCAAATAGGCAATCAACAGCGTTTGTATGACTCAAAAGAATTAGCCCTTAAACAAGCTAAAACCATTACCCTTATCTTACCGGCAGAGGCTAAAGTGGCTTCTAAAGCCGCTATTCGATATCAAGGTCATCAAATCGGTGTTGTTCAACAAGTAAAGCTCAATCAGGATCTTGATAGCTTGACGGCATCGGCTTACCTCTACGGTGAATATGCGGATCATTTTACACAAACTGATACTGAGTTCTTTGTTGTTGATGCTCAAATATCATTAGCAGGGATTAAAGCACCAGAAACCTTAATCACAGGTCCATATATTGGTGTATTACCAGGTAAGCAAACTGAAGCAACTGATTCATTTGAAGCGCATTTATCAGCAAGATATGATGCAGACATAGACGAAGACGCAGTCACGCTAATTTTAGAAGACAAGCAATTAGGTTCAATTAAAGTGGGCACACCGATATTTTTCAGGGGGATATCTATTGGCCAAGTTGATGGTTACTCGTTATCAGATAGCGGCAATAAAGTCTTAATGTACTCCCACATTGAAAAGCAATACACGCACCTTGTTAATAAATCGAGCCGATTCTGGGATGCATCTGGCATCAAATTGGAAGTAGGTATTTTCTCTGGTGCGCAAATCGAAACAGGCTCTTTAGAAACCTTACTATCAGGTGGTATTTCGGTAGTTACTGAAGATGTGACAACTGATGTGAACGCTTTGTCATCAGGTGCTAGCTTTAGTCTTTATAATAAGATGAAAGAAGAATGGCGCAGATGGCAACCTGAGCAAGTTAAACAATAAGTAAAAAGTTAGGTAATCACTAATCTATTAAATCAATAAAGAGAATCAGTGAATAAAAAAGTCGGCTTATGCCGACTTTTTTATTGTTACGGATAATTAAAGATTCAACCATAAAACCAGTAACACACTCCAATAGCAGCCATAATACCACCGACATCGGCAGCTAAACCACACCCTAAAGCATGACGACTATTTCTAATGCCAACCGAACCAAAATACACCGCTAAGACATAGAATGTAGTCTCGGTACTACCCTGAAAGATTGCAGATAAACGTCCAGCGAATGAATCAACGCCGTGATGGTCCATTGTTTCAAGCATCATAGCTCTGGCGCCTGAGCCGCTAAACGGCTTCATCAAGGCTGTAGGCATAGCTTCAACAAACCGATTATCAAAGCCAAATAACAACACTAGATTAGATAAGCCCTGCAAAGCGTAATCTAACGCACCTGATGCCCTTAATAGTCCAATAGCCAATAGCATTGCAAGCAAATATGGAATAAGCATTATGGCTTGCGAAAACCCGCCTTTAGCGCCTTCAACAAATTCGTCGTATATTGCTACCTTTCGATAACCTGCAGTCAGAATAAAGCTCAAAATGAGCACCATTAATATACCATTGCCTAAGGTTGTCGATAAAGTGCCAATAGCCTCTGCTGATAATGTCATCAAATAAAAAACGCTGGCAATTAATACGCTAATTAACGTCGCGCCATAAGCAAGAACAACACCATTGAATAAGGAAATTCGCTGCACAATAGCAACAATCGTCAGGCCCACTAATGTTGATGCGACTGTGGCAAGTAGAATAGGCAAAAAGACATCAGCAGGTGCAGCAGCGCCCTGTTGAGCCCGATACAAAAACACAGTGACAGGAACTAAAGTAACAGAAGAAGTATTGAGTACTAAGAATAAAATTTGCGCATTAGTCGCTACAGTTTTTTCTGGATTAAGACTTTGAAGATCTTGCATCGCCTTTAAGCCCAATGGCGTCGCGGCGTTATCGAGGCCGAGCATATTAGCAGTTAAATTCATCGACATACTACCGTATGCAGGATGCCCACTTGGCACATCAGGCATTAGCTTTGATAACAAAGGTTCAAATAAACGAGCGAAAACACCTACAACACCGGCCTTTTCCCCCACCTGCATTAACCCCATCCACAGCGCTAACACGCCAATAAGACCAATAGAAATTTCAGCCGCGAGTTTTGCGCTGCTAAATACGGCATTGACCGAATCACTTAAGACTTCAACATGACCATTAAACAACTGCACAACGATAGCTATCGCAGCTGTAAGGAAAAAGAATAACCACACTCTATTCAGCACTTAATACTCCATCATTATCGACCGACGCTGATCGCGTTTTTGTTTAGCTTTTGTAGTACGGGAAACCTAAGCTTTATTAATGCATGATATAATCTATTTCATTATTACACAGTTGTTTTATAGAAATTTTTTACTATGGCTCAAATTAACCCTGATTACCTGACACACATTGCGGCAGAACTTCCTGAACATCTTGATATGGATGAGTTTATCTCAGCCTGTCAACGTCCATTAAGAAAATCAATTCGCGTAAATACACTAAAAATATCGGTGGCAGATTTTAAACTAATCATGCAATCCAAAGGTTGGGAGTTTGAGCCTATCCCATGGTGCAATGAAGGTTTTTGGGTTATCCATGATGAAAAGCAACAACCAGGAAATAGTGTTGAGCATATTCAGGGACTGTTCTACATTCAGGAAGCCAGCTCAATGCTGCCTCCAGAAGCATTATTCGATGATTTTAATACTACAGATATAGACAACCAGTCAATTGTATTAGATGTTGCCTCAGCGCCAGGTTCAAAAACCACTCAACTTGCTGCATTAATGCAAAACCAAGGCTTATTAATTGCCAACGAATACTCAGCAAGCCGCGTAAAAATTTTACATGCCAATGTCCAGCGCATGGGCATTCGCCAAACAGCATTAACCCATTTTGATGGTAAGGTATTTGGTGAATACCTCTATGAGAAGTTTGATGCGATTTTACTTGATGCCCCTTGTGGTGGCGAAGGCACTGTGCGAAAAGATGTTAATGCACTAAAAAACTGGCAACTGGATGATGTTACCGACATTGCTGAAACGCAAAAGCAGTTGATTGAATCTGCTTTCTTAGCGCTAAAACCTGGTGGTTCACTGGTTTACTCAACCTGTACGTTAAGTCAGATTGAAAACCAACAAATATGTCATTTTATTCAGCAACAATATCCTGACTCAGTAGAATTTTTACCACTAAACCATTTATTCAAAAATGCAGAAAAAGCCTGTACACCAGAGGGATTCTTGCATGTTTGGCCGCAGATATTTGATAGTGAAGGGTTCTTTGTCGCTAAAATTAGAAAGACTGTGTCGGTTCCAAGATTAAAAAAATGCCCTAAACAGCAGCGAAACTTTCCTTTTGTCTCAGCTAAAGCGAAACAAACTGAAGAAATCGCTGAGTATTTAGCTAAGTCATTTAATATTCACTTACCGCAGCAATTTGATGTGATGACCCGTGATGATGAATACTGGTTATTCCCAGCCCAATTTAGTCAATTTATTGGATTAATGCGTTTTCAGCGTATTGGGTTCAAACTCGCAGACGTGCTCAAAAAAGGCTTTAAAGTTAAACATGAAGCCATCATTGCCTTAAGTGACTTTGTTAGTAACCAAGATAGAGTTATTGAGTTAAATCGTTCGCAAGCAGTTGAATTTTTAATGGGCCGTGATATTCCAACCAGTGATATTGAGGGATTAGATACCACACCCGCAGGTGAAATGATCGTTAGCTTTCATCACAAACCACTTGGCGTAGTAAAGCACTTGGGACATCGTCTTAAAAATAATTTACCAAGGGAATTGGTTAAAGATAAAATTGAAACGATTTAATTGTTGAAATAATAAAGCAGTTAAAAGTAACGAGTCAGATATTATCTGAATAGTTTAATTGACTCTAATTCAATTAATTTACTGTATTTTTCAGTCAGTATTGTATCTAACAAAAGCTATTTATTCGTTTAACAACCAATTTTAGTGTATTAATTGTGCAAATTTTAAATAGGCAACTATAATTTGTGCAGACGATTTATTTTCGAGAATAAAGTAGTTTTAAAGCTTTATTCTCGTTCATGTTTACTGAGAATAGCCTCTCAACAGTAGCGCAGGGCTCTTTTTAATAAGAGCCATTCCCCTAGACCCAGAACAATTGGATAGTTTTGGGTCTTTTTTTGTCTTATCAAAAGGAATAAACGACTTTATACGTCACTAGCGACCAATCAGTTTGGCTGCATCTGTGAATAGATTAAAGAAGTTCTCAGATGTGTAATCCGCTAAATCTTGATACTTTTCACCGCGAAGCTCAGCAACAAATTCCGCTACATCACGGACGTAAGCAGGTTGATTTTCTTTACCACGATGAGGAACTGGCGCTAAATAAGGCGAGTCAGTTTCTACCAGTAATCTATCTTGAGGCACTTGACGAATAACGCTACGCAGTTCACCAGCATTCTTAAATGTCACAATACCGGATACAGAAATATAAAAACCCAAATCAATTGCGGCTTTAGCCATTTCCCAGTTTTCAGTGAAGCAATGCAGTACACCACCTACTTTGTCAGCATTGCCCGCTTTTAACATGGCAATGGTATCTTCACGTGCATCACGAGTGTGGACGATTAGGGGTTTATTCACCTCAACAGCTAATGAAATTTGCTGTTCAAAGCACTGCTGTTGAAGGTTTTTCGTTTCTGGGGCATAAAAATAATCTAGCCCAGTTTCACCAATAGCAACCACTTTACGGTCGGTAGCGAACTGTTTAATTTCATCGACATTTAGGCCATCTTGGACATCAAGCGGGTGAACACCAGAGGAAAGGAATACATTATCAAATTGCGCCATCTTTTCACGCATAGATTCGAAACCTTGCTGGCGCACATTGACGCACAGCAGGTAATCTACACCGCGGGATTTAGCACCATCAACAATGGCTTGCAAACTAGATTGGTCAGGTGCCGCTTTTAAACGGTCTAAGTGGCAATGTGAATCAATTAACATGAGAATTCTATCAAAAGCTAAAATAAGCCAGCAAGAATACCTAGCTACATAGTACAGGTCAAATCACTTGAAGAAAGTTCACTTGAGAGTAATTTTTCAATGTGATGCTTATGACTTTCCGGATCAGTTTTAATTTTTACCCCAATCCCAGCAGGTCGACCACCTGAAGCCCCTAATGGGTTAATCCAAACTACCACGCCTTTAAAGTCGGTCATTTGCATAGTGCCGGGTAACTTGTACGAAATCGACAGCTCTTGTCCCAAAAAATGGCTTTCGGTTGTCGAGATAAATAAACCCGCAGGTTTAATAAACGGCATATAAGCTCTGTACAATTGGTGCAGAGTATCAAAATTTACAACAAGATCGGTCATAATCTCAGTCTATTATTTAAGATGAATAAGTTGTCTAAATTCGAGTATATAATCCTGACATAAAGCAGGTGCATTGATACTCGCCATAGTTGCTAGTCGTTGGCACATTTGTGCCACTTTCGAAGACAAACCAATAATGTTACTCACAGCTAATGCATCTAGCTCTTTACTTTTTAACACATATTGTCTTAAGTACAAATATAAAACATTAAGTGCATCAACAATTTGATGCTCAGAAACTTTATTTAAACTGCCGCTCAAGTGGCCTGATTTAATACTTAACGCCCAATCTGTTCGAAACTGTATCAGCTGCTGATAGTGATTACTGCCAAGGCTCTCAGCTAACTTTAAAGGCCCGCCTATCATACTCAAACACCAAGTGACATCATGTGGCTTTTCGCCAGCACTTACAGAAGGCAGCAACTGATTCGCTTGTAACCATTGATAAACTTGCTTTCTGTCGGGACCATGAAAAGCCACTTGCTGGCAACGACTTTTAATTGTCGCAAGTAATCTAGAAGGCACATCAGTCTGCAAAATGATTAAGATATTATTGCCTGGTTCTTCTAAGGTTTTAAGTAATGCATTGGCTGACGCTAAATTAAACTGCTCACAATTAAAAATAATAGCAACTCGTTGGCCACCTTGCTGAGCCGTTACGGTAAGCTTTTGACATAAATCACGGATCTGGTCGACCTTAATCTGTGTTCCATCAGCTTTAATTTGATGACAATCAGGGTGAGTGCCGGCCTTAAAAAGTAAGCAACTCTTACAATGCCCACACGCACCCACTGGTGTTAATGCAGTGCACATAGCCGCTTCAGCCATCTCATTTGCTAAAATATGTCCACCTAGCCCCTGATCAATACTGACCAGTTGCGCATGGGCACTATGCCCACAGCTCCGCTCTTTAACAAAGCGCTCAAATGGTGCATCTAACCAAGGTAGCTGTTGTAAACTGAATGCTTGCATTATCTGCTTGCCTTATTAAACATTCTTGACATGTTTTAGCTTAACCTAGCTGTTAATTCACGAGTGATTTGCGCATGAACTTGCTCAATCGTCTGACTAGCATCAATCACAATGATGGTGTCATCTTCAGCCGCAAAAGATAGAAATGTTGTTCTAGCTCGTTCAAAAAATTCAATTTTTTGAATTTCAATTCTGTCTAATTCTCCACGACTGGCAGCTCTTGCAAGGCCTAATTGTGGGTCAATATCCAAGTACAGAGTCAAATCAGGCTTAAAGCCTTTCAAGGTAATATCACTAATTGATTTAACTAAAGGCATAAGCCCTCGACCACCGCCTTGGTAAGCTAATGAAGATAAATTATGACGGTCACCTAATACCCAAGTCCCTTTGGCTAACGCTGGTTTAATCACATTAGCAATTAGCTGCGCTCTTGCAGCATAAAAAAGTAAACATTCAGCTTCATCACAAAGAGGATCCGTTTCATCAGCAACTTTGACTAAATCCCGCATTTTTTCAGCAAGCGGTGTACCGCCAGGCTCACGAGTACATACAGGTTCTTGATGGCTATGCTGAGTGATGATTTTTTTTACCAGTTCAATCGCGCTAGATTTACCTGCGCCTTCTAGTCCTTCAATAACGATAAACTTTGCTTGCTCTTGGGTCATTTTCTATTTCTCTGGTATTCGTTTACTGCGCGGTTATGCTGCGCTAGCGTCTCTGAAAACACGTGGCTGCCATCATTACGTGAGACAAAATATAAATAGTTTACATCTGCAGGTTTTGCCGCAGCAAAAATCGCTGCTTTACTTGGCGCAGCAATGGGCGTTGGCGGTAAACCGTTAATGCGGTAGGTATTAAATGCAGTATGTTCACGTAAATCACTGCGGGTAATATTGCCCTTATATCGCTCTCCCATACCGTAAATGACGGTAGGATCGGTCTGTAAACGCATCCCCAGTTTCAAGCGATTATTAAATACAGCGGCAACCCAATCTCTTTCAGATGGTTTACCCGTTTCCTTTTCAATAATCGACGCTATGGTCAGTAATTCATACGGCGTTTTTAATTTAAGATCTGGGTCTCGTTCATTCCAAGCTGCTGCAAGTGTTTTTTGCATCATTTGGTAACTACGCTCTAAAATCGACTCAAGTGAATCACTTGCTTGGTATTGGTAAGTCTCTGGGAAAAACTTGCCTTCAGGTAGCCCAGAGTCATCACCATTTTTGACCAAAATACGATTAAACACATCTTCATCAAAACTCAAGTGCGGTAAATCAACCAACGACTCATGCCACTCTTTAATTGTCTTACCCTCAATTAAGGTGACTGAAAAAGTCATTTCATCGCCACGATTAAGCTTGGTAAGTAAACTGTCGATGCTATCACCTGGAGTGATTTGATATAGCCCAGTTCGAATATGTGCATATTCAGGATTAATTTTAACAAGGTATTTGAGTTTCCAACTATCAGAAATAATCTGTTTAGATTCTAACTCTGCCCCAAGTTTGGTGACATTCATGCCTTGTGCGATTGTCAATTCAGTGGGTTCATCAATTGTTAACACCTGATTTGGGTAAGCAATAATTTGCTGGTAGCCCCAAAAGCCAATGACACAAGCGACTGTTGTTAATGTCATTAACGATGTAAGAATAATTGTAATGGTTTTTTTCATATTTTTTTAATAAAAACCTTAGTATAAAAGTTTAAGCTGAGTTAATAAGTTATGGGTCATTCCCCAAGGTTTATAGTGATGCTTAGAGCTTAAATTGGCATTAATCGTGCCTAAATTTATGTGATTGATATTCACCATACCTAATAAACTATTACTGATAAATACATGGTCTGCATTTTGTAAGTCACTTAAGGTCACTGTTTGCGCCAATACTTCAATATTGTTCTTTAATAACGCATCAATTATTTGTTCACGCATAACACCTGAAACGCCACTATGCGACATGGTAGGAGTGATAACTTGATTACCTTTGACTATGAAGACATTGGCCATGGAGGATTCTATAACATGGTCATCAGTGTCTAACACTAGCCAATCATCGACCCCTTGCGGAAGCGCTTGTTGCTTTATCAAGACCTGCTCAAGACGGTTGAGGTGCTTCATTCCCGCTAATAATGGCTGCTTAGCTAATGCCACTGGAGAAAGCGCTAAAGCAATACCATTGGTTTGCCACTGGGCATATATTGCAGGTAATTCATGTAATGAAATGACTTCACAAACTTCTGGTGATTCAGGAGCTGTATAACCTCGACCGCCAACACCTCGGCTTAACAGTAGTTTAATGCAGCCATGTGTGAGTGTTTGAGCATGGAGGCTTAGTCGATGAATTAATGAGGTTGTATCTTGAATATTAAAACCTAAACGATGACAAGCTTGCTGCAATCTATCTAAATGCTCATTCAAAAATAAAATCTGACCTTGAGCAACGCGCATAGTCGCAAACGCACCATCGCCATAGGCAAGCCCTCTATCAAGCGCTTGAACCGTATTTTCAGATTGTCCATTCACAAATACCGAAACCATGATTTCCCTGTCTTAAGGTGTTGTAAAACTTGTCTATTATTTTAGCCAGACTTATCTAATTTAACTAACTATTTATACTAATAAGTTAAGTTCAATAATCGCTGCGATTAGCAAGCATTGCAAAATAGCGATTTAAAGATAATGGCAAGAGTGAATGTAAGAGCTGGAAACACTGATACCAGAGTGGTCTCAGTTAAGAATTAGGCTCCACAGTAATGAAGCCTTTATCTAGCAAATCTGAGATCACATCCTTGTTATCTTAAGATTATCTTGCTAACAGATGTTGGATCCTTGCTTTGAGGATATCTGTTGCAATACGGTTTTTACCACCGCGAGGGACAATAATATCAGCGTGCTGCTTTGACGGTTCAATGAACTGTAAGAACATTGGACGAACAGTAGCTTTATACTGAGCAATCACTGATTCCATAGTACGCCCGCGCTCAGCTACATCACGAGTCAAACGACGTAAGAAACAAATATCCAGCGGTGTATCCATGAATACACTCGCATCCATAAGTTCACGTAATTTAGGATCAGTTAACAGTAAAATACCTTCTAAGATAATGACCTTTTTAGGCTGCATATCCAGAGTCTTACTCATGCGAGTATGCTCTTTGTAGCTATAACAAGGAATATTTACCTGCTCACCCTTCTTTAATTGCTTAAGGTGTTCAGCTAATAGTTGATGATCCAGTGCTTTAGGATGATCATAATTCGTTTTAACACGGTCTTCCATTGTCATATGACTTTGGTCACGGTAATAAGCGTCTTCATTAATCACACCGATTTGATCGGTGCCCAGGTCGCGCTTTAGTTCTTCAAAAATCGTTTGGGCAATTAAACTTTTGCCTGATGCTGAAGCACCTGCGATACCAATAATGACACATTGCTGAGAATTCATTACTTAACCTTACTCGTCGTCTGAAATACTGATTGAAACTGTGTTTTTGTTTTGCTGCTTGGCAAGTTGAGCACCCACTTTACGGGCAATTTCACGATAAATAGCAGCAACTTCTGAATCTGGCTTACTGGCAACCGCAGGGTTACCTTCATCCATTGACTCACGAATATTAATATTAAGCGGCAATGCGCCCAATAATGGCACTTCATAACGTTCTGCAATCTTACTGCCGCCATGGGTACCAAAAGGATGTTCTTTATGACCACATTCAGGACATAAATGAAAACTCATGTTTTCGATGATACCTAAAACTGGAATATCCACTTTTTGGAACATGGTGATGCCTTTTTTAGCATCTTCAAGTGCGATATCTTGTGGCGTTGTAACAACAACCGTGCCACTGACTGGAAACTTTTGTGACAGTGTTAATTGTATGTCACCAGTTCCTGGTGGCAAATCAATCACTAAATAATCTAATTCTGGCCACTGAGTTTCAGTTAATAACTGGTTCAATGCACCTGCTGCCATTGGACCGCGCCAAACAGCGGCTTCACCATCGCCTAGCATAAAGCCAATTGATTGAGCTGAAATGCCATGTGCAGAAGCTGCAGTCATCATTTTGCCATCTGGTGATGTAGGTTTAAAACCTTGAAGCCCCAACATCATTGGGATTGATGGGCCATAAATATCAGCATCTAAAATACCGACTTCAGCGCCTTCTGCTTTTAATGCCAACGCAAGGTTGACAGCTGTTGTAGATTTACCGACACCACCTTTACCAGAAGCCACAGCAATCACTTGCTTGATATTTGGAATAGGTTCTACTGAAGCAATGGCTGAAAATACGCGAGGCTGGAAATCAATTTCGCATTCGACTTCGTCGATGGCGTCTAACACGGCGAGCTTTTTTGTCACATCCATAACCGTATCGCGATATTGCGTCATACAAGGGTAAGGATATACCAAGCCAAGAAGCAGTCGTTTGCCTTCTATCGCAAGCTTATTAACACAACCTGCAGACACTAACCCTTCGGCTAAATATGGATCTTGATATGCATCTAAAATACTCAATACTGGACCAAGAAGGTCATCACTTAATTGATAATCTGTATGCGAAGTAGACAAAAGCAGAACTCCCAGCGAAAAATTTGCCCAAGTGTACCAGAATTAGAGAAAAATGAGCGCTAATTTAGCCGTTTTTGTTGTTGTTTGATGAAATAATCACTTTGATCGGTTAGTATCTTGACCATATATTTAGTGTAATCGATTGTTGAGACAAAATGACAAATTCACAACGTAAAATCCTGGTGACAAGTGCCCTCCCATATGCCAATGGTCCTATCCATTTAGGTCATATGCTTGAGTATATTCAAACTGATATTTGGTCTCGTTACCAAAAGCTTCGTGGACATGAATGTCACTATATTTGTGCTGATGATGCCCATGGCACACCAATCATGCTCAAAGCTCAACAAATGGGTATAACCCCAGAAGAAATGATTGCTCAAGTACAAAAAGAACATGAACAAGATTTCGCGGATTTTAATATTCAATTTGATAACTTTCATAGTACTCACAGTGATGAAAACCGTGAACTAGCCAGTGATATCTATTTAAAATTACGCGATGGCGGTTACATTAAGACCAAAACTATCTCGCAATTATATGATCCTGAAAAAGAAATGTTTTTACCGGATCGTTTCGTTAAAGGCACCTGCCCTAAATGTAAAAGCGAAGATCAATACGGTGATAACTGTGACAACTGCGGTGCAACTTACAGCACAACAGATTTAATCAATCCTTACTCTGTTGTATCAGGTGCAACCCCAGTCATGAAAGACAGTGAACACTTCTTTTTTGACCTACCTGCATTTGAAACAATGCTAGGTGAGTGGTTATCTTCAGGCTCACTGCAACCTGAAATTGCTAACAAATTAAGAGAATGGTTCGATCAAGGTTTACAACAGTGGGATATCTCACGTGATGCGCCTTATTTCGGTTTCGAAATCCCTGACCAACCAGGTAAATTTTTCTATGTATGGTTAGATGCACCTATCGGTTACATGGGCTCGTTTAAAAACTTATGTGATAAACGTGACGACCTTGATTTCGATGAATTTTGGAAAAAAGATTCTACAACAGAGCTTTATCACTTTATTGGTAAAGACATTGTTAACTTCCACGGCTTATTCTGGCCAGCCATGCTAGACGGTGCAGGAGTACGTAAACCTACAAGTGTATTCGCTCATGGTTACGTCACAGTCAATGGCGCCAAAATGTCTAAATCAAAAGGCACGTTCATCAAAGCACGTACTTATTTAGATAACCTAGATCCTGAATACTTGCGTTATTACTATGCCGCTAAGTTAAACAGTCGTGTTGATGACTTAGATTTAAATCTTGAAGACTTTGCACAGCGCGTTAACTCAGATTTAGTTGGTAAATTAGTTAACCTTGCATCACGTACCGCCGGCTTCATTAGCAAACGTTTTGAGGGTAAATTAGCTAAAATTAACGACAGCACGTTAATTGACACTTTCTTAGCGAAACAAGACACCATTGCAGAACTATACGAAACACGTGAGTTCGGTAAAGCCATGCGTGAAATTATGGCTCTAGCTGATTTGGCTAATGCCTATGTCGCCGATGCTGCGCCTTGGCAATTAATTAAAGATGAAGCTAAGCAAGAAGAAGCTCATCAAGTATGCAGTAATGCGCTTAACTTGTTCCGCATTCTAGTAACTTACCTTAAACCTGTGCTACCTCAACTTGCACTGAAAGTTGAAAGCTTCCTACAATTGACTCTCACTTGGGACAATTTAAGCCAAGATTTAGCGGGGCATGAGATTGCGAAGTTCAAAGCATTAATGCAGCGCATTGAGATGAAAAGCATTGAAGCAATTATCGAAGCATCAACTGAAAACCTGCAAGTAGCTGAAATAGCCGCACCTAAAGTTGAAGAAGTCCAAACAGAGCTTGAAAAAGAGCCTTTGGCACCTGAAATCACTTTTGATGATTTTGCTAAAATTGATTTACGTATAGCATTAATTGCTAAAGCTGAACATATCGAAAAAGCCAACAAGCTGCTTCGTTTAGAGCTAGATTTAGGCGGAAAAACCAAACAAGTATTTGCCGGCATTAAATCTGCTTATGCGCCTGAAGACTTAATTGGCAAGCACACCGTTATGGTCGCTAACCTTGCACCGCGTAAAATGAAGTTTGGTGAGTCAGAAGGAATGGTATTAGCCGCTGGCCCTGGTGGTAAAGATATCTGGATTTTAGAACCACATGCTGGCGCAAAGCCTGGAATGCGAGTCATGTAATTGGTGAAATCACCATTACATTATTAATAAAAAAGCCGTCATATGACGGCTTTTTTAGGTCTTAAATAAGTCTTTATTAAGACATCAACTTACTCTCTGAGTGAGTGATTTCGTTATCATGAGTTTGACCACACTCATCTTTGTCAGGATCACATGGGGTTTCTTGAGCGAAGCGTTGGCTTTTATAAGCTTCTGTATCTGCTTCAATCGCTTGTCTTAAGCGCTCTTCATATTCAATAAATAAATTAATGAAATCACCGCCAAACTTTTCGCCATCAGAGCGGCCCTGCCACTCATTATAAAGTACTTCAGCAGCTTCACTTTCAACTCGCATATAAGTGTGCTTTTGCTTTCCAACAAGTTCCTCTGAGAAACCCATGGCTTTCATTGATTCAGCGCCAACCTTAAGGGCTGAGCGGAAAGTTTCAGACTCTACATAGTCAGCCCCAGCTTGGCGGAGTAAATGTCCGTGCCCACGGTCGAACGCGCGACTAATGACTTTTAACTTAGGGTATTTGTGTTTGAGATGTTTAACTAGCTCAACACTACTTTGAGGGTTGTCTATCGCCACAACAAATACAGATGCAGTTGCAACACCAGCTGTTTCCAATAAATCCGGACGTGTCGCATCACCATAATAAGCTTTCGTATTAATTTTGCGTAGGTTATCAACTTGAGTTGCTTGGTGATCAAGAACCACCGTTTTAACGCCATTGGACAA
Source organism: Shewanella sp. KT0246 (assembly GCF_019654955.1). Taxonomy (GTDB): domain Bacteria; phylum Pseudomonadota; class Gammaproteobacteria; order Enterobacterales; family Shewanellaceae; genus Shewanella; species Shewanella goraebulensis. The sequence continues at coordinate 37,150 of NZ_BPEV01000029.1, read as the reverse complement.
CAAAAGCCGATTAACAATCTGCCCAAAACGGCCAATACCCGCGATGATAACTGTCCCCTGATCATCCACTTCATCTTGCTCACGATCATTTGAAGTTTGCTGGTATTTAGGCAATATGACTTTCTCATAAAAAATGAATAAACCTGGGGTCAAGAACATCGATAATGCCACCACTATCGAGAGCGGCTGAGCAACTTCGGCAGAAATGACATGATTTTGTTGGCTAAAACTCAATAATACAAACCCAAACTCGCCAGCCTGAGCCAAACTTAAGGTGTATAGCCATCTATCACTGCCTTTAATCTTAAACATAAAGCTTAATAGCAATAAAACCAATGCTTTAACTATCATTACTGCAGCTGTCATTCCTAAAATCACACTTAGGTAATCCCACAGGATTTCAAAATCAATCCCAGCACCTACAGTGATAAAGAATAGCCCCAACAATAAACCTTTGAATGGACCAATGTGGGTTTCTAACTCATGCTTAAATTCGCTATTTGCTAGCACTACGCCAGCTAAAAAAGTACCTAATGCTGGAGAAACACCGACTAAACTCATTAATGTCGCAATACTAATAACCAGTAGTAATGCTGCGGCAGTAGATATTTCTCGGACACCTGAATCTGCAATAAACCTAAACACAGGCCGACTTAAATAATGGCCACCAAACACTACAAGTCCTATCGATAGGACTAACACCAAAGCGTATAAACCGCCATGTAAATCAGCAACCAAGGACAGCTCTTCATGATGCTCTGCAGCAACGGCAACAGACGCTTGTGCTGCCTCCACTAATTCTGGCAGTGCTAACAGCGGTATTAATGCCAACATGGGGATCACGGCGATATCTTGAAACAGTAATACGCCAAAAGCATTTTTGCCCGCTGTTGTTTTGGTAAGCCCCTTCTCATTCAAGGTTTGCAGCACAATCGCAGTAGAGGATAATGAAAAGATTAAGCCAATAGTTAGGGCCACAGTCCACTGCATTTCAAACATCAATGCAATAGCCATCACTATCCCTGCCGAAAGCCCAACCTGCAAGCCGCCCATCCCAATTAAACGATGTCTCATTGACCAGAGCATTTTAGGCTCAAGCTCTAAACCAACGAGAAACAACATCATCACAACACCAAATTCGGCAAAATGCTGAATAGTATTAGTTTCGCTGCCCACAAGCCCTACAATAGGACCAATAACAACGCCAGCAATCAAATACCCAAGCACTGAACCTAACCCCATTCTCTGGGCTATTGGAACTGCGATAACCGCTGCGGAAAGATAAATAAATGCTTGAAGAAAATACTCTGTCATGATGCGCTTCCCTATTAGCTAATGATAGCTATGGCCAAATGATAACTTTTAGCTACTAATAATTATGAGCTGATGACAACGATAAATTAATGTAGTTATGACTTAGTGATAACTACACAGGATTCACAATGTCGATAAAGTGATGTTTTACACCAAACTCCTGAGCCAGATGCTCACCTAATGCTTGAATACCAAATTGTTCAGTAGCGTGATGGCCTGCCGCAAAATAATGGATGTTTTGTTCCATAGCGCAATGGTAAGTGCGCTCAGACACTTCACCACTTATAAATGCATCTACGCCTAATAATGCCGCGTGATCAATATAATCTTGCGCTCCACCTGTACACCAAGCTAATGATGAAATGAGTTTTTGCTTATCACCTATATGAAGCGGCTCTTTATTAAGTTTATCTGATAACAAAGCACACATTTGATCTGCAGTTAATGGCTTAGGTAACTTCCCTTGCCATAGCAAACTCTGGGGAATGTCAGCACAGACTTCAACGTCATTTAAACCCAGTTTATTAGCAAGTTCAGCATTATTACCTAATGTAAGATGCGCATCTAATGGTAAATGATAGCCGAATAAATTAATGTCGTGGGTCATTAAAGCTTTAATTCGATTGTATTTCATTCCTGTTATGACTTCAGGTTCACTTTTCCAAAAAAAACCATGGTGCACTAAAATTGCATCGGCATTTAACGCCGCGGCTTGTTCAATTAATGCTTGGCATGCAGTAACGCCTGTTACGATGGTTTTAATCTGTTCTGTGCCCTGCACTTGAAGACCATTTGGTGCATAGTCTTTAAATTGGTTTACATTAAGAAAATCATTTAGATATTTAGATAATTGTTGGCGAGATACAGACGTTAATGACATAAAACTAATCCTAAAAATTTTGATATTAACAGTGTAACGCAGTCCAATACTTATTGAAAAACCCTTGTTAAGATTGATTATTTGCTAGGCTATTTTTGCTTTAATTGGACTTTTGGGTGCATTAAACACTAAAATTAGGCTTAAGGGATGTTGAAAACATTAAATAAACTATTCATTAAAGAAAAATAGGTCTCAAAATGTCTAACTTGACTAAAGAAGCGCTTATCGCCGAATTAAAAGCTGCTCTTGAAAAGCAAACTTCAAAAACTGTTGAAATTGAACAGAAAGGCAGTTGGTATAAAATTGATGGCGGCAAGTCTTTACGCTTTAGCGATCTTGAGCAAATGCACCTTGAAGCTACTCAAGGCAAACCAGCAGATAAAGCTCCTGCGGCTAAAAAGGAAGTTGCTAAAAAAGACGTTGCGAAAAAGCCTGCTGCAATACCTGCAGCCAAGAAGGCCGTAGCTAAAAAGTCAGTTGCTAAGAAAGCGAATGCTTCAGGTGGTAAAACACCGAAAGAATTATGGCGTGAAAAATTAGCAAATGCGGGTAAGAATACTCTGCCACGCGGTTTCTAATATTCGCTAAATCTATAAAAACTAAAAAGGAGCCTCTGGCTCCTTTTTTATTATCGCATTTGTTTACTTGTTAAAGCTTTTAGCGCAAGAGCAAACTACATTGCAATATCAACTCTGACATAACCTTTAAGGTAAACCACTCTGACTTCATCGCCAGCAACAAATGTCATACCAGGATCTAAGTCTTGAATGACCATCACTTGGGTTCCATCATCTAAATTTATCATCATTTCAATCAGCTGATATTCGAGAGTTCGAGTTGAATTACCATATCGATTTGCCGCAGCACCACCTAGTAAAGCTCCCAATACTGTTGCGACATCTTGACCAGAACCGCCACCAAATTGGTGACCTACAACACCGCCGATTAATGCCCCGCCAAAGGTTTTCCAACCAAGATTACGATCTTCAACTAATTGAGTTTCAGTGACATGTTTGATGGACTCGACTTGACCGTATACAACCTTCTCAACTGGGACGGCTTGATTTCTGTCATAAGCTGCCAAGGTAGAAGTGCTAACAATGGACATAAATAACGCAAAAAGCGCACTAAATCTTATCGCTGAGCTGTTTGTGAGTTTCAACATAGACAAAATTCCGCTAACGTAGGCATTAAGGTTTAGTCAATAATATACTTAATTTGAACTCACTGTCTTATTTAAATCATCTTCCGCATTTTCCAGATCCCAAACAAGCACTCGATGATCCTAATGGGTTACTTGCAGTCGGAGGTGACTTATCGCCACATCGTTTAGTTGAAGCATACTATCAAGGGATTTTTCCTTGGTTTAATGATGACGACCCTATTCTATGGTGGTCGCCTGACCCTAGAGCTATTTTTACGCCAAAAGCTCAGCCACTTAATAAAAGCATGAAAAAATATCTACGTAAGACACAGTGGCGTTATACCATTAATCATGCCTTTGCTGATGTTATCAGAGCATGTTCAGAGCCTAGACTCACCCAACAAGAGACTTGGATTTCAACTAATATTCAAGAAGCTTACATTCAGCTCCATTTATTGGGCAAAGCTCATTCAATCGAAGTTTGGGATGGTAATCAGCTTATTGGTGGTTTGTACGGTATTGCTGTTGGGAGTGTGTTTTGTGGTGAGTCTATGTTCCATCGTCAAACTAACGCATCAAAAGCTGCTTTTGCCATACTCAACCAGCATATCGTCAAACACGGTTTTAAATTGATCGATGCACAAATTATGAATCCACACTTAGAAAACTTGGGGGCTCAAGCATGTCCTCGAGAAGATTTTTTATCTTCTTTGAAGCAATTACGTAATCAAGTTATCGATAATAAGGCTTGGGTAGCACAAGAGGTTTGTTTTGAGTTCTAGAAGTATCAGTGTGGGTATTAGCCACCCTTTTGATTGTAACTACATCGAAGGGTTAAAAGAGCAGCTGCTTATCATTCAAGAGTCTCAACTTGATAGTGCATTGTTTGAGCAATTGCTCGGCATGGGTTTTAGACGTAACGGCAACTCGATATATAAACCACGTTGCCCTAGTTGCTCTGCGTGCCAATCCATTCGAGTTGTCGTGCCAGAATTTAAAATATCTAAAAGGCAAAAGCGTACACTTAAAAATAATCAAGATTTACATTGGAAAGTGACCCATGAGGTCACAGATGCCCATTACACATTATACGAAAAATACATCATTGGTCGTCATTCAGATGGACCTATGTATCCACCCAGTGAAAATCAATATAAGGATTTTTTATTGTGTGACTGGCTAAAACCCACGTATATCGAAGTGTACCAAGAAGATAAATTAATTGGGGTCGCCGTCACTGACGTTATGAATAGCAGCCTATCTGCGATTTACAGCTACTTTGACCCCGACTACGCTAAACGCTCACTTGGGGTTTATATGATCTTATTACAATGTGAATTAGCCCAGCAGCTAGGCAAGCAATTTCTGTATTTAGGTTATCAAATTGATGAAAACAGAAAAATGAATTACAAACGTTTATATCGCCCTTATCAAATATTAACGGCAAATGGATGGCAACATATTGAAAAAGAACCCACGCTATAGTGTTTCAATCCTTTACAGTAAGCGCTTTTTGGGGCATGATACGGCGAATTTTTTATATTTGAAGGCATAAAGGTAACCAATTAATGGCGAAAGAAGACAACATTGAAATGCAGGGCACAATCCTTGAGACCTTGCCAAATACAATGTTCCGCGTTGAACTTGAAAATGGTCATGTTGTGATTGCACACATTTCTGGCAAGATGCGCAAAAACTACATCCGTATTTTAACGGGTGATAAAGTTACGGTTCAGTTGACTCCTTACGATTTAAGTAAAGGTCGTATCGTCTTCCGCGCACGTTAATACTGCCTCATCTATTTAAAAACCCGGCTTAAATGTCGGGTTTTTTATTGGCTATAGATTAACGTTAATACAAAAATGGCTATCTGATTTCAGATAGCCATTTTTATTAAACGATTAACACGTCAACACTAAACCAATGTGCAAATTACGACACCTTTTCTTCGCATTCGCAGTTAATGACAATTTCATTGTCCTTAACATCCACTTTGGCAGTACCGCCCGCTTCCAATTTACCAAACAGTATTTCATCGGCTAAAGGTCGTTTAATCAACTCAGTGACAACTCGTCCCATAGGTCGTGCGCCCATGTTTTTGTCGTAGCCTTTTTCAGCAAGTAGCGTACGCGCTTCATCAGTCACTTCCAATGTCACCCGTTTCTCGTCAAGTTGTGCTTGTAGTTCAATTAAGAACTTATCAACTACTTTGGCAATAATGGTCATATCTAAATGATTAAACCAAATAATTGAATCTAAACGATTACGAAACTCTGGCGTGAATACCTTATTAATTTCAGACATAGCATTAAGACTATTATCTTGCTGCTTAAACCCAATTGAAGTGCGAATGGTTTCTTGCACACCGGCATTGGTTGTCATCACTAAGGTGACATTTCTGAAATCAGCTTTACGGCCATTATTATCAGTTAAGGTTCCGTGATCCATGACTTGTAATAGCAAATTGTAGACATCCGGATGGGCTTTTTCAATTTCATCCAATAACACCACACAATGAGGGTTTTTAATCACAGCATCTGTTAACAAACCACCTTGCTCATAACCCACATAACCTGGAGGCGAACCGATTAGGCGTGAAACCGCGTGACGTTCCATGTACTCTGACATATCGAATCGAATTAACTTCATGTTTAAACAAGAAGCTAATTGGTTAGTCACTTCAGTTTTACCCACACCAGTAGGTCCAGCAAACAAGAAACTACCTACTGGCTTTTTCTCAGCGCCTAAACCACTTCGAGATAATCGAATGGCTGAACTAAGCCCCTCAATCGCCTTGTCTTGGCCAAACACCAACATTTTAAGGTTACGCTCAAGGTTTTTAAGTAAATCCTTATCAGTAGACGATACGGACTTTTCAGGAATACGAGCGATCTTAGCGATTATCGCTTCAATTTCTGGCTGACCAATGGTTTTCTTACGTTTGCTTTGCGGCAACATCACCATACGAGCGCCCGCTTCATCGATTACATCAATGGCTTTATCAGGCAAGTGACGGTCATTGATGTGTTTTGCCGATAAACTCGCAGCTGAACTTATGGCAGCTTGAGTGTATCGCACGCCGTGGTGTTCTTCGTATTTGGACTTAAGCCCTAATAGAATTTTAGTGGTCTCGGCAACCGATGGTTCGTTAATATCTATTTTCTGGAAACGTCTTGCTAGGGCGCGATCTTTTTCAAAAATACTTTGGTATTCTTGAAAGGTCGTCGACCCCATACAGCGTAGCGTACCGTTAGACAGTAATGGTTTTAGCAAATTTGATGCATCCATAACGCCACCGGACGCGGCACCTGCGCCAATAATGGTATGAATTTCATCGATGAACAAAATTGCGTGTTCATTCTTACCCAGCTCTTTAAGTAAGCCTTTAAAGCGTTTCTCAAAATCCCCGCGGTATTTTGTGCCCGCAAGTAATGAGCCTAAATCTAATGAGTAAACCGTTGCATCTTTGATTACATCAGGTACTTGATCGTTAACGATACGATAAGCTAGGCCTTCTGCGATGGCAGTTTTACCAACACCTGCTTCCCCCACCAATAGCGGGTTATTTTTACGACGACGACATAAGGTTTGAATCGCACGTTCTACTTCGTCATCACGTCCTATTAATGGATCGATCACACCATCTTTAGACATTTGATTTAAGTCAGTAGCAAATTGCGACAAAAGACTCCTGTCTTCAGCAGACTCGCTGCCTTCTTCTGATGCTTCTGGATTATTAATTTCACTATCGTCGTCATCTTTCGGTAAACCATGTGAAATGTAATTCACCACATCTAAACGGGTGATTTCGCAACGACGTAGTAAGTAAACTGCTTGGGATTCTTGTTCACTAAAAATAGCCACGAGTACATTGGCACCAGTGACTTCATTACGCCCTGAAGATTGCACATGGAATACTGCACGTTGCAGCACACGTTGAAAACCTAATGTTGGCTGGGTTTCACGTTCTTCAGTGCTTTCGGCGATTAATGGGGTTGTTTGTTGAATGAAGTTAGATACTTCCTCGTGAAGACGAGTAATATCCGCGCCACAAGCCAATAGTGCTTCTTTGGCCGATGGGTTATTGATTAATGCTAATAATAAATGTTCTACCGTCATATATTCATGACGTGAATCTCTAGCTTGTTGAAAAGCTAGGTTCAAGGTGACTTCGAGATCTTTGTTTAGCATAAGCACCCCCTAAAAATACTCATAAACTGCAGAGTTACCAATGGAAAATCAAATCGTTCATCATGCAGTTTCTAATGAACACAGTAATGGATGTTGATTTTCTTTGGCAAATTGATTTACTTGTAACACTTTCGTTTCGGCAATGCCAAACGAATAAACACCGCATATTCCTTTACCTTGGTGATGGATAGCCAACATAATATCGGTGGCTTGTTGTTCATCCTTATTAAAAAAGCGTTGTAACACTTCTATCACGAAATCCATCGGAGTGTAATCATCGTTATTTAACACGACTTTGTACATTGAAGGTGGTTGTAGCTCCGATTCAACACGTTCTTCTGTGTGCTCTACGCTGCCTAATCTACCCATGAGTTAATACTAGCCTCTAGTTTGGTACAAGACCAATTGATATTATTAAATTAATTAAATGTTGTCATTTTGTTAATTTTTACTTGACATCTTTTCGTACAAATTTCATTCTGTTCTGAGGCGGCAATAGAGACCGCTGATAAAAATAAGTTTTACTATCTTACTGGTAAGTAGACAACAGAAGGAAGTGGAAGTATGGCAAGCGGAACTGTTAAATGGTTCAACAACGCCAAAGGATTCGGGTTTATTTGCCCAGATCAGGGTGGCGAAGATGTATTTGCGCATTATTCAACAATCGAAATGGAAGGTTATAGAACGCTTAAAGCGGGCCAACCTGTAGATTTCGAAACTGAGCAGGGCCCAAAAGGGATGCATGCTTCAGCCATTTCACCTACTAAATAGTAGCTGAAACTATAAAACAAAAAGGCAGAGATTTTAATCTCTGCCTTTTTTATTTAATAATTTTATTGCATATCACAGCTCGTTCGCTTAAAAAACACCCAAAAAGATTTCTTAAACACAAACTTTCTTACAAAATTAACGAGTCCAACAGCCAACACACTTAAATTTTTTGCACAAAAAAGCAGAAACTTTCGTTTCTGCTTTTGCTATTTAAGCGAATTAACACCTATTATTGTATTAAGCCGTAATGAAAGAGTTCAACAATGCACTCGGACGCATTGCCGCTTCTGCTTTTGCTGCATCTAAACGGAAATAACCACCTAAATCAACAGCTGGACCTTGTGAATCATTTAACTCAGCAACAATTGCAGCTTCGTTTGTAGTTAATGATTCAGCTAACCCTGCAAATTCAGCAGCTAATTCAGCATCAGTTGTTTGAACTGATAATGCTTGAGCCCAGTACATAGCAAGATAGAAATGGCTGCCACGGTTATCAAGTTCACCTACACGACGTGAAGGAGACTTGTTGCTATCCAAAAATTGACCAATAGCCGTATCAAGTGTATCTGCCAATACTTGTGCTTTAGCGTTGTTCTCAGTTTGGCTTAAGTGCTCTAAAGACGCCGCTAACGCTAAAAACTCACCCAGTGAATCCCAACGTAAGTGCCCTTCTTTCTCAACCTGCTGAACGTGCTTAGGTGCACTACCACCTGCGCCAGTTTCAAATAAACCACCGCCATTCATCAGTGGCACAATCGACAACATTTTAGCACTGGTGCCTAATTCAAGAATTGGGAATAAATCAGTTAAGTAATCACGTAATACGTTACCAGTTACTGAAATCGTATCTAGCCCATCATGAACGCGCGCAAGTGTTGCTCGAGTTGCCTCAACTGGCGCTAAGATTTGTAAATCAAGACCTGCTGTATCGTGATCTTTTAAGTACAGTTCTACTTTTGCGATAAGCTGAGCATCGTGGGCACGATTGCTATCTAACCAGAAAATTGCAGGTGTATTGCTTAAACGAGAGCGTTTAACAGCTAATTTCACCCAGTCACGAATTGGCGCATCTTTAACTTGGCACATTCTGAAAATATCGCCGACTTCAACGTTGTGGCTCATTAGCACGTCACCCGCACTGTTGATAACCTTAACAACACCCGCAGCTGCAACTTCAAACGTTTTATCGTGGCTACCGTACTCTTCTGCTTTTTGTGCCATTAGACCGACGTTTGGAACACTGCCCATTGTCGTTGGGTTAAATGCGCCATTGGCCTTACAAAATGCAATAGTTTCTTGGTAAACACCGGCGTAACAACGATCTGGGATCATTGCTTTTGTGTCTTTTAGTTGACCGTCTGGTCCCCACATTTTGCCTGAAGAACGAATAGCAGCAGGCATAGAAGCATCAATAATGATATCACTTGGTACATGCAGATTAGTAATACCTTTATCAGAATCAACCATCGCTAGTGCTGGACGCTTTGCGTAAACAGCAGCAATATCAGCTTCAACTTCAGCGCGTTTTGCTTGTGGTAGCGATGCGATTTTAGCGTAAACATCACCAAAACCATTGTTTACATCAACACCTAACTCATCAAACAATGCTTGATGCTTAGTGAATACGTCTTTAAAGAACACTTTAACAGCGTGACCGAATAAAATCGGGTCAGACACTTTCATCATGGTCGCTTTTAAGTGAAGCGATAATAAAACATCTTCAGATTTAGCGGCTTCGATTTCACGCTCATAAAAAGCTTGCAATGCTTTGTTACTCATCACTGCAGTATCGATGATTTCACCTGCGAGCAAAGGCAGGTTTTTCTTAAGCACAGCTTCTTGACCGTCAACTTGCGTTAGTACAATACTCACTGTGTCCGCGGCAGTTAACGTTACTGACTGCTCGCTTCCGTAAAAATCACCTTCTTGCATATGAGCAACATGAGATTGTGAGTCACTTGCCCATTTACCCATTGAATGCGGATTTTTCTTAGCGTAGTTTTTAACTGAAGTCGGTGCGCGGCGATCTGAGTTACCTTCACGTAATACCGGGTTTACCGCACTACCTTTAATCTTGTCATAACGGCTTTGAGTATCACGTTCAGCATCGGTTGTAGGCTCATCCGGATAATTCGGAATGTCATAACCTTTAGCTTGAAGCTCAGCAATACACGCTTTCAATTGTGGAATTGACGCACTGATATTAGGTAACTTAATAATATTGGCTTCAGGAGTCCCAGCCATCACACCTAATTCAGTTAATGCATCAGAGATTTTTTGTTCTGCAGTTAACTTTTCAGGAAAGTTTGCAATGACACGGCCTGATAAAGATATATCTCGGGTCTCAACTTTAACACCTGCAGCGTTGGTAAATGTGCGGATGATAGGGAGTAATGAAAGCGTGGCTAATGCTGGCGCTTCATCAGTTTCAGTATAAATGATCGTTGGAGAGTTATCTTTCATGCTTTTTCCTACATTATTGAAATAAAGAGTTTTTATAAATTATTATTGTAATAAGTAACTACCTAAAATAGCTTCAATCTTGTTGTCGAAGTCTATTTATATACGGCACAAATCCATATGAAAATAGAAAAATAAACTGTGGCTGTGGTAACAAAAGTGGGCACAGATCACATTTTTTAGGCCAACATCATAGATCATTATCTCGCAGATTCAAATTCCACTAAGGCCCAATGCCAAGTAAACTATGCAAAATAACTTAATTTCGCCCTTAAATAGGCTTATCTATGCCAGCAAATGACAAAGCAAAACGATTTAGTACCAAACCGGCATTTGCCCGAACAGCTAAAAAGTCTACCAACAATACCAGAAAACCCGTTAAACGCACCGTAAAAAAAACGGTTGAAAATCCAATAATAGTGTTATTTAACAAACCTTTTGATGTTCTTTGTCAATTTACTGATGAGTCAGGAAGGCAAACATTAAAAGATTTTATTCCAGTAAAAGATGTTTACGCTGCAGGTAGGCTTGATAGGGACAGTGAAGGATTATTGTTGCTAACTAATGACGGTAAGCTACAAGCCCAAATAACTCAGCCCAAAAAGAAAACATATAAGACTTATTGGGCTCAAGTTGAAGGCGAGCCAAGCGAGCAAGCAATAAAAGAGCTATGCCAAGGTGTTGAATTAAAAGATGGAATGACCTTACCTGCTAAAGTGACGGTCATGAGTGAACCTAAAGTTTGGGAACGAATACCACCGGTTAGGGAAAGAAAATCAATTCCGACAACTTGGTTAGAAATTCAAATTTGTGAAGGTCGTAATAGGCAGGTTAGAAGAATGACAGCCCACATTGGCCACCCTACTTTAAGATTAATTCGCTATAAAATAGGTCAATGGAGTTTAGATGATATCGATAATGGGCAATATAAAACGATTGCCCAGTAATTTTCATATTAAATAAACTGACTAATGAAGTGGACCCAATGTGCTTCAGCGTGTTTAGGATTAGTGTTCACAACTAATATAGGATAATTCAATGACTCAGCAACGCTACAAACCTAATACGACTGTGGCCTGTGTGATCCATTGCCAACAAAAGTTTTTATTCGTCGAAGAAATCATTGAAGGTGAAGTTCGTTTCAATCAACCTGCTGGTCATATTGAGGCTCTAGAATCAATTCCACAGGCTTGTAAACGAGAAGTTAATGAAGAGACTGGGTTAGATATTGAATTGGCAGGCTTGATTGGTATCTATCAATTCAGCGCAGATGAGCAATTGGCTTTTGTGCGGTTTACCTTCGCAGCAGAGACTGAAAACTTGATAGATTGCCAGCCTTTAGATGAAGCGATTAAGGCTTGTCACTGGCTTACATTAGATGAAATAAAGTCCCGTAAACATCAACTTAGAAGCCCTTTGGTGATAAAATGCATCGAGGACTATTTACATAAAGGTCACAGCCCATTATCACTGATTGATAGTGACCTTCAGATGATAGCCGACAACAACAATGCGTGATAGAATATGCGCCGCACATTTTTGAGATTTTCGTGATGTTTTTCATCGATTTTTAAGGTCAGTTGTAAAGGTCGATTTTTACATTTATTTATGATGGCAAATACCTAGCGACTTGAAAAACGCTATTGTCGACCACATGATCATCTCTTGTATCCGTAAATTCACTGGTTTTTAGGTTTTATGACATCAATCAATCCCAATTCAAATGCTAAAAAAGTCATCGTAGGCATGTCCGGCGGTGTAGATTCTTCAGTTTCGGCTTATCTGCTCATGCAGCAAGGCTATCAGGTTGAAGGATTATTTATGAAGAACTGGGAAGAAGATGATACGGATGAATATTGTCTTGCAGCTGAAGATTTAAAAGACGCACAAGCCGTCTGTGACAAACTCGGCATCAAATTGCACACGGTTAACTTCGCATCAGAGTATTGGGACAATGTGTTTGAACATTTCCTTGAAGAATACAAAGCGGGTCGTACACCGAACCCTGACATCATGTGCAACAAAGAAATCAAATTCAAAGCATTTTTAGAATTCGCTGATGAAATTCTAGATGCTGACTACATTGCTATGGGCCATTACGTTCGTCGCCGCGACAACGAAGATGGCACCACTCAAATGCTTCGTGGTATAGATGCTAATAAAGACCAAAGCTATTTTCTTTATACGTTAAGCGACAAACAAGTTGCTAAAAGCTTATTCCCTGTTGGCGAATTAGAAAAGTTCCAAGTTCGCGATATTGCCAAAGAAATGGGTCTTATCACCCACGACAAGAAAGACAGCACAGGTATTTGCTTTATTGGTGAACGTAAATTCACTGACTTCTTAGGCACATACTTGCCAGCACAACCTGGTGATATTGAAACAGCTGAAGGTGAAGTGATCGGTTCTCACCAAGGTTTGATGTATCACACCCTTGGCCAACGTAAAGGGCTTGGCATTGGTGGCTTAAAAAATAGCAATGACAACCCTTGGTATGTAGTTGAGAAAGATTTATTACGTAATGTTCTTATTGTTGCTCAAGGCGGTAATCACCCTCGCCTGATGTCACATGGCATGCTTGTGAGTCAATTGCACTGGGTTGACCGCAAAGGCCCTATTTCGCCAGCAACCATTACCGTTAAAACTCGTTACCGTCAGCAAGATGTGAAATGTACTGTTACGACTGAGGGCGAAGATAACATTAAAGTGATGTTTGATGAGCCAGTTGCAGCGGTAACGCCAGGTCAATCAGCGGTATTCTATGATGGTGAGGTCTGTTTAGGCGGCGGCATTATCGATACGTTAATTAGAGGATAGAGCGTGAGCCAAGTATTATTTGAACGCACAATGGCGTTTGCAGGTATTTTACAAGCTATTGCTCAAGTTCAACACCTCGCCCGTCATGGTGAGTCAGACGAGACAGCCATGGCGGCAAGTTTGAACACCATCATGGTGACAGATCCAGAATCAATTTCTGATATCTATAAAGATAAACAAGCGCTCAATAAAGGCTACCAGCTAATTGAAAATCAATTAGGCGACGGTAATAGCAAAGACGTTGAAACAACACGTTATTTGGTTGGCATGCTCGCACTAGAACGTAAATTAGCACGTTCTGCCAACGGCCTTGGCATGCTAGCTGAGCGTATTAACCAAGTTCACCGACAACTGCACCATTTTGCCATTACTGATGAGCAAATCGTTGCGAGCTTAGCAAGCATCTATAGCGATGTGATCAGTGAGCTTGGCCCTAAATTACAAATTTCTGGTAATCCAGCTTGCTTGCAACAACCGCAAGTACAACAAAAAATCCGTGCTTTACTTCTATCAGCTATGCGCAGTGCTGTTTTATGGCGTCAATTAGGTGGCAAACGTCGTCATCTGGTTTTTGCTCGTAAAGCCATTGTGGATACTGCTATTAGCAGCCGTAAAAATAATTAATCGTATCACCCTACAACAAAAGTTCATCAAGGAGCTTCAAATGGATCTTTCTGCACTGACTGCTATCTCTCCGATAGACGGTCGTTATGGTAGCAAAACCACCTCTTTACGAGGTATTTTCAGCGAATTCGGTTTAACTAAATACCGTGTTCAAGTTGAAATTAACTGGTTAAAACTACTTTCAAGCTGCCCAGAGATTGAAGAAGTTCCGCCATTCAGTGAAGAAGCATTAATCTTACTGGATAGCATCAAGGATAACTTCAGCGAAGAAGACGCATTGCGCGTTAAAACAATTGAAAGAACCACCAACCACGACGTTAAAGCGGTTGAGTATTTCATTAAAGAACAAATTGCCGATAACGCTGAATTAGTCGCTATCGACGAATTTGTTCACTTCGCGTGTACTTCAGAAGACATCAATAACTTATCTCATGCGTTAATGCTAAAAGAAGCACGTGAGTTAGTCTTGGCACCACAGTGTCTTGAAATTGTTGATGCAATTAAAAAATTAGCGACTGAAAACAAATCAGTTCCGTTAATGTCACGTACTCACGGACAACCAGCTTCACCTACTACATTAGGTAAAGAGATGGCTAACGTTGCTGTACGTCTAGAGCGTCAACTAAACCAAATCAACGCAGTTGAAATCATGGGTAAAATCAATGGTGCTGTAGGTAACTACAACGCACACATCTCTGCTTACCCAGAAGTTAACTGGCATGAACTGTCACAGCGTTTCGTTACAAGCTTAGGCATCAACTGGAACCCTTACACAACTCAAATCGAACCGCATGATTACATTGCTGAACTATTTGATGCTGTAGCACGATTTAACACCATTCTTATCGATTTCGATCGTGACATTTGGGGTTACATTGCAATGGGTCACTTTAAGCAACGTACTATTGCTGGCGAAATTGGTTCTTCAACCATGCCGCATAAAGTTAACCCTATCGATTTTGAAAACTCAGAAGGTAACTTAGGTATTGCTAATGCGCTTATGCAGCATTTGGCCGCTAAATTGCCAGTTTCAAGATGGCAACGTGATTTAACGGATTCAACCGTATTGCGTAACCTAGGTGTTGGTATGGCTCATTCATTAATAGCTTATCAAGCAACAATGAAAGGCATCAGCAAGCTAGAAGTTAACGAAGCAAACCTATTAGCTGAATTAGACAAAAACTGGGAAGTACTGGCTGAGCCTGTACAAACGGTTATGCGTCGCTATGGCATCGAAAAACCATACGAAAAGTTAAAAGAATTAACCCGTGGTAAGCGTATTGATGGTGAGCAACTTGCTTTATTCATCGATGGCTTAGAGCTACCAGACAGCGTTAAAGCTGAACTTAAAACAATGACACCAGCTAACTATATCGGCCGTGCTGAAGCATTCGTTGACGAGTTAAAATAATCCTCCAAATAAGCACTTAAGGTGACTTATTAGATGAATAAGGAATGGCGACACCTCGTAAGAGCTGTCGCCTTTTTAATACTATGTATACATTAAATTTCGATACAGCTGACTTCACCCGTGAATATTGGCAAAAGAAGCCCATTGTTATTAAAAATGCCTTTAATGACTTTGAAGATCCCATTTCAGCAGATGAACTTGCAGGTTTAGCAATGGAAGAAGATATATCTTCGCGCATTGTTCAAACACAAGCGCAGGGCTGGAATGTAGTTCAAGGACCATTTGAAGATTATGATGAATATGGTGAAGATGGCTGGCAGTTATTGGTTCAAGCCGTTAATCATTGGTATCCAGAGTCTCAACCATTAGTCGAGGCGTTTCGCTTTTTACCCGACTGGCGTTTTGATGACTTGATGGTGTCATTCGCAACACCTAAAGGCGGCGTCGGGCCACATATCGATAACTACGATGTATTCATTATTCAAGGTGAAGGTAAGCGACGCTGGCAGGTTGGCAATACTGGCAACCACCAACAACGTGGTGGTGATAAAAACAGCCCATTAGTCGATGACTTTGAACCTATTATTGACGTGGTATTAACCAAAGGTGATGTACTTTATATTCCGCCTGGTTACCCACATTGCGGTGAAACGTTAACACTTGCTTTAAGTTACTCAATTGGTTTTAGAGCGCCGAGTCAGCAAGAGTTGCTGACCGAAATGGCAGATTCATTAATTGATAATAATCTTGGTAAGCAGCGATTTACCTCAACTGAAGAAGTAGCAAATAAAGGCTTCGTGAGTGAGCAACAACAGCAAGGAATGATGAATTTACTAACTCAACTTGCCCAAGACCCAAATCAATATCAAACCATGCTGGGTAAATTGTTAAGTCAAAACCGTTTTGAGTTAGACCTTAACCCATTTGAGCAACCAATTTCGGCTAATGATGTTACTGAAGCCATTGAAGATGGCGCTAGCATTCAACGCATTGGTGGCTTAAAAGTCCTCAAGTTAGAAGCTGATAAGCAAGCACAATTATACATCAATGGTGAAGTGGTAACAGTAGCAGGTATCGATGCTGACATTGTAGCAATTATTGCTAATGAGCACTTTATCGACCAAGACTCTTTATTGAAATGGAGTCAACAACCCGCTCTAGTGAAGTTAGTCGCTCAGTTAATCAACCAAGGTTGGTTTTACTTTTCTGAATAGCATTTAAAGTTATAAATAGCATTTAAAGTTATAAATAGTATTTAAAGTTATAAATCGAGTCATTAAAAATGGCTGAAATCCAGTTATAAAAAAGGCACTAAAGAATCTACGTTAGTGCCTTTTTTATCTGTACTTATAACAAAAAATTAATAAAGGTCGGTTTCGCCTATCGGACGAGTTTTTAAAAACTTCAAAAACCACATGTACTGTTCAGGGTAAGCGTTAATCACCTGTTCAACCATATGATTTAGCGCGATAGCTTCATTGTCTTTGCCTTGCATGTCTTCTGGATTCACCGCTGGCATCACGGTTAAATTAAATTGGCGAGCTTGTTTGTCATAGCCAATTTTGACCGGCAACACTTGCGCCTTTCCTGCTTGAGCTAAGCGCCCTACCACTGGCAAAGTGGCTTTAACGGTGCCTAGTAGCGGTGCAAAAACACTTTGCTCGCGGCCTAAATCTTCGTCAGGTAGATAAAAGAAACTATTATCTTGTCTTAATTCACTGATTAGAGCGCGTATACCTGCCTCTCGCATGTAAACCCGACCGTTTTGACTACTACGTAGACGATTACTAAACCAGTTAAATAAACCGTTTCTGTGAGCTTTTGCCATCGTAACCATGGGGAGCTCAATGTTAAGCCTAATACCTGCATAATCAATCGGCCACACATGGGGCATAATAAAGATGATAGGCTGACCAGCTTGTCTTGCTGAGTTAACATGCTCAAAACCATCAATCGTTACCCTGCGTTTGATATGCGCATTCGAGCGAAGCAACAATTCAGCTTGTGACATTAACGTCAATACAAACATATCGACATTGTCTTTAATCAAAGCATCAATTTCAGCAGCAGATTTTTCAGGAAAACAGGTGCGTATATTAATGCGAGCAACATTTATTGGCTTTTTAGCTATCAGCATCACAAGCCTTGCCAATAGTCGAGAAAGTGGGTCTCGGATCAAGGCAGGCATTAAACCAAATATAAACAAGATGACAATGGCAAGCCATGTGCCCCAGTACTTGGGATGCAATAAAGAAAGAGTAAATCGACGGTCGAAATGTTTTGCTTGTCTAGCCAAAAGAAACCTCAAAAAATTACATCAATGCTATGAAATATAAAGAGCGGAACCAAACACGTATAATAACAATTTTCTAGTACTGACAACACGATAATTTTATATCATCTACTTAACTCACACTGGCTTATCCGTCTTAGAAAACAAAAAAGCCACTCAAACGAGTGGCTTTTTTAATCAAGCGAAACTATTTCTTAGCCGAGTTTGATTCTTCAACTCGAGTTTTCAACTTTTGTCCTGGACGGAAAGTCACAACACGTCGAGCTGAAATTGGAATATCTTCACCAGTTTTTGGGTTCCTTCCCGGTCTTTGATTCTTGTCGCGCAGATCAAAGTTTCCAAAGCCAGATAACTTGACCTGCTCACCACTTTCGAGTGCTTCTCTAATTTCTTCAAAGAAAGACTCAACCATCTCTTTGGCAACACGTTTATTAATGCCCAGCGTTTCAAAAAGATGTTCTGCCATTTCGGCTTTGGTAAGTGCCATACTTTTAGTCCCTCAACGATGCGTTGAACTCGGTCTTAAGTGCAGACACAACTGAATCAACAGTTTCAGTTATATCCTTTTCTTCAAGCGTACGAGTAATGTCTTGTAATGTAAGTGCTATTGCAAGGCTCTTTTTGCCTGCTTCAACACCTTTACCTCGGTATACGTCGAACAAGTTTAAGCCAACCAACTGATTTTCGCCAACTTTTCTTATCAAATTCATAACATTAGTTGCAGAAACTTCTTCTTCAACAACAACAGCAATATCACGTCGATTTGCAGGAAACTTAGATACAGTCTGGGCTAGCGGCAAACTGGCATGCAGTAAAGCGTCCAGTTCTAACTCAAAAATAATTGTTTTACCATTTAGTCCAAAAGGCTTTTCCAAACTAGGATGGACAGCACCAATGATACCAATGACCTGATTATTTCTTAGTATTTCAGCACATTGCCCCGGATGAAGAGCAGAATGTGTTGCACTTCTAAAAGTAAATTCAGAAGTCGAAACTGTCAAGCCGATAATTGATTCTAAATCACCTTTTAAATCAAAGAAGTCGACAGTTTTAGAATCCATAGACCAATGTTCATCATTTTGAACACCAGAAATCACCGCACCAATCATGGCTTCTTGTCTAACACCAGAATCTGCTTTTGCATCAGGTACAAAGCGTAAACCCGTCTCAAATAAACGCACACGACCTTGCTGACGGCTTTGGTTATAACCTACTGAGGTCAACAATCCAGTGAACATAGAAAGGCGCATAGCAGACATTTCAACCGAAATTGGGTTCGGCAAAATCATTGCTGGTGCATCTGGGTGAACAAGATTTTGTTGCTTAGGGTCAACAAAGCTATAAGTCACAGCTTCTTGGAAACCGCGAGCAACTAGCACATTACGTACTTTACGTAATGAAATATCCGCTTCTTTATGATCAGACATGGTTAACGAGGCTACAGGTGCAATATTCGGGATATTGTTATATCCGTAAATACGCGCAACTTCTTCGATTAAGTCTTCTTCAATGGCCATATCGAAACGGTAAGTTGCCGTCACAACAGTCCAAGTTTCCGCATTAGCTGTCACAGTAAAGCCTAAACGCTCAAGAATTTCAGTCACATCAGCTGCAGGAATATGGTGACCTAAAATTTTATCAAGCTTGCTACGACGTAGTGTTAACTCAACTGGCTTAGGTAAATTAGCTTCAGTAACCGCTTCTTCAACAGGACCAGCCTCGCCACCACAAATATCTAATACTAGACGTGTTGCTCGGTCCATGACCTTGTGTTGTAGTTCAGGGTCAACACCACGCTCAAAACGATGTGAAGCGTCTGTATGAAGACCTAAACGGCGTGATTTACCCATAATCGCAAGCGGAGCAAAAAATGCACACTCTAAAAGGATATCTTGAGTCTTAGTCGTTACGCCGGTTTTTTCGCCGCCAAACACACCTGCTAAGGCAATTGAGCCACTGTCATCTGCGATAACTAAAGTGTCATTAGGTACTGTCACTTCATTACCGTCTAATAATGTCAGCTTTTCAGCGCCATCACTTAAACGTACTTGAATCGCACCAGACAATGTTGCTAAGTCAAACGCATGCATTGGTTGACCGTATTCAATTAATACATAATTGGTAATATCAACAATTGGGTCAATTGAGCGAATACCACTACGACGCAATTTTTCTTGCATCCATAATGGAGTCGCAGCAGCTAAATCTACGTTTTTAACCACACGGCCTAAGTAACGAGGACAAGCTTGTGAATCAATCACATTGATTGCAACTTTATCTTCGATGGTCGCTGTAACCGCATCCCAAGTTGGCTCTGTTACTGCTTCACGATTTAATACGCCGACTTCGCGGGCAAGACCAGCCATACCAAGGCAGTCTGCGCGGTTTGCAGTTAAATCAACATCAATGATGGCATCATTAAGGTCTAGGTATTCGCGAACGTCTTTACCGATTGGCGCATCCGTTGGTAATTCGATAATGCCATCGCTTTCGATGTCGATACCTAATTCACCGTATGAACACAACATACCAAATGATGGTTGACCACGTAATTTGGCTTTTTTGATTTTAAAATCACCAGGAAGCACTGCGCCAACCATAGCAACAGCAACTTTTAAACCTAAACGGCAATTTGGTGCGCCACAAACGATGTCGATTAACTCTTCTTCACCGACATTAATTTTGGTAACACGCAGTTTGTCAGCATCAGGGTGCTGACCACACTCAACAACTTCACCGACAACAACACCACTAAATGCGGCAGCTACTGGGTCAACGCCATCTACTTCAAGACCGGCCATTGTAATTTGGTGTGATAACTCGTCACGGCTTACTGATGGGTTAACCCACTCACGAAGCCAAGATTCACTGAATTTCATCTTTATATCGCTCCGTTATTTGAATTGCTTAAGAAAACGTAAATCGTTTTCGAAGAAGGCACGTAGGTCATTTACGCCGTAACGCAGCATTGTTAAACGCTCAACACCCATACCGAAAGCAAAACCAGAGTATTTTTCAGGGTCGATACCGACACTGCGAAGTACGTTAGGATGCACCATACCGCAACCTAATACTTCTAACCATTTACCGTTCTTACCCATTACGTCGACTTCAGCTGAAGGCTCAGTAAACGGGAAGTAAGACGGACGGAAACGCACTTCTAAATCTTCTTCGAAGAAGTTACGTAAGAAGTCATGCAAAATGCCTTTTAATTCAGCAAAGTTAACTTTTTCATCAACTAGCAGACCTTCCACTTGGTGGAACATCGGCGTATGAGTTTGATCGTAATCGTTACGGTAAACACGGCCTGGAGAGATAATACGTAAAGGCGGCTTTTCGTGTTCCATTGTACGAATTTGAACACCTGAAGTTTGCGTACGGAGCATTACTTTCGGGTTGAAATAGAAAGTGTCATGATCAGCACGAGCAGGATGATGCTCAGAAATGTTCAATGCATCGAAGTTATGAAAATCATCTTCAATTTCAGGACCGTTTTTAACAGAGAATCCTAACTCACCAAAGAAAGTTTCAATACGTTCGATAGTACGTGTCACTGGGTGAAGTCCACCCAATTCAATGGTACGACCTGGTAAGGTAACATCGATTTGCTCAGCGATAAGTTGCGCTTCTAACTCTGCAGCCTTTAAGCCTTCAATGCGCTCAGAAAGTTCTTTCTGTACCGCTTGTTTAGCTTGGTTGACTGCTTGTCCAAAAGCAGGTTTCTCTGCTGGACTTAAGCTACCCATCAATTTCATCATGTCAGTGATCTTACCTTTCTTACCAAGGTAATCGACACGGATATCATCCAATGCCTTTAGATCACTGGCCTTACCAATTACTTCTAAGGCTTGTTCTACGATCTCAGTTAACTGCTGCATTATATCTTCCACTGCATTCTTGCATATCAAATGCGTTTGGGCGCCCAAGGTACGGACGACATATTTAGTCTAAGTTTTAATGTTAAATTAAACCTAAAGCATGGGGTTAAAACAAAAGATGAGATTTTACGTGACCTAGGCTTATTTGGCTAGCATTTATTGTAATTAAAGCCAGTAAACTCCTGCATTATCATGAGTTAGCTTCTAATGGTCTTGTTTCATTTAAACTTGAAAAAAACTTATATCGTAAATTGTAATTTTTTCTATTAATAAATATCTCAATACTTGTGAAAAATAGCCTTCTTCATTTTAAATTTATTGAAAGTCAAACTAAAGTTTATGTCGTTACATCCGATACAATTGTATTGCGTAATAAAATTAAGAGGTAAGCATGAAAGAAGTAAAGTTCAGGTGGGTAGATCAATTTTTGATTAAGTTATCAATCAAAGCAAAGTTCACCATCTTGGCAATTGTTCCAATAGCTCTAATTTTATTACTTACTTTTACACTTATTAATAGTTTTCAAACTACCTTAGCTAAAGCTGAAATTGACGAGGCGGTATCGTTAAATAACACATACAATCACGCTGTTGATGTAGCACTAAATCTACTTGATGAAGATAAGCATCAAGCCTTTTTATCCGATTTAGATGGCTCAAGCCGTGCGGTTAATATTGATACTCTTACTCGCCAAGAGCAGCAAATTGCACGCCAGGGCGGCGGGTCAATTGAAACCAGTACTGGGTTTACCGTATTTAGTGAAGTTAATGCACACGATATTGTCATTACAACCCAAATTAAACATCAAACTATCGAAGAAAAAACAAGTGATGATAACAACTTAGCTTATTTATTAATGACAATAATCATCATCATCATTTTTCTATTTTCTTACTATATTTCAACCTTTATCGGCGGAGCGCTCTACACAACCGTGATGGCACTTAGAAGAGCTACGGACGGTGATTTAACCAGTCGATTAAACTTTTTTGAAGTCCCTGATGAGTTCAGTTTACTTGCCATCAGCGTTGATGAACTTGTTGATAGACAACATAAACTTGTTTTACAAATGACACAGGCGACAGAGCAAATCAGGCAAGTCGTTCACGGGTTTAGAACCACGGCAGAAGATGGCCAAGCCGTTGCAGTGAATCAACGTCAGCATTTAGACTCGCTAGCTACCGCGATGGAAGAAATGACTGCTGCGGTAAAAGAAGTAGCTCGTAATGCCGAGCAATCTTCATCTGAAACTCAAGAAGCAAACAATCAAGTGACTGCTGGTTCAAATGACATCGAAACCACGGTTCAAGCCATTGATTTACTTTCAACTGAAATCGCTGGCGCGTCTGATGCGGTCAACGAACTCAATGACAATGCCAGTAAAATTGATGCTGTGGTAACGACCATTAATGCTATTTCTGAACAAACTAACCTATTGGCGCTCAATGCCGCTATTGAGGCAGCGCGCGCTGGTGAACAAGGTCGCGGCTTTGCTGTTGTTGCTGATGAAGTGAGAACCCTTGCAGGGCGCACTCAGTCCGCCACAGTAGAAATTAAAACCATGATTGAAGCGTTACAATCTGGAACACAAAACCTGACTCAGGTGATGTCGCGAACTGTTGATCAAGCTGAAGAAGGTAAAAAACATGTACTGCAAACCGGAGAGGATTTAGCAAGTATTGCTCATCACAGTGGGAAGGTGTTCGAGATGAGTGTGTTAATTGCAACGTCAGCAGAAGAACAGTCTGCTGTGGCGAATGAAATAGCCTCTAATTTAATGGAAATTAGAAACCAATCTCATAATGTTGAAGAAGCGGCTAATCTATCGGTGTCAGGCTGTAATGAACTTAACAGTACTGCTGAAGAATTAGATAAATTGATGATTGGACTCAAAATTTAATTTACTATTTCTAACAGATAAAATTAACTACAATCTATAAAAAGCTCGTCACTATTGGTGACGAGCTTTTTTTATTCTAAAACCTAAAATGCAAACATTAAAGTGACAACTTGTTACGTTATCGGTTCTTTTCTAAACGCGCTAATAAGCTAGACGTATCCCAACGATTACCTTTCATCGCCTGCACCTCAGAGTAGAATTGATCCACTAACGCTGTAACAGGTAAATGACTGCCATTTCGGCGCCCTTCTTCCAGTGCAATGCCTAAATCTTTTCGCATCCAATCAATGGCAAATCCAAAATCATATTCACCCTGCCACATTGTTTGGTATCGGTTTTCCATTTGCCAGCTTTGCGCAGCACCTTTACTAATAACTTCAACTACTTTTAAACCATCAAGTCCAGCACTTTTAGCAAAATGTAAGCCCTCAGCAAGCCCTTGTACCACACCTGCAATACAAATCTGATTTACCATTTTCGTTAACTGGCCTGCACCTACTTCACCCAGCAATTCGGCACAGCGACTGTACGATTCAATAACTGGCTTAACTTGATTAAATACAGACTCTTTACCCCCCATCATCACAGTAAGTACGCCATTTTCAGCACCCGCTTGGCCGCCAGAAACTGGAGCATCAAGAAATTCAATATTTTTATCAGCCAATATCGCTGCCACTTCACGGGCAACATCTGCTGATGCCGTGGTATGGTCCACTAAAATAGCGCCAGATTTAATACCGTTAATAACACCATTTTCACCAAGGACCACTTGCCTTAAATCATCGTCATTACCAACACAGGTAAAGACAATATCTTGGTCTTTTGCAGCCAATGCAGGAGTTAGTGCAAATTCACCTTGGTAATCATGTGTCCATTGTTTAGCTTTTGCAGTGGTGCGATTATAAACCGTAACTTGATGGCCCTGCTTAACAAGATGTCCCGCCATCGGGTACCCCATAACGCCAAGGCCAATAAATGCTACTTTCGCCATAATATCCTTCTTATTATTCTAATGAGTGAATGCTATTAACTATGTGAGTTTCTAGTATCTAAAACTTAAAGTGCAGGTTTTACATGGGCTTCCATTTCAGCACCAATGCGCTTACGCATATCCATTAATCTGAGTGCCGAATCTCTTAAACGAATATCATCTTCATTTTGAGGGATCCATTCAGGCACGGAAGTCGGTTTACCATCATCGTCTACTGCAACCATAATCACAATACAATGGGTGGTTAAATGACGATCAGGTTCTTTAGGATCGCCAGCTTTTACATCAATGCCTAAATGCATTGAAGAAGTGCCGGTATAAATGACTTTGGCACTCACCTCAACAATATTGCCTACATGGATAGGTTTAACAAAGCGAATACCACCCGCATAAACGGTAATACAGTATTTTCCACTCCAGCCGGCTGCACCTGCATAGGCGGCTAAATCAATCCATTTCATTACAGCGCCACCATGGACTTTTCCGCCAAAGTTTACATCAGCAGGTTCTGCTAAAAATCGTAAGGTGATCTCTCTATCTACTCCGGCCATAACGCCTCCTAAATTGTTGCACTCGCAACAGTTTACGATACTTTGCTGCTTAAATGGATAAATTCATCTTGTTTGATTTAATTAATATCTTGGACTGAATATTCGCTAAACAAATCACCTATTTTATAGCGTTGATTTCATATTCTTCATTCTAACTTTCATTAAGCAACATCTTGATATATATGAGGCAAAAAAAAACAGCCACCTTAGTGACTGCTTTATCATCAAGCACCTATAAAGCTTTACGATTTACGCATCGCCTTTTTTAAATAAAAGCGATCCGTTAGTCCCGCCAAAACCAAATGAATTACACAAAGCATAATCAAATGTATGCTCTTTTGCTTTATGGGCAACAAAATCTAAATCGCAGCCTTCATCAGGGTTATCTAAATTGATTGTTGGCGGCACAATTTGATCACGTAAAGCCAAAATGGTCACGATCGCTTCAACCGAACCTGCAGCACCTAATAAATGGCCGGTCATAGACTTAGTTGAACTCACTAATAAGTCATATGCATGTGGGCCAAATACTGATTTGACTGCAGCAGCTTCCGCTTTATCGCCAGCAGGAGTTGATGTGCCATGAGCATTAATATAACCCACTTTCTCATTAGCAATTTGCGCATCATTGATTGCGTTGACCATTGCAGCGGCTGCGCCTGCACCATCAGCTGGAGGCGAAGTCATGTGGAATGCATCGCCACTCATGCCAAACCCAACTAACTCAGCATAAATTTTTGCGCCGCGGGCTTTAGCGTGCTCATATTCTTCCATCACCATGACACCAGCGCCATCACCAATCACAAAACCGTCACGGTCTCTATCCCAAGGACGACTGGCCGCTTGTGGTTCTTCATTACGAGTTGATAACGCTTTAGCTGAGCCAAAGCCAGCCACAGCAAGCGGAGAAGTCACATCTTCAGCGCCACCTGCCACCATCACATCGGCATCGCCATAAGCGATAGTACGAGCGGCAAAACCAATGTTATGCACACCTGTCGTACAGGCCGTTGTGACTGCAAAGTTAGGGCCTGTCATGCCATATTTAATTGATAAATGGCCAGAAATCATATTAATAATGGTGCTTGGTACAAAGAATGGAGACACTTTACGCGGGCCACCTTTTAACAAAGCTGCATGATTTTGCTCAATTAAAGGCATGCCGCCCATGCCTGCACCAATCGCAGTACCGACGCGAGAAGGATTTTCTTGTTCCATATCCAAACCAGCATCATTCATCGCTTGGATACCTGCAGCCATGCCGTATTGGATAAACAAATCCATTTTACGAGCATCTTTACGTGATAAGTACTGCTCAACGTCAAAATCTTTAACAGAGCCACTGAAGCGAGTGCCAAAATCAGTTGCATCAAATTTGGTAATGGGTTCAATACCACTTTTACCTGCTAATAAAGATTGCCAAGAAGAATCGACATCGTTACCCACTGGAGTAACTAGTCCTAGGCCTGTAATCACGACACGACGTTTAGACACAGTAGTCACCTTTGAAATAATTAGGCATAAGCCAACAATAAACAGTATGGGTTAATCCATCATCAATGACTTTGTACTGGGTACATTTAGCATTGAGCAGATAAGAAGCGAGCTGAAGGATTAACACTTTGGAAATAAGTCTAGTCGAATAGTATCGACTTCAGAAACAAAAACAGGCGGCATAAATGCCACCTGTTTTTGTGAATCTGGGATTACTGATTTTTTGAAACGTAATCGATCGCTGCTTGAACAGTAGTGATCTTTTCAGCTTCTTCATCAGGGATCTCGGTATCAAACTCTTCTTCTAGAGCCATAACCAATTCAACAGTGTCCAGAGAATCTGCACCTAAATCGTCTACGAATGATGCAGCTGATTTAACGTCTTCTTCCTTAACGCCAAGTTGCTCAATGATGATTTTCTTTACACGTTCTTCGATGTTGCTCATTAGTTTTCTTTCCTATTCAAATTACACACTTGCGTAAGATTGCGAGTAGTTTATTCGATCCAGCTGACAATGCAAGCTTAGTTTTCGTGGTCTAACCACGAAAATTATCATACTTTGATATCAATCCAGATTCAATAAAAGTCGTTGCCCTTACAGGCGATTAAACCATGTACATTCCACCATTTACATGCAGGGTCTCACCTGTAATGTAAGCAGCAGAATCAGATGCTAAAAATAATACTGCGTTAGCAATCTCTTGTGCTTGCCCTAAACGCTCCATTGGCACTTGAGACATGATAGCTTGCTGTTGTTCTTCATTTAGCTCATCTGTCATGTCAGTTTGAATGAAACCTGGTGCAATAGCATTCACTGTTATTTGACGAGATGCAACCTCTCTTGCAAGAGATTTTGTAAATCCAATCAAACCAGCTTTAGCAGCTGAGTAATTAACTTGCCCTGCATTGCCCATGGTTCCTACAACTGAACCAATATTGATGATACGTCCATTACGTTTTTTCATCATAGAGCGCATAACAGGTTTTGATAACCTAAATAGCGACGTTAAGTTAGTATCAAGAATATCTTGCCACTCATCGTCTTTCATACGCATTAATAAATTATCACGTGTGATACCCGCGCTATTGACAAGAATATCAACATCACCGGCTTTTTCTTTGATCTGGGCGAATAATTGCGCAACTGATTCTTTGTCAGTGACGTTTAATACTAAACCGTGACCTTTATCACCAAGGTATTCTTGGATTGCAGCAGCACCTTTTTCGCTCGTTGCAGTACCAATAACTACAGCGCCGGCTTCGACTAAGGTTTCAGTAATAGCACGGCCAATACCGCGACTTGCGCCAGTCACTAAAGCAACTTTGCCAGTTAAATTAAAGCTAATGCTCATGAAAATTCCTTATTGGATTAAAGCAGATAAAGAAGCCGCGTTATTTACCGCCTGCCCCTTTAATGATTTATTAATTCTTTTTGTTAAGCCAGTTAACACTTTCCCTGGGCCCATTTCCACTAAATCTGTAATACCTTTTTCGGCCATTAATTCAACTGATTCGCTCCAACGAACTGGGCAGTAAAGCTGACGAACTAAGGCATCTTTAATATCGCTTCCAGAGGTCGGTGTCGCAACATCAACGTTATTAATAACTGTGATATTTGGTTCATTAAATGTCAGCTGTGCAAGTGCATCAGCTAATTTATCAGCAGCAGGTTTCATTAACGCGCAATGAGACGGCACACTGACAGGCAAGGCAACGGCCATTTTAGCTCCAGCAGCTTTACATGCTGCTGCTGCTCTTTCTACTGCTTCTTTTTCGCCAGCAATAACCACTTGACCAGGACTGTTAAAATTAACAGGGCTAACAACTGCACCATTTGCTGATTCTTCACAAGCTTTGGCAATAGCATCGTTATCCAGACCAATAATCGCAAACATAGCACCTGTTCCTGCTGGTACAGCTTGTTGCATTAACTGACCACGAAGCTCTACTAATTTTACTGCATCAGCAAAATTAATTACTCCTGCACACACTAGTGCAGAGTATTCACCTAAGCTATGTCCTGCAAGCAAGCTAGGCTTAGCTGCGCCGCTTGCTTCATAAGCACGGAAAATTGCAACACTTGCTGTTAATAATGCAGGTTGTGTTTTATCAGTTTCATTAAGGTTTTCTGCTGGCCCATCTTGAGTCAACGCCCATAAATCGTAACCTAATACTTCACTTGCCTCGGCAAACGTATCTGTTACAACTGGGAATTCAGCAGCTAAATCAGCTAACATGCCAACAGCTTGAGAACCTTGTCCAGGAAAAACAAAAGCCATATTTTCCATTGTATTTATTACCTTTATTCGTTCATGAAAAATGAAATATTCGTCATATTTTAAAGCATTGCATACCAAAACTTTAACGATAGAGAACAGTTAGTTAATGAGTGCTCTGTTCATAAACTAAAAATATCTTACTGACGTTTTAACAATAAATCTAGAATCTTACTGGTGCGCTAAGGCTAAAAGCGAACAAGCGCACTAATACTAAAAACGCACAAGTGCGCTGCCCCAAGCAAAACCGCCGCCAAATGCTTCTAATAAAATCAGTTGGCCGCGTTGAATTCTGCCATCTCTTACCGCTTCATCTAATGCAATAGGCACAGATGCAGCAGAAGTATTACCATGCTTCGCCAGCGTTAAAACCACTTTGTCTAAACTCATATTGAGCTTCTTAGCTGTGGCTTTAATTATTCTAAAGTTAGCTTGATGCGGCACTAACCAGTCAATTTCTGATTTATCAATATTATTAATTCGTAATGTTTCAGTTACCACGTGAGAAAGCTGAGTGACAGCAAATTTAAAGACGTCATTACCTTTCATCGTCATAAAGCTAACCGCTTCTGATGACTCATTTGCTCGCGGTGGGAATGAACACTTCAATAAATCGCCTTGACGACCATCTGCGTATATATGGGTAGAAATAATACCTGGTTGTTCACTAGCACCAATAACTGCAGCGCCAGCGCCGTCACCAAATAATATCACTGTGGTACGGTCATCAGGGTCACACAGGCGTGATAACACGTCAGCGCCAATTACCAATACTTTTTTAGCGGCACCCGTTTTAACAAACTGGTCAGCGACTGATAAGGCATAAACAAAACCTGAACACGCCGCAGCGATATCGAAAGCAGGAATCGTATGAATACCGAGTAATTTTTGAATTTCGCATGCTGCAGCTGGAAATGCATTACTGGCGCTTGTGGTACCGCAGACAATCATGTCTAACTCACTGGCTTCAATACCTGCCATTTTTAATGCTTTTAATGCAGCTTGATAACCCATTGTTGTAACAGTTTCATCTTCAGCAGCAATGCGACGTTCAGAAATACCTGTACGCTCCACAATCCACTGATCTGAAGTGTCGACCATTTTTTCTAGATCGAGGTTACTACGAACTTGCACCGGCAGATAACTACCAGTTCCGAGAATTTTTGTATGCATATAATGAGATCAGCTATTGATGTCTAAAAGAATCGTCTCCAAACGATCTTTAATCATTTCCGGAAGACGACGTTTTGCTTCTGTAGCAGCTAAATTGATTGCTTGTAAGTAAGCGGCTTCATCAGCGTTTCCATGACTCTTTACTACTATTCCGCGCAATCCTATCAGACTTGCGCCATTGTAGTGGTCGGGGTTCATCTTGCTGAGTACTGATTGTATACGTGGAGCGAGGAGTTTAGACAACATCCGCACGAACAAACCTTGCGTTAGTCCACGTTTTAATTGGTGAACTAATAACTTGGCAATGCCTTCAGATGTTTTTAATGTGATATTGCCAACAAAGCCGTCACATACAATGACATCAACACTTCCAGTGAATATCTCATCACCTTCTACAAAGCCTGTGTAATTGACTTGTTCAGTATCCATTAAATACTGCGCAGCTTGTTGAACTTGATCGTTACCCTTCACATCTTCAATACCGACGTTTAGTAAGGCAACTTTAGGTTTGGCGCGTTTATGGACGGCTTCGCATAACACTGAGCCCATAACTGCAAACTGAAACAAGGTTTCAGAGTCACAGGATACGTTGGCGCCAAGATCCAATAAATAAACAGGTTTACCTGTGACTGCAGGTAAACAACTCACTAAAGCGGGCCTATCAACGCCAGGAAGCGTTTTTAGTAAAATCTTAGCCAATGCCATTAATGCACCAGTATTACCGGCACTAACGCAAGCTTGGGCTTTACCATCTTTAACTAACTCTAGCGCCAAACGCATTGAGCTTTGTTTACGCGAGCGAATAGCTTGGATAGGTCTATCACACATAGTGATAACTTCAGTGGTATGAATAATTTGAATTCGTGCACGAACAGCACTGTCAATTTCAACTAAATGGGGATCTATTTCAGCTTGGTTGCCGACTAGAATAATGGATAGTTGGGAATTGAATTTCAGTGCCTGCAAGGCTGCAGGCACTGTGACGAGGGGGCCATTATCGCCCCCCATCACATCTAACGCGAGCGTCAGATCCGTCATAAGATTAGCAACAAATTACTTGTTGATAACCTTTTTACCGCGGTAGAAACCATCAGCAGTCACGTTGTGACGTAGATGTAATTCACCGCTAGTAGCGTCTACAGATAATTGAGCAGTGCTCAATGCATCGTGTGAACGGCGCATGCCGCGCTTTGAACGTGATTTTTTATTCTGTTGTACAGCCATTTGACTTGTCTCCTAGATTACTTGCTCTTCAGTTTTTCTAACACTGCAAACGGATTTGGACGCTCCTCTTGAGAGGGCTCGATTTCGCCTACAGCTATGTCACTTGTTCCTAGGTTGCAATCAGCATTCTGATGCATAGGAATAATTGGCATAGCGATTATCAATTCATCTTCGATCAACTGATGCAGACGAACTTCACCAATTTCATTGCACTCAATCGGCTCATACGCATCCGGGAGCTCATCGATTTCTTCTTGTGTCTTACAAAGACCAAAGGAGAAGTCGACCGTAACCTCTGTGGTATATGGTGTCATGCAACGTTGACATAGCAGAGTGAGCTCCGTCACAGCCTTCCCGCGAAGGTAGACTATCCCCTGAATATCGACGCCACATTCTAACGACACTGTCACATCGGAACAATCGCCAGCACATAACTCGTTTAATCGCTTATTCTGTTTGCCGGGCACAACACCTTCATAACGAAGGCCGCTGGCTGCAGTTCGAATAGGATCAATTGATACTGGTATCTTTACTGTTTGCATAAGGCGCGCATATTATAGTTTGAAAACGCTAGAGTCAAAGGAAATTTATCCAAATTGAGGTTAATTGCTTAACTAAACAAAATGAACAATTTACTAAAACGCCAACATTAAAATTGATCGAAGCGAAATATTACCTGTCACAGCCTGCGATCACAAGCACGATCCGGCTAAATTTACTGCATTTGAACGCAATTTTGACTTATTATAGTCGTAATTATCTAAATATATGAAAGACGTAACATGAATAGCAAAATCATCTTGGCTTCTACCTCGGTTTATCGCAAAGAAATTCTTCAAAAGTTACAACTGCCCTTCGAGTGTATATCGCCAAATATAGACGAAAGCCCCTATGAAAATGAAACAGCACAAGCATTAGTGTTAAGACTTGCAGAAGCTAAAGCCTTTGCAGGGACTGAATTATACAATTCTATAAATAAAAATGATCAAAATGAAAGCTCATCAGTACTTGTTATTGGTTCTGATCAAGTGGCTGTAATAGATGGTCAAATTATTGGTAAACCTCACACTACTGAAAAAGCTATAAAGCAATTACAACAAGCATCAGGTAAAGCAATTACCTTTTATACAGGTCTTAGTGTAATAAATAGTCATACTAAGCAGGTATTCAGTTTAATCGAACCATTTACCGTGCACTTCAGAGAATTGACTCTTGCAGAAATTACGCGTTATGTTGAACTAGAACAACCTTTATACTGTGCTGGCAGCTTTAAAGCTGAAGGACTAGGAATCGCTCTGTTTGAAAAGCTTGAAGGCGATGACCCTAACACCTTGATTGGCTTACCACTGATTAAGCTTATTCAGTTACTTAAAAAACATGATATTCAAGTATTGTAAAAGTGACGTTTTTTAATAAAAAATATATGAACCTTTATTAAGGATAATCAAAGGTTCAATTTAAAATCGGTAATTTTTGAATGACTATTATCGGGCTCATCAGAGTTCAGCGTCTTGATCATTGAATAACTCACCTCCACCTCTTATAACCGATAAAATTAAAATGATTATTGAAGACTAAGAAGCAAGGAGTATAAACAACAAAATAAAAAGTGATTAATGCTAATAAAATTGAAAGCCTGCAATAGAAATTCACAAACTCACATAGAGACAATTAAAATAAGTTAATCAATAAATATTACAGACTAAAATAACCAACAAAAAATAAAATACCAAGTACACTCTACCTTTCAATATAATGTTCAACTTTCAATACAAAACCTTACATTTCATATAAACCACCTCCCTAGTTCGACAACATATTTACATTGTTATAGATTAAAAACAAACCTAAAAAGTTAATGAAACGATAAATTAATGTATCCCACTCTAATTAGCAATTTAGCATCACTTTGTAATAAAAATAAATCACCAACATGGAGAGGGAGCAGTAAAACGAACAATAACATTAACTTAGCCAAGAACACAGTAAGGCGACCAAACAACTTAAGATTCAGCTAAACCAATGTTTAGTTCGCAAAATAACTTAAATATACATTTAGATCACATTGCAACTAATATCATTTATCATGTAAGAATAAAATTGACATTCATCACATACTAATTCTTTGCAAACATTTACATTCCTCACCGAAGCAATCACGGAATTACTAATAATAGATAATAGGATTAGTAATTAATAAAAATTAAATCTGCAATATCAGAGGTGTTAACTAAAACATCGATATTGCACAAATGATTTTCCCACACTGCTTTATTACATCTAAATCAATTTAGATACTCAAACATTTTAAAGCCAAGTGTATTTAATCGTTTTTATTAACGGATGAATTAGTAAATTATTCGTTTCACCTAATTTTTTACAAGATATTCATTTAAATGGACGTCATGAAAGCTATTAAGGTAAATACTATTTATCCCATCCACCGCTTTAAACTGTAGATTGAAATAAAAATAATATTAAATGCTAAGCGCTAGCTAGCAAGGAACATAATGATGAACAAACAATTCAAATTAAGCCTTATTTGTGCTTCAATTTTGGCCTTAACTGCGTGTAATGATGATGACACAGTTACGATTGATCCCAATCCTGATTTAGAAGTTCAAATAGCTGAGCTAACAGAACAGAATCAACAGTTAGACGAGGCTAATAAAGACTTAACTGAAGCGAACTTAACCCTTGCTGATGCCAATGAAGAATTGGATGGCAAAGCTGCTAGTTTTGT
Source organism: Shewanella sp. KT0246 (assembly GCF_019654955.1). Lineage (GTDB taxonomy): Bacteria > Pseudomonadota > Gammaproteobacteria > Enterobacterales > Shewanellaceae > Shewanella > Shewanella goraebulensis. The sequence goes on along the minus strand of NZ_BPEV01000029.1, from coordinate 3,014 downwards.
CAGTACCTTCCAAGAACAATGTGCCAACATCGGTGTGAATTTCGAATATGAAAATCCAAACCCAGATTCGCCATATGTCAATAATGGTAAATCACCAGAAGCGAGTTTAATTGGTGTATTTGGCATGCCTGAAATCCCTTTTGAGCATAACGAAGGTTCGACATGTACTTCATGTCACACCGATGGCCACGATAGCGGTAAGGCTTGTGATACTTGTCATAGTTTTGCAGCTGAACCTGTTGAGCCAACAGATCCTGTTGAGCCTGTTGACCCTACTGATCCAGGCGCACCTGACATGCCTACTCATCCAGCTGATGGAAATTGGGATAGCTACACAGGCGCATCGAATGTAGGCACTTTCTATTACAATGCTGATGGTGCTTCATTTGTAAACGCTGCATTCTTAGAAACTCGTATGGGTAAACAAAATACCTTCTACGAGTGGAAAGAAGCTGCTGAAGGTGAAGGAGTCGCAACTCTTAAAACGGCCTGTGGTCTAGAAAATCGTGAGTTTATTACTCATGAATACCCTGAAGATGGCAAATCTTACACCTTAAATAGCTACTCTAACTTCAAAGGTGCATCTACTTTCACTACTTTCCGTATGGAAGAAGGCACTCCTATAGCAAGTTCTGCTACATTTGGCCCAGGTATGAGTTTAGAGGATGATGGTGAGTATTACATCGACTTGTTTATTACTAAGAATAATACTTGTAAAAACTTAATCACTAATGGACGCGGTGAAGTACATTACTATGAATACGATACGCGCTCTAATGTGAAAAAAGGCTCACCAGATATGGGCCCACGTAACGCAGGTGCTCGTATTCAAGTCACAGCTGATTTGCATAAGTCCGTACTAAAAAGCTTTGATTGGTTCACACCAGTTTACGGTGCAGATGGCCAATCATTCGACCCACAAGCTGTTGATTGGGATACTGTAGGTTCTTGTGATCTTAAACTTAAAGTACAAGTAATTTATCCACTAGGTTAATTTCTGCTTTAGTTCTATACACAAAAAAGCCGATGAGTAAATCATCGGCTTTTTATTTATTCATAAGTCACTTAAGCAACCATCTACCTAAAGTATGAATACAATAAGCTAAAGGTACTGCAATATGTCAGTTGGCTTATTTGCTGTAGCTGTCGGATTTTGACTCAATAATTCTTCCAAACTATGGGCGCCATAGGTTACTGCAATACTGCTCACACCGGCATTATTAGCCATTGCAATATCTAACTTAGAATCGCCAACCATTACCGCTTGCTCTGGCGCAATATTGAGCTCTTCAAGTAATGAGGTAATCATTGAAGGATGTGGTTTAGACTCAGCTTCATCAGCAGAGCGTGTCGCCATAAAGTATTGCCCTAAACCAGTTTCAGCTAACATGCGATCAAGACCAGCTCTTCGCTTACCAGTTGCAATTGCTAGCGTGTGCCCTGCTGCTTGAATTTCAGTTAATACTGTTTCGATGCCATCAAATAAAGGGCTAGGAGTAACATTTATATTGAGATAGTAATTTTTATACGCTTCAAGTAAATCATCATATTGATCAGCGTTATTTGGAAACAAATTTTCCATGGCTGGTAATATTGATAATCCGATGATATCGCGCACTTGCTGATCAGTCGGCACCGGCAAACTCAAATCTGAAGCCACACACTGCATACAATCGACAATTTTGCCGATTGAATCCATTAACGTGCCGTCCCAGTCAAAAATTACTAATTGATACTGATTGGTAGTGTTTAGAATCATGCGCGTTTTAACTTTTCTAAGGTCGATAACAAGATATCATCTAAAGGTGCTTTAACCGTTTTAACTTCATCATTTTCAGGATGGATAAACTTAAGCTCTGCAGCGTGCAAGAATAAACGATTTAGCCCTTTTTCTCGCATTGAGTCATCAAACTTTTTCTCACTGTACTTATCGTCACACGCAATCGCATGACCAGCATATTGACAATGAACACGAATTTGATGGGTACGCCCTGTAACAGGGCTTGCCTTGACTAAAGTACAGCCATGATAACGCTGCATAATTTTATAACGGGTTTCTGAAGGCTTGCCTTCAGGATTAACCCTGACAATACGTTCACCTGATTTCAAAGTGATTTTTAATAACGGTGCTTTAATCACTTTATCTTTAGCTTGCCAATCACCACGCACTAATGCCATGTAATCTTTTTGCATGGTCTTTTTTCGGAGTTGGTCATGCAAATGTTTAAGTGCACTGCGCTTTTTAGCAATTAAAAGTACGCCGGAAGTATCTTTATCTAAACGATGCACTAATTCTAAAAATTTTTGTTGCGGTCGTAATGAACGAAGGCCTTCAATCACACCAAAGTCGACACCACTGCCACCATGTACAGCAATTCCAGCAGGTTTATTCAATACGATAAGGTGATTATCTTCATGAATAATACGTGCTTCGAGTTGCGTTACTTTCGACAGTTTTGCCGAAGGCGCTGTACGGTGATCTTTTTCAGCCATTCTTACTGGCGGAATACGCACTACATCATCAATTTGTAATTTGTACTCAGGTTTTATCCTTTTCTTATTTACACGCACCTCACCTTTGCGCACGATTCTGTAAATCATGCTTTTAGGAACACCTTTTAATTTGGTGAGGAGAAAATTATCGATGCGTTGCTCAAAATGATCTTCATCAATGGTGACCAATTGAACTTTTGTGGGAGTTTCTGTATTCATGATGCGCCTATAGTAATTACGGCGCACATTGTACCCTAAGTTTTCCCTTGATGGGACAATAAGAATTCGTTGTTTTGATTGCTGTATAAATTGTTTATTGCTATATTTGCGCAGTGATTGAGGATAAACAGTGAATAAAATGTTCACAACCTCAATTTATTAAGGTGTTTTTTCAGTAGAATTCATGAGCACGGCAGGTCGCAAATCATTGATTTGCAAATTGTAAACATCACAAAGCAATAAGAATTGCTTTTACAGTTAAACCGTCTGTTTCATCATTATTTACAAAGTTTTCCTGAAAC
>NZ_BPEV01000028.1 GCF_019654955.1 Shewanella sp. KT0246 | reverse complement strand
AAAGCGCGTTTTTATTATCTAAAGATTGCCTTTATTAGCAATAGATTAGAAATTTGCTGATTTTGGTGCGCGTGGGAATGGGATCACGTCACGAATATTACTTACGCCAGTCACGTATGAAACTAATCGCTCAAAACCTAAACCAAAACCAGCGTGAGGGACTGTGCCATAACGGCGTAAGTCACGGTACCACCAGTAATCTTCTTGGTCTAATTCCATTTCTGCTAAACGTGCATCAAGTACATTTAAACGTTCTTCACGCTGTGCGCCACCAATGATTTCACCAATACCTGGTGCTAATACATCCATTGCAGCAACTGTTTTACCATCGTCATTTAAGCGCATGTAGAATGCTTTAATGTCTTTTGGATAGTTTTTAACAACAACAGGTGCTTTGAAATGTTCTTCTGCAAGGTAACGTTCATGTTCTGAATGTAAGTCGATACCCCATTCAACATCAAACTCAAATTTCTTGTCACAAGCTTTAAGAATTTCAATCGCATCAGTGTAATCGATTTGTGCGAAATCACTGGTTACGAATGCTTCTAAACGCTCTATAGCGGTTTTCTCAACTCGCTGTGCGAAGAACTCTAAATCGTCACGTCGTTCTTCTAATACTGCGCGGAAACAGTATTTAAGCATGTCTTCAGCAAGGTTTGCTGCATCATCTAAGTCTGCAAAAGCAATTTCTGGTTCAACCATCCAGAACTCTGCTAAATGACGACTCGTGTTTGAGTTTTCAGCGCGGAATGTTGGACCAAAGGTATAAACCTTAGAAAGAGCACAAGCGTATGTTTCTGCATTCAACTGGCCTGAAACCGTTAAGAAAGATTCTTTACCGAAAAAGTCTTCAGCAAAATCAACTTCACCTTTATCAGTGCGCGGTAAGTTTTCCATATCTAAAGTCGATACACGGAACATTTCACCAGCGCCTTCAGTATCTGAAGCAGTGATTAGCGGGGTTGAAACCCAGATGTAACCTTGTTCGTTATAAAAACGGTGAATAGCTTGAGATAGACAGTTACGAACACGGGCAACTGCACCAATGATGTTTGTGCGTGGGCGTAAATGAGCAAGTTCGCGAAGGTACTCAATTGAGTGACGCTTAGCAGCCATTGGGTAAGTATCAGGATCTTCAACAAAACCTGTCACTTCAACTTTTGTCACTTGCATTTCGTATGCTTGACCTTTACCTGGAGACTCAACGACTTCACCAGTCATAATCACTGAACAACCAGCAGTAAGCTTAAGCACTTCTTCAGTATAATTATCTAAATTATTCGGAACAACGCCTTGAATAGGATCAAAGCATGAACCGTCATAAACAGCTAGGAAAGAAATACCAGCTTTAGAATCGCGGCGAGAGCGAACCCAACCACGTACTGTAACTTGCGAACCAATCGCGAAGTCACCTTTAAATACAGAAGCGACAGATGTAATGCTCATTGTTGCTTAGTTCTCCAATGGATCAATGATATAAATAAGTGCTTTATATTACCTTGATATCGGCTTTTCACAAGCCGAAAAACCCCTTATAACAAGATAATTCGCCAACTTTTAACGTTATTAGCGTTTTAATACTTTAAAACATCCTTAAAAAGCTAAAAATATCTTCTAATTGATCTTTAAATAGACTTGTAAGCGTATGATGAAAGAGTATATTTTATTATCATCTTGATGATGTAGGTGGTTAAATGTCCAAAACTAAAATTTTGCAAATTGTATTGGCTGTCCTTTCCATTGCTGGTTGGTCTTTGGCGGTTTATGCTTTGGTTGTATTCGGTGAAGCTAGACCTGATCGGGCTGTAGGTTACTTTTTAAGCCAAGGTGTTGAGGTGCGTTTAGATTGGGACCCTGTATTAACAATCAAACTTGAGTATTTGATTTGGTGGTGTGCTGGGATAAGCTTGGTTAACTTAGCAGTTAATTATTATGCACAAACCGCTAGAAAAATTGAGTATTGGGTGAATATTCCATTATTGTTGTTAGTATCATTGGCGGCAGGTTTTTATATCCGATATGTGGTTTAACTGTAGTAATAATTGGCTTTAATTAGGGTTGGAATTTAATTTTAGCTTTTTGATAATTCAATATGACGGCAAAGTAAATCAATAATGGCAGCAGTTACGCCCCAAATAAACTTACCTTTATATGGCATATAGTGTACGTCAAAGTCATTGCCGTTTCGGAAAAAGCTAAAGGTGTAGCGGTTGTTAGCATTAGTAAAGTATTGCAGTGGCACCCAGAACGTTTCAGCTACTTCACCTGGATCTAAAATAATATCAAATGGCTGATTAATTAACCCGATTATCGGCGTGACTTCAAAGCCTGTGAATGTCGCATGGGATGGGAAGCTACCCACAATGGTCACATTGTCAGGCGACAACCCAATTTCTTCATCAGCTTCTCTTAATGCGGTTTCCACCAAACTGTTATCAGCATCATCTACTTTACCACCAGGAAAACTGTATTGCCCTGGATGCGCTCGTAAATGCAGAGCTCGTCGAGTGAGTAATATTTGCAGTTGACCATTAACTTCCAACAAGGGCACTAGAACAGCAGCTTTACGCAAGCTTTTATTAATTGGCGCAGAGCTTATTTCAGTGGCTAAACGCTGAAGAGAAAAATGCACATTAAATTGATTTGTGTTCATTAAGCTTCATTTTCCCCTTATCGATTAAATACAATTGAAATATTGTCTGAAAAGATTACTTTGCAAAACTCTATCTGCCACATGATTATTAGCAAAGTTTAAATTACCATATTCACTCTCGAGATTGTTGATTTTAAAGTATGAATTAAAAATCTTATTGATGTCATATTGGTTTCTTGTGAATTCTAACTTGTTAGATGCACTTGGTTTGTGCATTTTTGCACCAAAACATATAGAAAAAATAAATTCAAATCTAATAATTCAAACGGATGAATTTTACTCTCCCAAATCCTTCCTTTCTAAGTTTCTGAATTTAAATAATATATTTTGTCACTAGAATGAAATATCACTGTAGTTAAACTGTGATGTTTTACTGGCATGGTTACTGCTGAGTTATTAACCAGTTATGTTATTCGCGAGGAAGACAAATATGGGACTGGAGAAGTTACTATATTTGCAAGGCGTAGGGGCAGAGTTTATTGATTGCTTTGGCAACAATGTTCAGATCAGCCCTGAAGATAGAAATGGAATTCTTAAGTCAATGTGCTTGGGCTATTTAGGCTTGCAGCGCCAATCTGATGCAGATGTATTGTCTGGCTCTTATATTGAACAACGTATTTATGAGCTAGACGTGAAACCTTGGTTAAATCCACTGCGTCAATTTCAATGGAGCTATGTGGATACACCAAGTGTTGAGGTATATCTTCCCGAAACTTTTGACGGAAACCTTCGTTTCGAGTTAGTGACTGAGCTTAATGACACCTATCGCTTTCAGATCCACAGTAACCAATTAACTGTAGCGGGGGATTACCGAGTTGGTGACTGTAATTATTTTAAATACCAATACTCCTTAAGCCAACTATCCAATATCCCTGTTGGTCTGGGTTACCATCAAATTAGCTTGGCCGTTGAGTCTGACAATTTTGTTCACACTTATACAGGCCAATATATGCTTACTCCTCGAAGTGCATATTGCGGTAGCATTGATAGTGACAGCTCTAGCTCTGACATTATCGGTACTAAAAACATCAGAACTAAAAGCATTAACAATAACGATTTCAGTAGCAACGATTTCAGAAGCAATAACTTCTGTAACAACAGCGATACACACAAACCTTGGGGAATAAGTACTCAGTTATATAGCATCAAGAGCGATACACAATGGGGAATAGGAGATTTTAACGATTTACTGAAACTCATTAGTTATTCGGCTGAACAAGGCGCTGATTTTATATTACTTAATCCATTGCATGCGCTAGATTTACCTAACAATCTCAGTCCTTATAGTCCAGACGATCGCCGCTGGTTAAATCCTTTATATATTCATATTGAATCAGTTGATGAATATGCCTGCATTGCTAACCAAATAGAGTCCCAAGAGTTCCAAGACAAAAGGGCATATTTAATTAACGGCAGCTTACTTAATTATGCTGCTGTATATGATCTCAAATATACGATATACCGTCTGCTTTTTAATGCATTTATTAGCAAGAATAGATTAGTTAGGACCAAGCGCTACGATCAATTTAATCAATTTAAACAGCAACAAGGGGAAGCATTAGCTCAGTATGTTACCCATCACACTGAGCTGATAAAAACATGCTCTAACAACAGTGATACTGGCTCTGATGCAGATTTTATCTGTTATCTGCAATTTATTGCTTCTGAACAACTCGCCATATGCCAATTAAAATCGAAGTCAGTTGGCATGCTAATAGGGCTTGTCAGGGATATGGCTGTTGGGGCATCACCTAATGGTGCTGAGGTTCAACAAAACAGCGGCTATTTTTGTCAGCAAGCCAGTATCGGTGCGCCGCCAGATCCGTTTGCGCCACAAGGCCAAAATTGGGGATTAACACCGCTTGATCCAATTAATCTACAGCAAAATAACTTCAAACATTTTATCTCGTTAATCCGCTCTAATATGCAGTCTTGTGGCGGTTTACGCATCGATCATGTTATGGGATTACTGCGTTTATGGTGGTGGCCAACAGACACTGATAACGGTAAAGGCGCTTATGTTTATTATCCACTTGATACCTTACTCGCCATTTTGTGTCTCGAAAGCCAGCGGGCGCAATGTCTACTCATTGGTGAGGATTTAGGCATTGTTCCGCCAGAGATTGTGCAAAACTTATCTAAAGCGAAAATCTTTTCAAATGAATTGTTCTACTTCACCAAAAATCATCATGGCTTTTCTGCGCCTGAGTTCTATAAACCCCATAGTTTAATGATGCTAGCAAATCATGATGTTCCGACTCTTTCAGCATGGTGGAGTAACGATGACATTAAGCTTAGGCATGAACTTGAATTAATTGATTATGAGCAGTTTCAAACATCTTTACAGCAACGTGAAAGTGAAAAGCAACAACTGGTTAATTTACTTAAAGAACAACAATTACTTATGCCACAAACCGTGGTTGAAACTCTCAGTTTAAATCAATTATTACCTGCATGGTTTTCATTAACGGCATCAGGTGAGTCGATGCTCTATAGCGTGCAAATAGACGATTTAATTGATGAAACCAAACCGATAAATATCCCCGGAACTTGGAAAGAATACTCCAACTGGCAACGTCGATTATCTGTGAGTTTAGAGCAGATTATGGCGTCAGATGAAGTAAAGCAAAAGCTAAAAATAATCAACCAAGTTCGCCACGGCAAAGTGCCTGAATATAGTCAACAAATACAAAAGCTGACGGATTGCATTAAGTAGTAAGTCTTAGCGGAAATAAATTAACTTTTAAACGGAGCAATAACCAATGACGACTAATGCCCCATTTTTTAATCATGGAACTGATATCGCAATTTTAAACGGTGATTACACTGATGTGTTTTCATTGTTAGGTATGCATAAAGCGGAAAATGCTAAGTCATTAATCGTGCGCTGTTTTGTTAAAGGCGCCGTTGCAGTTGAAGTGTTGAGTTTAAAAGACGGCAAAAAAATTGCTTCGCTATCAAAAATGGATGACCAAGGACTATTTGCAGGAGTAATGGGAAGACGGGTAAAGCCTTTCTTATACAGCTTGAAAGTGACCTACCCAATGAGTGTCGAAACCATAATCGACCCCTATCAATTTGGCAGTTTAATTGACCCAAATGATGTGTATCTATTTGCTGAAGGTAAACAACAAAAAAGCTATCAGTTTTTAGGCGCAAACTGGAAAGAAAACCAAGGCGTTGAAGGGGTACACTTTTGTGTTTGGGCGCCGAATGCACAGCGAGTAGCTTTGGTGGGTGATTTTAATCACTGGGATGTCAGACAGCACGTAATGCGTTTTCATCCAAGCAACGGCATTTGGGAGATATTTTTACCCAATGCCTGCGCGGGACAATTTTATAAATTTCAAATTACGAATCAATATGGTGAGCAGATAGAAAAGGCCGATCCCTATGCAGTACAAATGCAGTCGGCGCCGGGTAACTCATCGGTTATACCTGCAAAGCATGACTATCAGTGGAATGATAGTGTTTGGCTCAAAGAGCGGGCTAAAAAGCAATTGCATCAAGCGCCTATGTCGACTTATGAAGTGCACTTAGCATCATGGAAGCGCAAAGGTGAATGGGGCGATGAATACCTTAGTTATCAAGACTTGATTGATGATCTCATCCCCTATGTTGAAGAAATGGGGTTTACCCACTTACAGATAATGCCAATCAGTGAATACCCGTTTGATGGCTCTTGGGGTTATCAACCTGTAGGTTTGTTTGCTTCCACTTATCGTTTTGGTGATCCCGTTGGTTTAAAGGCATTTATTGATGCCTGTCATCAGCGTGACATTGGTGTGCTATTAGATTGGGTGCCAGCTCACTTTCCTAAAGATCCCCATGGTTTATCGAAGTTTGATGGCAGCTGTTTGTATGAACATGAAGACCCTCGTAAAGGTGAACACCCTGACTGGGATACATTAATTTTTAATTATGGCCGTGGCGAAGTACAAAGCTTTTTACTCAGTAATGCCTGTTATTGGTTAGAAGAGTTTCATTTTGACGGCCTACGTTTAGATGCAGTTTCGTCTATGCTTTATCTCGATTACAGCCGCGACTCAGGCCAATGGTTGCCTAATGAATATGGCGGCCGTGAAAACATTCAAGCTATTGAGTTTTTGAAACTACTTAACGAGCGTATTTATGCGGCTTTTCCCGGTGTCACCATGATTGCTGAGGAGTCGACTGCTTGGCCGGGAGTGACTAACTCAACTGACAACGGAGGCTTGGGTTTTGGCTTTAAATGGAACATGGGCTGGATGAATGACAGCTTGAGTTACTTAAAACGCGACCCCATTTATCGCTGTCACCATCATCACGAACTGACATTCGCTTTGGTTTACGCCTATACAGAGCAATTTATTTTATCGGTTAGTCATGACGAAGTGGTTCATGGTAAAGGTTCGTTGCTGCATAAAATACCTGGTGATGATTGGCAAAAATTCGCCACTTTACGCGCTTACTTCGGCTTAATGTGGGGGCAACCGGGTAAGAAACTCATCTTTATGGGGTCAGAGTTTGCACAGCGTGACGAATGGAATCATAACCAAAGTCTTGATTGGCATTTATTACAGTTTGCTCCACACCAAGGGATGCAAAATTGGGTACGAGATTTAAATAACCTTTATCAGCACCATTCTTGTATGTATGAGCTTGACCATCATACATCCGGCTTTCAGTGGCTCGATTGTGATAACAGCCAAGACAGTGTGTTTAGTTTTATTCGTTATGCCAAATCTTCTGATGACCATTTGATTTTTATCATTAATATGACGCCACAAGTGCATCATCATTTTCGAGTCGGTTTACCAAGCGCTAATAAATACGTCGAAGTACTCAATAGTGATATGAATTTTTATGGAGGTAGCGGTGTCGTAAACTGCATTATTGAACAAGAAAACGTGCCATGGCAAGGAATGCAAACTAGCGGGGTAATGACTGTTCCGCCATTAAGTTGCTTGGTATTAGCGGTTAACAACGATATTGAACATGAAGAGGACTGATTATGCCTACTGAGCATGTTCAATCAAATATATTCACTGGCAATGTCAGTTTGTTTGCAGGTAAGCCTTATCCGCTTGGCTCTACAGTTGATGACAACGGGGTTAACTTTGCTTTGTTTTCAGCTAATGCCACCAAAGTTGTGATATGTATTTTCGATAAGTTTGGCTTAAACGAACAACAGATTTGTTTAACGGCAAAAACCAGACAGGTTTGGCATGGTTACCTTGAGGGAATAAGCGCAGGGCAGTTATACGGTTATCGAGTTTATGGTCCCTATGAGCCATTACTTGGTCATCGTTTTAATCACAATAAACTGTTACTTGACCCTTATGCCAAGCAATTACTGGGTGAACTCGAACCTAATGATGCCAATTATGGCTATGAGTTAACCAATACTGGCTCTGACTTGTCCTTTTGTGAAATTGATAACGCTCAGTATATGCCCAAATGTGTGGTCATTGACGATCGCGCTTTAAAACAAAAACCAGTAAAACGCCTCAATATTCCTCTTGAGCAAAGCATCATTTACGAAACCCACGTCAAAGGTTTCAGTGTACTTAATCATGAGGTTGATGATGACGTTAAAGGTACTTTTGCAGGTTTAGCCTCAAAGAGTTCTATCCAGTACTTAAGCCAACTTGGGGTTAACTGTATTGAGTTACTCCCGATTCAAAGCTTTTTTAACGAACCTTTTTTAGTTGAAAAGCAGCTGAGTAATTACTGGGGCTATAACAGTATTGGCTTTTTTGCTCCGAATCCGAGCTATTTGAGTGGTGACACTATCACTGAGTTCAGGGAGATGGTGGACGCATTTCATGACGCCAATATCGAAGTCATTTTGGATGTGGTTTATAACCATACCGCAGAAGGGAATCGTTTAGGGCCCACATTGAGTTTCCGCGGTATCGATAACGCCAGTTATTATCGTTTAGTACCGAATGAACAACGCTTATATATTAACGATACCGGCTGCGGTAATACCTTTAACTCCAATCATCCGCAAGTGCTGCAATTAATTATGGACTCACTTCGATATTGGGTCGAGGTAATGGGAGTGGATGGCTTTAGATTCGACTTAGCCAGTTGTCTTGGCCGTGAAACTTATGGTTTTGATCCCGGCTGCGGGTTCTTTGACGCGCTTTGTCAAGATCCTGTTTTGTGTCAAGTGAAACTGATTGCTGAGCCTTGGGATATTGGCCCCGGTGGATATCAATTGGGTAATTATCCAATTGCATTTAGCGAGTGGAATGACCGTTATCGTGACACTATGCGCCGATTTTGGCGCGGTGATAACGGCATGCTGCCTGAGTTTGCCCGCCGTTTTCATGGTTCAGGTGACTTTTTTGAGCATCATGGTCGTAGCCCATCAGCCAGTATTAACTTTATTACCAGCCATGATGGTTTTACTTTGCATGATGTGGTGAGTTTCGAGCAGCGTCATAACCTAGCGAATGGCGAAGATAACCGAGACGGTCACCATGAAAACCTCAGCTGTAACTATGGTGCTGAAGGGAAAACAGATAATAGAGAAATCCTAAAAGTCCGTTCTCGTCAGCAACGAAATCTATTAACCACCTTAATGTTGTCCCAAGGTGTGCCAATGTTATTAAGCGGCGATGAAATGGGTCACAGTCAGCAAGGTAACAATAATGCTTACTGCCAAGATAACCGTATTTGTTGGATTGATTGGCAAAATATTGATTGGCCGCTGGTGGAATTTACGACAGAGCTCATCAAGTTACGTAAGCGATTTCCTGTCTTGTGTCACAGAGAGTTTATTCACCAGCCTGAAGATCAATATGACAATGGCTTTATCTGGTATAGCCGTCATGGTGAACCAATGGCTAAACGACAGTGGAGTGAATTTGAAGCGCGAACACTTGCAGTAGTACTGACGTGCGAAACTTTACCGCCTTATCAACACCCTCAAGCTTTGTTGCTATTACTCAATGCCGATGAGCAGTCACAGCAATTTGTTCTGCCTGTCATTGATAGATTTAATCAATGGCAGCCACTGATTAACACTCAACAACTTGATAATGCAGATATTGAAAGTTTACTTGCAAAAAGCAAAGTGAAAGTGCTGATTACTGCAATCGATGACAATCCTATTGATGATAAAGCGATTGATGAAACCAATAACCAAAAGACTGAACCCAGTTACGCATGTAGCCAACAGCTGACCCTACTTGGTCGAAGTCTGATGCTATTTCATGCATGCAATAAACCTAATGATTGAGCACTAAAACTAAAAACAACATCAGCTAATGGTTAGTTTGAATATTAGTCAAGAATTTATGTTTTATTCAGGTTTTAAAATGTAATCAAGAAATTGAATTTAATAGGTTTTATGAAGGAGTTTATCGATGCCAGTCACCAAAGGAAAAGCTGCAACCAGTAATGTTACCAATAATAACGCTGTTACAGATAGGGTTGAAAAAGTGAAAAAGTCAGCATCACCAGCCAAGGCTAAATCTGCTGCAAAAGCAAAAACAGCGCTCACCAAGTCGAAAACCAATGATTGCGATCCTTGTGACACTTTAGCAGCAACCTTTGAACGTCAGTTTCACAGCGCATTATGCCGTGATGAACTTGCCGTAAATGACATGTACAGCGCATTAGCGACAACCGTTAAATCTCAATTATTGCCACAATGGCGTGATACACGAGTTAAAGATAATCAATATCAGCAAAAGCAGGTGGCGTATCTTTCGTTAGAGTTTTTAATGGGGCGAACTCTTGGTAACGCATTACTGAGTTTAGACTTAACCGAAGAAACTCGTCATGCGTTAACGGATTATTCTGCTCAATTAGAAACACTGCAAGAAGCAGAGTTAGATGCGGGTTTAGGCAATGGTGGTTTAGGACGTTTAGCTGCGTGTTTCTTAGACAGTTGCGCAAGCCTTGATTTATCAGTTGTGGGTTACGGTATTCGTTATGAATACGGCATGTTTAAGCAAAAACTGGTTGATGGTTATCAAGTAGAGCAACCCGATCGCTGGTTGCGAGAAGGTAATCCGTGGGAAGTGCGCATGGCAAACCATGCCATCACAGTGCCATTTTTCGGTCACACAGAATCCTATGTCGACCCACAAGGCCATCGTCATTATGTGTGGACAGATACCCAAGATGTAAAAGCTGTGCCTCATGATATGCCAGTACCAGGTTTTAGAAATGGTCGTATTAATACTCTACGTTTATGGAAAGCAGAAGCCACTGATGATTTTGATTTAGCAGAGTTTAATGACGGCGATTACACCGAAGCGGTAGCACGTAAAAATCTAGCTGAACAAATTACCATGGTGCTGTATCCCAATGATGCCAGTGAAAACGGTAAGGAGTTACGATTAAGACAACAGTACTTCTTATCATCTGCCAGTCTACAAGATATTTTACAGCGCTATGTTGGTGTTCATGGCTTGGATTTCAGCTGTTTTAGTGAGCTTAACGTCATGCAATTAAACGATACCCATCCTAGTATCGCCGTACCTGAAATGATGCGCTTATTAATGGATAGTTATGGTTTAGGTTGGGATGAAGCATGGGACATTACTTCAAAAAGCGTAGCCTACACCAACCATACTTTATTGCCTGAAGCATTAGAGCGCTGGCCTGTGCGAATGCTAAGAAATATGTTGCCGCGTATTTTAGAAATCATTTACGAAATTAATGCCCGATATTTAGAAGATGTTGCTCATCATTGGCCGGGTGATAACGACAAATTAGCAGGTATGTCGATTATTGAAGAAGGCCCAGAGCCACATATTCGTATGGCATATTTGGCCATCGTCGCCAGCTTTTCGGTTAATGGAGTCGCAGGTCTGCACACCGAACTATTGAAAAAAGGTTTGTTTAAAGACTTTTACCAACTGTGGCCGCAAAAGTTTAATAACAAAACCAATGGTGTGACCCCAAGACGCTGGCTGGCTCATTGTAACCCGCGTTTAGCAAAGCTATTAAACAGACGTTTAGGTGATAAATGGGTGACTGATTTAACTCAGTTAACCGCACTTAATGCCTTTACCGACGACAAAGCGTTTATGAAGCAATGGCAGCAAGTTAAATACGACAACAAAGTTGATTTAGCCAAACTGGTATTAGAAGAGTGCGACGTGGCGTTCGATCCAGACATGATGTTCGATGTGCAAGTTAAACGGATACATGAATATAAACGTCAGTTACTGAATATTATGCACGTGATACACCTGTATCAACGCATTGTCGCAGGTGACACCGTAGGATTGCATCCACGTTGTGTGCTTATTGGTGGTAAAGCAGCGCCTGGTTATGCGATGGCAAAGCAAATTATTAAATTAGCTAACAATGTCGCTCACATGGTCAATTCAGATCCTGTCGTCACGCCATACCTTCGATTTGCCTTCTTACCCAATTACAACGTCAGTGCGATGGAAAAAATTTGTCCGGGTACTGATTTGTCTGAACAAATTTCAACAGCAGGCAAAGAAGCATCAGGCACTGGCAACATGAAATTCATGATGAACGGCGCAATGACTATCGGCACACTCGATGGCGCTAATATCGAAATGCTAGAAGAGGTGGGAGAAGAAAACTTCTTTTTGTTCGGCATGAATGCTGAACAAGTGAGCCAACTAAAAACCAACTACAACCCTCAACAATTTATTCAACAGTCGACCGCACTTAATCAAGTTTTATTAATGCTTAAGAGTGGTCATTTCAACCTAGTGGAACCGGGTATTTTCGACAGCATTATTCATGCTATTGAAGATCCTTTTGATCAATGGATGATCGCCGCAGATTTTGAAGCTTATAAAGTTGCCCAAGACAAGGTGTCACAAGCCTATGCAGACAAGCAACATTGGACGCGAATGAGTATTCGAAATACTGCAGCAAGCGGACGTTTTTCAAGTGACAACACTATTAGTGCATACCGTGACGAAATTTGGTTAACCAAATAGTTATCGATTGCTATAACTAAAGTCGTAAAGTTAGGAGTTAATATCTATGTCGAATGTTCGTTATATAAGTAATCTTACCCGTGATACATATGCGCTTATTTTAGCTGGTGGACGAGGCTCTCGATTGCATGAGCTAACCGATTGGCGCGCAAAACCTGCGCTGTACTTCGGAGGTAAATTCCGCATTATCGATTTTCCGTTATCGAACTGCATTAACTCAGGCATTCGCCGAGTGGGTGTTGTTACCCAATATAAATCGCACTCATTAATTCGCCATGTCAGTCGTGGTTGGGGACACTTTAAAAAGGAGCTTGGTGAGTCGGTTGAAATATTACCAGCCTCGCAGCAAACATCGGGTAATTGGTACGAAGGCACTGCCGATGCGGTATTCCAAAATATTGATATTATTCGTCATGAAATCCCCAAATACGTGATGATTCTTTCTGGTGATCACGTATATCGTATGGACTACGCAGGCTTATTAGCAGCGCATGCGGAATCTGGCGCTGACATGACAGTATGTTGTTTAGAAACCCCAATACCTGAAGCTGCTGGGGCGTTTGGTGTGATGGAAGTTGATGAAGACAAACGAGTGATCGGTTTTGAAGAAAAACCTGAACTGCCTAAATCTATTCCAGGTAACGAAGAGTATTGCTTAGCGTCAATGGGCAATTATGTATTTAACACTAAGTTTTTGTTTGAGCAATTACGTAAAGACGCAGATAACGCAAACTCTGACAGAGACTTTGGCAAAGATATTATTCCATCGATAATAGAACATGCCAACGTGTTCGCTTTCCCATTTACCAGTGCCGTACCTGACGAGCCTGCTTATTGGCGTGACGTGGGCACCTTGGACTCGTTTTTTCAGGCCAATATGGAGCTGTTATCGCCAACACCAGCTTTAAATCTTTATGACGCTAAGTGGCCGATTTGGACTTATCAAGAACAATTACCTCCAGCTAAATTTGTATTCGATGATGACGACCGTCGCGGCATGGCAGTGGACTCAATAGTGTCTGGTGGCTGTATTATCTCAGGGGCTAAAGTAAAACGTAGTGTGCTGTTTGATGAAGTACGGGTGTGCTCATACTCATTTGTAAAAGACTCAGTATTATTGCCTGATGTTGTGGTGCTGAAGAATTGCAAAATTCAAAATGCGATTATCGATCGTGGCTGTGTTATTCCTGAAGGAATGGAAATTGGATACAGCCGAGAGCAGGATTTAGCCCGTGGATTTAGAGTGTCAGAGAAAGGCATCACATTAGTGACCCGTAAAATGCTTGGTTTACCTGTGGGCTACGAGTAGGACTTAATAAACTAGCGGCTATTAAGCTAAATAGCCGCTTTTTATTTTTGAAATCTCTTTAGGCGTAATGAGTTCTAGAATTAATATTGAAAAGGTAACAACTAACGTGAAAAAAGTGTTGATGATTGCAGCTGAAAATGACGCCATAAAAGGGGCTAAAGTAGGTGGAATGGCGGATGTTATTCGTGACTTGCCGCCCGCACTCGCCAAAGTTGATGTTTATGTAGATGTCGCAATGCCTAATTATGGTTTTATTGCTAAAGACAATAATGCAGACTTCATTGCCAAAGTCGTAGTAAAGTTTGGCGCAAACCTCGAAACAATCGATGTCTATAAAATACCTGCGCCATATTTAACTGCTAGTGACTCGCAAGCTAAAAACTCGCAAGCTCAAAATGGCCAGTTAACCAGTTCTGTGTATCTATTTGACCATCACTTTTTCAACAGTCCAGACAATCAAGTGTATACCGAAGGCTGTGCCGATCGTCCTTTCGCTGAAGATGCCACCAAGTTTGCTTTATTTAACTTAGCGGTCGCACAGGCGTATGTTGATGGCGTGATAAAACCTGTTGATACTTTACATATGCATGATTGGCATGCTGGTATGTTAGTTATGCTGCGCGCTTTTGCACCTGAATATGCAGCGCTTAAAGGTATTCCTTGTGTGTTTTCAATTCATAATTTGGCACTGCAGGGCATTCGGCCAATTCGGGATGATGTATCGTCATTCACTGCATGGTTTCCTGAACTCTCAAGATTGTTAACCCAAGAGCAAAAAGCGCAAATATGCGATCCTCGCTATCCACATTGTATAAATCCTATGAAAATGGGTATTGAACTCAGCGATAAAGTTCACTTAGTTTCGCCGACTTATGCCAATGAAGTATTAATGCCATCCGATCATCAAAACGGATTTTTTGGCGGCGAGGGATTAGAAGGTTCACTTCAAGATAAACATCATCGTGGTGATATCGTCGGTATTCTTAACGGCTGTGTGTATGACGAATCAAATAGTAAGTCGAATACTAAAGTTGAGCGGATAAAAGCAATAAAACCTGTAACGACCAAAGATATTAGCCAAGTATTTGAAGGTGCCCAGCAAGCAGTAATTAAGTGGCTAGGTAAATCTGAATGGATAAAAAGTGTCGATCAAATTGCCTTAAGCCGTCTACAAATATTAACGACAAAGCAGTCAAAACCTAGCACAGAGTGCGATTTTTTAATGACGTCAGTAGGGCGCTTAACTGATCAAAAAGTCTTGTTACTGCGTCAACCTCATGCTAATTCTGGTTCAAGTTCTAGCGCTAATTCTAGTTCTACCTTGCAGGCTTTGTTAGATAATTTAAAGCAACTTAAACCCAAAGCCGTGTTTATTCTTTTGGGTAGCGGCGATAAACAAATTGCAGCTGAGTTTCAAAAAGTGGGAGCCAATAACGACAACTTTGTTTTTCTTAATGGCTACGATGACGCTTTATCGAGCACTCTTTATCAATTTGGCGAGTTATTCATGATGCCAAGTAGTTTTGAGCCTTGCGGCATTAGTCAGTTACTAGCCATGAAACACGGTCAGGTATGTATTGCTCATGGTGTAGGTGGACTTAGAGATACCATCGCAGATAAGCAAAATGGTTGGTTGTTTGAAGGCAACAATTTACAACACCAATCAGAGCAACTTTTGTTAGTGATGAAAAATGCTTTATCGCTACACAATGACAAAGCCGCTGAATATTTATCGATGAGGCAGTCAGCAAGTGAGGTAAGATTTACTTGGCATCATGCTGCGAAACAATATCTGTCAAAGTTATATGGCGAATAGGTTAAATAATTCATTATATCAACAATTTAGATATAGGTAGTGAGAAAATGAAAGCTCAATTGTTGTAAATAAGCGAGCTTTCAAGTGTGAGTAGTGATATAGATTGGGGTTTGCACTGATTTGAGGAAAGCTTAATATTCCATCAGAATGTTGTTATAGCTGATAGCTAATCTTTAGTTGTTTTGGCACAGTCTTTACACAAGCATTGTAATTCAATTTGCGAATTAATCAGTTGAAAATCAGCTTGTTCAATACTGTTTTTCAGCGCTTCTATCACACTTTTTTGAATCCCTTTTTCTGCCACTTTACCGCAACTATTACAAATTAAAAATTGTGGTATTTCGTGCTTGTGATCGCAAGTGATGTGAGAGCAGGCGAGGTATTTATTTTCAGAAGACAGTTTATGCACTAACGACAACTCGATAAGGACATCTAGCATACGATAAACAGACATGGGTGCTAGTGTTTCTTGATAAGTTTCACGGTATTTATCAACAATATCATAAGCAGATAAAGGAACTGTTGAGTCTAAAAGTACAGCAAAAACGTTTTGCCTTTTAGCAGTAAACTTAACGCCATTGGCTTGGCATATTTGCTCTGCTTTAGAAAAGATCGCGACTTTGTTGCTGTTAGACATATTTACTCAATAGAAAACAATAAGACCGTTATTATTTCTGCTCAAGGTGGAATTGTAAATATTAAAATGCCAAAAGTGCGTTATGAGGATAGCTGCTCAAATTATCTATTGATGAATCAGAATTGGAAATTAAGTAGACTTTCCTTACTTGGCATAGCAACTAAAACAAGTTTTATTGGATGTAACTGGAATAGCTTATAAGTACAAAAGTGAGCCATTCACCAAATATTTAGCAATTAACTTGCTCAAGCACTGGTAATATTTTACTGACTTTATCAAACGTCTCTTGATATTCTGCCTCAACATTTGAGTCAGCAACGATACCACCGCCAGCCCAGCAATACAGAGTATTATTCTGAGTCACCAAAGTGCGAATTGTAATACTGGTGTCCATATGTCCATCTTGGCTGATGTAACCAATACTGCCGCAATAAATGCTTCGTCTTGAAGGTTCTAACTCTTCTATGATTTCCATGGCGCGGATTTTGGGGGCTCCTGTAATAGAGCCGCCAGGAAACGCCGCTTTTAATAAGTCGATGGCGTCATATTGCTCAGCCATTATAGCTTCAACAGTACTCACTAGGTGATGCACTGCTGGAAAACTTTCAATATCGAAAAGTTTAGGTACGTTAACAGAACCTGCAGTGGCAACTTTACTAATGTCATTTCGTAGCAGATCTACAATCATCACATTTTCAGCTAAGTCTTTTTCAGAGGTTCTTAAACGCTGTGCATTAAGCTTATCTTGCTCTGGTGACTTATCACGGGGCAGAGTCCCTTTAATAGGTTTAGTTGATATTTGATTGCCATTAAGCTGAATAAATCGCTCTGGTGATATTGATAAAATGCAATGATTTTCTAAACGAATAAATGCAGAAAAGGGTGCTTTATTGGCATCAGAAAGAGCGCAGTAAGCCTGCCATTCACAGCCTTGATAATCAGCATCAAACCTTTGGGTTAAATTTATTTGATAGCAATCGCCTTGCTGAAGGTATTGTTGCACTTTTTCAAATCTAGCGCTGTATTGCTCTTTAGACGTTTGATTTCGCCATGGCGAGGTTAATTTGAAATTAGACTTTTGTGAGTGTTTATTATCTTGGTATTGTTTGTTTTGATTTAATGAATCAATTTTATTCAACTTAAATGATTGGCTAGATTTTGACTTAATGACACCATTTTTAGCCAGTAGATTAGCCACATCGACCAGCTCAGTATCAAGCGCGGTTTGACCTAAATAATGTACTGCGAACCAGCTCTGTTTTGTATGATTAAAAATTAAGGCAAAATCGTAAAAGCCTACATTCACATCCGCAAGTTGAATATCTTTCATTGCTTGCTGAGGTAGATTTTCAATTACTCTACCTAAATCATAATTAAAGCTACCGATTAACCCGCCACTAAAAGGTAACTCACTTGAGTGCTTTACGGGATACAAATGCGACTGAAGCTTTTGTAGTAGCTTAAAGACAGATGAACAACCATCGGGTACAAAATTATGGCTATTGTTGTCTGCATTATCACCATGAAAAGTGTAAGCGCGGTTGTTACTGTCGCTGACAACCGTTGCGATAGGATTGAATACAATAATGTCGACATTGGCATCTTGATGTTCGCTATTAGTTGAATCTAGTAGCATTGCCCAAGGTTGCTGACTAAAGGCACTAAAAACGCTATGAGTATCAACATCCCAGTCGAGTGAAGTAACAGCAAGAGATTGATGACCCAAGTTACGCATTTTATAGCCTATTTAAAAAGTGATGTAGCCCAAAAAGGTTGGAAAGAGTATCATATTGTCCCTGAAAGGATTAATAGCTAATTGAATGCTTTTTAAAGTTTAGCGTTATTTATAAACGATTAGACTGCATTCATATAAAAATAAAACAAGTTATGCCGCAATGGCTGCTGGAGCGCCCCTATATGTCTACAAATTCTTCTGCGAATGTCGTGATGAAACAAGCTGATTTTATCGAAAGTATTGCTGACTCTTTGCAGTATATCTCTTATTACCACCCGAAAGATTTCGTCGATGCGATGGCTAAAGCCTACGATCGCGAAGAAAGTGCAGCTGCAAAAGATGCAATTGCACAAATTTTGATTAATTCACGTATGTCGGCTGAAGGTAAACGTCCTTTATGTCAGGACACTGGGATTGTGACCACTTTCGTTAAAATTGGTATGGCAGTTCAGTGGGATAAAACTGACATGACAGTTCAGGAAATGGTTGATGAAGGTGTTCGTCAAGCGTATACCAATCCTGATAATCCATTACGTGCGTCAATTGTGGCCGATCCTGCTGGTACTCGTAAAAATACTCGTGATAACACGCCATCAGTAGTCCATATCGATATGGTGCCAGGTAACCATATTGAAGTGATGATCGCAGCTAAAGGCGGTGGATCAGAGAACAAATCTAAAATGGTCATGTTAAATCCGTCTGATGATATCGCAGCGTGGGTAGAGAAAACCTTACCAACAATGGGTGCTGGCTGGTGTCCTCCAGGCATGCTAGGCATAGGTATTGGTGGCACGGCTGAAAAAGCGGCAGTATTGGCAAAAGAGTCATTAATGGACCCTGTTGATATCCATGAATTAATGGAACGGGGCGCAGAAACCACTGAAGAAAAATTACGTTTAGATATTTTCGAGCGTGCCAATAATACCGGTATTGGCGCACAAGGTCTTGGTGGTTTAACCACTGTACTTGATATTAAAGTAAAATCAGTTCCGACTCATGCTGCATCTAAACCTGTGGTGATGATCCCGAACTGCGCAGCAACTCGTCACGTTCATTTTCACTTAGATGGCACCGGTCCTGCTGATTTATCTCCTCCATCATTGTCTGATTGGCCTGAAATTACTCGTGAAGCAGGTGAGAATACTCATCGTGTTGATCTTGATAATGTTACACAAGCTGAAATCGAAACATGGAAAAGCGGCGATACCTTATTACTTAACGGTAAAATGCTAACAGGCCGCGATGCAGCCCATAAGCGCATTCAAACCTTAATTGAATCGGGAGAAGGCTTGCCCGAAGGCGTCGACTTTACTGGTAAGTTTATTTACTACGTTGGCCCAGTTGATCCTGTTGGCAACGAAGTTGTTGGCCCTGCAGGCCCAACAACTGCCACTCGTATGGACAAATTTACTGATTTAATGCTCGAAAAAACGGGCTTAATGGGCATGATTGGTAAATCAGAGCGCGGCCCTCAAACGGTTGAGTCAATTAAGAAACACAAAGCGGTTTATCTAATGGCAGTAGGCGGCGCAGCTTATTTAGTCTCTAAAGCGATTAAAAAGTCACGCGTTGTGGCATTTGAAGATTTAGGTATGGAAGCGATTTACGAGTTTGATGTGAAAGATATGCCAGTAACAGTAGCAGTTGATACCCAAGGTGTTAATGCCCACGAAACAGGCCCAGCAATTTGGAAAGTCAATATTGCTAACGCTAAGGGATAAGCTTAAACATTAGCAATCGTTTGTTATTAAGGCTTCATTATCTAAGGGCTTAATTTAACTATTGCGATAGAGGTTTAATCGCTTTCAAAATGGGCAAAATGACGAAAAAATAACGCTCAGAAATAGAATGGTTCATTTTTTTGAACTGCTCTATTGCCTGAGCGTTTTTGTTTGGGTAATGTGCTTATCAGTATTTTTTAAACAGTGTCATTTCAGTTGAATAACTGATATCTAACAGCATCGCACCAAAGTGTGATGAGGTTTGAAGAATAGGGTAGATTTTAAAAGTAGCGTGATTGCTATTAACAACAAAAAATAACAAGAGAACTTCATCCCATGAAAAAATCATCGCTATTACTTGCACTTGGTGCAGCAGGACTTGCACTGTCAGTTCAAGCAGCCGATCCAACTAAAACCCCTTTTAATGTTCAGCAATTGGTTAACTTAAATAAGTTACATTCAGCTGCAGTCTCTAATGATGGCAAGCAATTAGTTTATGCCGTTAAAAATATTGATGCAGATGGCGAGAGTAGCTCAAATTTATACTTGCTGGACTTAAGCAATAAAAATGCAAAGCCAGTTCAAATTACCTCGCACAAAGGCACAGAACACGACGTTAATTTTAGTGTTGATGACAAATCAATTTACTTCTTAGCGGCACGTAATGGCTCAAGTCAGCTGTATAACTTGTCATTATCAGGTGGTGAAGCGCTGCAAGTAACAGACTTACCATTAGATGTGAATGGCTACAAAATTTCTAATGACGGCAAACAAGTTGTTATGAATATGCGCGTTTTTCCAGACTGTAAAGACTTGGCGTGTACAGTGGATCGCATTGAAGCAGAAGAGAACAAAAAGACCACTGGTCGTGAATACAAACAATTGATGGTTCGCCATTGGGATACATGGGAAGATCATGCTCGTAATCATTTATTTGTTGGTCAGTTAAATGGCAAACAAGTCACCGAAGTTGTTGACGTCACTTTGGGTTTAGATACTGAAACACCGCCAAAGCCGTTTTCTGGCATGGAAGAAGTGACCTTTACTGCTGATGGCAAACATATCGTATACAGCGCAAAAGCGCCAAGTAAAGACCAAGCATGGACGACTAACTACGATTTGTGGAAAGTCCCTGTTACTGGTGGTGATGCTGAAAACTTAACTGAAGAAAATTTAGCTTGGGATGCACAGCCGACATATTCTAAAGATGGGCGTCAATTAGCTTACCTTGCAATGAGTAAGCCTGGTTTTGAAGCTGACCGTTACCGCATAATGTTACGTGATACAGTGACAGGCGCAGAAAAAGAAGTCGCACCACTTTGGGATCGCAGCCCGCACTCACTCACTTTTAGTGATGATGGCCGTACTTTATATGTCACAGCTCAAGATGTTGGCCAAGTGAGCATTTTCGAAGTGAATACTCAATTTGGTGATGTACGTCCTATTTATAATGACGGTAGCAATAGTTTAGTTGCCGTGACTGACTCAAGCATTATCTTCAGTAATAAATCACTTGTTGAACCTGGTGACTTATACAAAATCAGTTTAGAAGGTGAGAACCTGACGCGTTTAACCAACGTCAACAAAGAAAAACTAGCTGAAATTCAATTTGGTGAATTTCAACAGTTTAACTTTAAAGGTTGGAATAATGAGACTGTACATGGTTACTGGATTAAACCTGCTAACTACGAGTCTGGTAAAAAATATCCTGTCGCATATTTAGTTCATGGTGGCCCGCAAGGCTCATTTGGTAACTCATTTAGTGGTCGCTGGAATGCACAACTTTGGGCTGGTGCTGGCTACGGTGTCGTGATGGTGGATTTCCATGGTTCTACTGGCTACGGTCAAGCATTTACAGATTCAATCTCTAAAGATTGGGGTGGCAAACCTTTAGAAGATTTACAAAAAGGCTTAGCAGCCGTTGGTCAGCAACAAAAATGGTTAGATACTGAAAACGCTTGCGCATTAGGTGGCTCATACGGTGGCTACATGATGAACTGGTTCCAAGGTAATTGGAGTGATGGTTTCCAATGTTTAGTTAATCACGCTGGTTTGTTTGATATGCGCTCTATGTATCATGTAACAGAAGAGCTTTGGTTCCCTGAATATGAGTTTGGTGGCACATACACTGAAAACAAAGAGCTGTATGAAAAGTTTAACCCAGTAAATTATGTTGAAAACTGGAAAACGCCAATGTTAGTGATCCACGGTGAAAAAGATTACCGTGTTCCATACGGCCAAGGTTTAGCTGCATTCACATACATGCAACGTAATGGTATCCCATCTGAGCTATTAATGTTCCCAGATGAAAATCACTGGATCCTTAACCAAGATAATCTACAACAATGGTACAAAAACGTACTAGGTTGGATGGATCGTTGGACTGAAAAGAAGTAATAGCTACCGCTGATTAACGTTTAATAAAACAAAAAGAGATGCTTGATAGCATCTCTTTTTTTATGTTCGATTTTAATAATTTTGATATACAAGCTGATATTAGCTTTGTCAGCTAGATGCAATTAGTTATTGCCGTCAGCAAGTTTAAGCTCAGTAGGCGGGCATTTATGGCCGGTTTTTGTTATCCACAGAAAATAAGCTAACCTTCTTCTAGAGCCTGTAATTTTACGTTGGCCGTTTTTAAGGCTAATTCTATTTCGTTTACCCATGGGAAACCTCAATTAACTGTTTTTATTTTGATTAAACAGAATGCAAACAGTAATTTATATTCAGAATGAGACAGCATTATAACAAATGTTGCCACATATGGGCTGAGAAATATTCATTTAAGGTAAATTATGAAATTAACTTTCATTAATTATATTTGAATGTTTTTTTAAGACATTTATTAGCCGATAAAATGTGACGTGAAGCATGCTTTTTCATAAGTAAATCTAACCCGAACAAGCAAAATGAATCAAGGATTAGAAATATTATTAACTGGCTCAAAGTTTTAAAAAATCTCATTTGATAAAAAGCAAAAAATCAGTAAAGTTGCGCGATTATTTTTTGCACCACAAAACATTTAATTTGAGGATTTTCTTGTGGATTTAATGCTTTACGTTAAGTTTTTTCTAAGCTTAGTGGCTATTATCAACCCTGTAGGACTATTGCCTGTATTTGTAAGCTTAACCAGTCACCAAACTGAAGTTGAGCGTAACCATACTGGTAAGGTCGCGAATTTTGCTGTGGTAGTCATTTTAGTGGTGACTATATTTATTGGTCAGCACATTCTCAACATGTTCAGCATTTCATTATCGGCATTTAGAATTGCAGGCGGTAGCTTGATTGCAATTATTGCTATGTCGATGTTGCAAGGTAAATTAAGCCCAGTAAAGCGTAACCAAGAAGAAGATCGTGAAGCATCAGGCATGGAGTCAGTTGCAGTT
Organism: Shewanella sp. KT0246; assembly: GCF_019654955.1. Lineage (GTDB taxonomy): Bacteria > Pseudomonadota > Gammaproteobacteria > Enterobacterales > Shewanellaceae > Shewanella > Shewanella goraebulensis. The sequence continues at coordinate 41,588 of NZ_BPEV01000028.1, read as the reverse complement.
GTACCACTTGCATTGCCTTTAATGGCAGGCCCCGGTGCGATTAGTTCAGTGATTGTTTATGCTTCAACTCATGATTCAATGATCGATATGATTGGCATGTCAGTTACGGTAATTGTATTTGGATTAATGAGTTGGGGATTATTCAGATTAGCGCCGGTGATTTTTAAAGTACTTGGTACCACAGGTATTAACGTCATTACTCGTTTAATGGGTCTACTGATGCTATCAATTGGTATTGAAGTAATAGCGGCAGGACTAAAAGGCTTGTTTCCAACCTTAATGGCTTAGCTTTTTCAGATTATAAGCCTGAGTTTTTAGCCTTAGGGCAATGACCTAACAGCATTATTTGTACATTATATTAGTAACGACAGGCATTGTTTTTAAAGTTTTGCACAGCAAATGCGCAATAGGACTGGAATAGGGGATTTTCCCTTGACCCCAAATGCGCATTTGCGTAAAGTACCGTCCGTTCACGAACATCTTGATATCAATACTTAATTGAACTCAGTATCGTTAACCGTGTTGCTCTCACGTAAAATGCCAAGCATCAAAATGGTGACGTGTCCGAGTGGCTGAAGGAGCACGCCTGGAAAGTGTGTAAGGGGCAACCCTTCGAGAGTTCGAATCTCTCCGTCACCGCCAAATTCTTAAATTAAGACGTCCTAGGACGTCTTTTTTTATGCCTAAAATTTAATATTACCTCTAGTTTCCTGTTAAGAAGCAATTAAATTTATAGTTCTAGAACTAAGAGTCAGGCTATAGAATCTAGTCAATGCTATTAAGTTTTGACTAAATTAAAGCTAGCAAAGTAATAGTAACGTTACCTTGCTGTAGAACTTGATAGATTGCCGAACTTTAGAAGTAAAAGAGTGTTTAAATTTTTGCACAGTGGCTGTGTAATAAACTGAAACCTGTGTTTTCACTATCCTTAATCAACGCGTCAAAAACTATGTTTGTAATTGACGATGACAGACATATCAAATAATAGGACGAACAGAGAAGAAAGCAGAGAGCAGAGAGCAGAGAAGCTTACAATAATAAAAACATCCCGAGCATTTTTTTGATTTACTATAAGCCAAGCGTTTTGCCATCTAAAAACTGGTGAAACACAGCATATATTTTTACTTTCAAGCTTTCAAAGTCGTCAAATAATTTAACGATATTTTTTTACCACAACTACATTGGCTTTTTTACCGGTTGTACAACCACGACTTTTTTAACGGGAGCATGATTTACGACTTTGTGCGCTGGTGAGGTGCGAACAACCGTAGTACAACCTGTGCTAACAATAATAAGGCTTGTTAACATAAATAAGGGCAAGCTCGTTTTTATCTTTTGGATTGTTTGATGATAAAAGGTTTTATAGTTCAACATTTTCAGCTCCATACAAATTTAAATGTACTGACAACACGGCTTAATGAATTGCAATAACTGCATTTTAGCGGTTTGAATATGAGCAGAACATGAACGGATGCCAAGCGTAGTAAAAAAGGTGGTGGTTTGAGAAAAATGATTGTTAGCTAGCTAATAAAAAGCCAGAGTCGATGCTCTGGCTTTATGTATTTTAAAGTGTGTTAATTATTTGGCTGCTGATATTGATCAAACCACCAAAGTATATGAGCAACTTTCGACATCAAATTACTTGGCCGTTTATAAATACCGTGTGGGGCATCAGGTATTCTCACCATGGCGGTATCAATATTACGTAGTTTTAGCGCTTGGTAAAATTGCTCAGTTTCTGCGATTGGGGTGCGTTGATCCGCTTCGCCGGTAAGTAACATAGTTGGGGTAGTGACATTTCCAACATAGCTAATTGGCGATAGCTTCATGTAGTGTTCAGTATCTTCCCAAGGCATTTTCTCAAACCAGTTTTTAACTACAAACGGGTAGATGTCAGTGGTTAACACGAAGCTAAACCAGTTGATAACAGGCTTTGCCACTACTGCGGCTTTGAACCTGTCAGTGTGACCTACAATCCATGCGGTTAACACGCCGCCACCCGATCCGCCAGTAACGAATAGTGCATCTTCGTTAATGGCATCCTGAGCAATAACGCCATCAACCACAGACATTAAGTCATCATAATCTTGGCTTGGGTAATTATTATGTATGGTTTGAGCAAACTCTTTACCGTAACTGTCGCTGCCACGAGGGTTAGCATAGACCACCACATAGCCACTGGCTGCCATTAGCTGCACTTCTGCTGAAAAGTGAGGTCCATAATTGGTAACAGGGCCACCGTGTATTTCTAAAATCAATGGAAAGGTTTTACCTGCTTTTTTGTCTGCTTCATATCCCGGAGGATAAGCTACCCACGCTTGTATATTACGACCGTCATAGGTTGATTTAACATTGATTTCTTTAATATTTGCCAATGTTTTGTAATCAAGAGCATCACTGTTTAAATCTGTTAACTGTTGAGTATTACCTTTTCGGCTGATAGCTATGTCAGCTGGACGCTGCGGGTTTGAGTATGTAAAAGCAATAGTGCCATTTTCAGCCACATCAAATTCACTACCAGTATAAGGACGACCAAAGGCTAAGCCTCCAAGGTTTTGAGCAACGATTTTACGTTTGCCACTGAGTGGTTGATATGCCACATAGGTTTCACCTTTATCGTGGTAACTCATATAAACCGCTTTACTGTTGTCAGCCCATTGAATGCTGTTAATTGAGCGATCTAAGTCTGTTGTTATCGCACGTTTATTACTGCCATCAATATCCATGACGTATATCATGGTGTTTTCGTAGTTCATATGATGTTGATCGTAACCAAGATACGCGATGTACTTACCATTAGGCGATACATTAGGTGCGTTATCAGGCCCGAGGCGATCGGTTAATTGAGAGACTTTTTGAGATTGAACATCGATGCTGAAGATATTGCTATCTGTCCATTCAAGCTCTTTATCTTCTCGGGTGTTAGTCGAGTAAATCAGTTGTTTGCCGTCTTTTGACCAACTGATATTACTGCGATGGTCAAATTGTCCGTGAGTGATTTGTCTCGCAGCACCACCATCTGCTGACATGATAAAGATATGGCTGTTACCTGGTTTAGTGAAACCAGCCCCGTCAAATCGATAATACATATCATCAATAAAGACGGCTGGTTTTGCCCATTCTGCATTTTGAGGTTTGCCTGGTAGTGACACCACAGATTTAGGTTTACTTGGAACAAACTTGGTAAACGCAATACTTTTGCCATCTGGCGACCAAGTAAGGTTACCTGGTGATTGACTAAAGTGACTCATTTGGCCTACTTCTCCAGATTCTAGCCATTTAATATGAATTTGTGGTGAGCCACTGGCTGTCGATATATAGGCTAATTTGCTGTTATCAGGAGATAAAGTAGGTGAAAAATCCACATGTAAACCGTTGGTCACCGGCGTTAAACGTTTTTTCTTATCGACCTTCCAAATATTACCAAGCTTTTTATCACTTTGAATATCCATGAAATTTCGCACAAAATAAACTTCATCACCATCGTTATTTATTTCAAGGTTAGAGGCATATTCGAGAGTGAAAATATCTTCTAGTTGTAATGAGTTGATGGCGCTAGAGGAGGTTGATGCTTTGCTTGACAATTTAGGAGCCGAGTTGTCGGCTAATGCCATTGTAGAGGTTATGGCTGCTGCCATTGGCGTCAACATTAACACCAGGTAAATGCCTTTGTTCATGAGTATTCCTTGACTATAAAGTAGAACGTTTGCGATTTGTTAAGGCTTGATAACCCTTTATTGTTTAATTGGTGGGTTACTTTTATTTGATTGAATAAATTAACATAACATGAATCAATAATAAATGTATGTGAATCTAGATTTACATTTTTGTCATTTGCGGTATATTAAACTGATAAATACATAACGATAAGAACCAAATTATGACCGTAAACCCTTGTGCAAATCTAACCACTTGTCGATCAAAAAATCCATTCTTTAAACGTACAAACTTGGGCGCAATCATGCTCGCCAGTTTATTGAGTAGTTTGCTGACAAACACTGCAATGGCGGAAACTAAAGTCATCCATGCAGGTGAATTACTGACTATTGCGGGTAAAGCACCGCTCACAAAACAAACTGTAGTCATTAAAGATGGTGAAATTATTGCGGTTAAAAAAGGCTTCGTTGCTGCTAAAAGTATTGCCAAAGATGCCCGATTAATTGATTTGTCGGATAGTTTTGTGATGCCGGGTTTAATGGATATGCATGTACATTTACAAATGGAGTTAGGGCCAGATAACACTAGAGATACGGTAAAATTATCAGATGCAGATGTGGCAATGAAAAGTGTTCACTACGCTAAAATTACACTGATGTCTGGTTTTACAACGGTTCGTGATTTATTGAGCGAGCCAGAGCAAATGTATGCTCTACGTGATGGAGTAGAAAAGGGTTGGATTGAAGGGCCGCGTATTATTGCTGCTGCAGGTATTTCTATAACTGGAGGGCATTTAGATGCAGACGGTATGGCTCCAGATTTACTGGCAATGAAGTCCCCGAAAACGCTTTGTGATGGGCCATACGAATGCCGCAAAATGACAAGACAAGCAATTAAGTATGGCGCTGATGCCATTAAAGTCGCCTCTACTGGCGGAGTATTGTCTGATACTGATACAGGTACAGGACAACAAATGACAGATTTAGAGCTTAAAGAAATTGTCGAAACAGCCCATGGGTTAGGGCGAAAAGTGGCTAGCCATGCCCATGCAACTGCTGGGATCAATGCTGCTCTTCGTGCAGGTGTTGATAGTGTTGAACATGGTAGTTACGCAGATGATGAAACAATAAAACTGTTCAAACAAACAGGCGCATACCTAGTGCCAACATTGTTAGCCGGAGCTACAGTGGTTGATATGGCTGAAACTTCAGACTTTATGTCTAAACCTATTAAAGCCAAGGCCATTCGGGTTGGTGCTGATATGCTTGCTAACTTTGAAAAGTCCTATAAAGCAGGTGTTAAGATCGCTTTTGGTACCGATACTGGTGTGTCTAAACATGGAATAAACGCTCAAGAAGCAGTGTTAATGCATCAAGCGGGCATGAGCAATAGTGATATTTTAAAATCGGCAACAGTTAACGCTGCTGATTTAATTGATATGTCTGATAAGTTAGGCACGATTGAAGTAGGCAAATATGCTGACATTATTGCTACAGATGGTAGCCCACTTACAAATATCGAGGAGCTACTAGATGTCGACTTTGTGATGAAGGGCGGTAAAGTCTATAAGCAGTAGGCTAAAACACAGCACTTAGAATAAAATGTCTAGGTTATTAGCCTGCATAAATAGAGTTTAAAAGGAGCTAAGGCTCCTTTTTTAATGGAGTTAATTTGACAATTTAGCCTAAAAACCATGTTAAGTTATTCTTTGTTTTACTAAATTTTGTTTTATTAAAGCTTTTGCTTTTATCTAAGTTTGAGTATTTATGAGCTACTTGTAGACTAAATTTCAACCTAGCTTTTCAAGAGACTTTTCAGATGGCTTATCAAGGATGTGAAATGATTATATTAACGGAAGTCGATGGGGTCGAAATACTTACAAAACATCAAGCCAGTTGTCACTGCGGTGCAGTACAAATGGAGTTGTCATTACCTAATGGTTTAGTCGATGTTCGGCGCTGTGATTGCAGTATGTGTCGCAGACGAGGAGCCATTGTCGCTTCTATTTGTTTAGATGATATTCGCTTTATTCAGGGACAAGAATCATTAGGCTGCTATCAATTTAACACCATGACCGCTAGTCATTATTTCTGCCGAGACTGTGGCATTTATACTCATCATCAACGTCGCTCAAACCCTAATCAGTTTGGTTTTAATATTGGCTGTTTAGTTGGAATTAATTCATTAAAAATATCAGATGTTACCTTGTATGATGGAGTAAGCCATCCAGCAGATAGATGATTGAACCTCAGGTTGATGTGTATTATTGGGTGCTACAGATAAGATGTTATTTGCCATTTAGACGTAAGGAAATTGGAGGGGGAAATGAAAACAATCGGCATGTTAGGTGGCATGAGTTGGGAATCGACAGCCAGTTATTATAAGGCGCTTAATGAAGGTATTAATCAACAACTTGGTGGGCTGCACTCTGCTAAAATAGTTATGTTTAGTGTTGATTTTGATGAAATAGAGAAGCTACAACATCGAGATGACTGGAAGGGGGCTGCGAATATTCTTGCCGATGCTGCGGTGAATGTTGAAAAAGCAGGAGCAGATTTTTTATTAATCTGCACTAATACTATGCATAACGTCTATGACGATATTGTAGATAAAACCGCTTTACCCATTCTTCATATTGCTGATGCCACAGCTGAACAATTAACAATTGATGGAGTTAAAACCATTGGTCTTTTGGGTACAGGGTTTACCATGCAGCAGGATTTCTATAAGGGGCGTTTACGGGATAAATACAACATAAACGTTATCGTTCCAAGTGCTTCAGAACAGAAAATGGTACATAAGGTTATTTATGATGAACTGTGTAAAGGTAAAATAATAGCTGATTCAAAACTTGCGTACTTGGCGGTTATTGATAAGTTATTCGAACAAGGTGCGGAAGCTATTATTTTAGGCTGTACTGAAATAGCACTACTGATTAATCAATCCGACACCAATATCACCTTATATGACACTACGACTATTCATGCTAAAGCGGCTGTTGAATTAGCACTTAATAACTAACTACATTCAATTATCTGTATTTTTCATTGACTAGATAATTTGTTTTAAATATTTGTTAACTTGCTGGTTTTGTTCAGCCTGTTGTAATCTTTTTAACCAAAGGATTACCAAAAGGCTAGGGAATGAATAAATTCGTCCGCTACATTTCACTTTGTATTGCCGTGAGTTTTTTCTTATTTATTAGTTGGGCGATATATCTTGCTAATATGGGTGGCAACAATGTTTTATTCGATATCGTTAAGATTATTCCTTATGGCGATAAATTCGCTCACTTTCTTTTGTTTGGTTTACTTACCGCCGTTACATTATTTGCGAGTAAATTTAGTTATTTAGACATTGGCTATTACCGTCAACGCTTTTCCGTAAACTCAAGCCTACGCTTTAACTCAAACCCAAACATGGCTAACGATTTAAATAGAAAAGCGAACTGTAAAAGTGAACGTTTTTTGGTCAATAAATCTATTAAGATCCGTGTTTATTATGCGATTTTCGTAGTGAGTAGTGTTGTGTTGTTTGAGGAAATCAGCCAAATATTTATTACGACGCGAACTTTTGATATGACTGACTTAGCCGCTGATGCGCTGGGCATTGCACTTTTCAGTACCATCGCGATAAGAATTAATAAAAAACCTTGCGTCAAATAGCTAAGTTTATCCTTTTTGATAAATGAGATATGAGCTACTCGACCTGAAAGAGGCTTTTCAACGGGTTACATAAATATTGATAAGACAGATGTTTTAAAACTATTGCTGCATTGACAGTACTCGTATAACTATCATACTTTTAATATGAGCAATTGATGAATTTATATGAGTAAGTGATGAATCATAAGTAAATTCAGTAAAATACTGGCTCAAATGGATTCTTCGATAATCTCGAACCATCATAAGGATAATGAATGGGCTTAATGTTATGCATGTCGATTATCAATTTGCCGACACTTAATATGTCGACAACCAATATATCGACAACCTTTGCTTACAGTCTGCTGTTACTGACTCTGCGTGTATATCAAAACACACTACGTAGCCACCTTTCGTTATTACAACTCTTTCTTTTTAATCCCATTATTAGTTCAAGCCAACAGGATAATCTATGAGCGATTGCTTCGATCACATTCAGCAGCTTAAACAAACCATACAATCTTCAGTAATTGGCCAAACTCATGTGGTTGATGCGCTGATATTGTCGTTGTTGACCAGCGGTAATGTATTGCTAGAAGGTTTGCCAGGAACGGCAAAAACACGCTCTATTAAAACACTGGCACAGGCGCTCGAGGTTAGCCTTGGCAGGGTGCAGTTTACCCCAGACTTATTACCATCTGATGTGACAGGCACTGAAATTTATCAAGAGGTGGAGGGCAAACAGACCCTTACTTTTCAGCCTGGTCCAATATTTAATAATTTATTGTTAGCAGATGAAATCAATCGTTCGCCAGCTAAAGTACAAGCTGCATTACTTGAAGCAATGGAAGAAAGGCAAATAACCGTTGCCGGAAAAACCCATAAATTACCAAAGTTATTTATGGTACTTGCTACTCAAAATCCCATTGAGCAAGAAGGCACATACCCTTTACCTGAAGCGCAGATGGACCGCTTTATGATGAAGATATTATTAGATTATCCCGATGCTGAAGCAGAATTTAACATTATTGAATTAGTACGCGCCGAAGAGGTAGTAACTAAGTCTAATTCGCTCACTATCGATCCTAGCCATATATTCACGGCTCGTGAACAAATTCATCAAATTCATATGAGTCAGGCGATTACGACTTATATCGTTGCAATTGTGATGGCTACGCGTAAACCATCGGCATATCCAGACTCACCTTTAGCTCAATGGCTAACCGTTGGTTCAAGCCCTCGGGCAAGCATAGCACTGGATAAATGTTCGCGTGCAGCGGCGTGGTTAGCAGGAAAAACCTTTGTTGATCCAGATGATGTTCGCAGTATTGTTCATAGTGTATTACGTCACCGTTTAGTTTTAAGTTATGACGCTATTGCCGACGGAATAACGCCCGATCAGGTGATTAATGAAATTCTACGTCAAGTCATAGCGGCTTAACTGAGTTTTATGATGAATAAAACTGATAATAATATTTACGTTGATATTGATCAGCTACGAAAGCTGCAGTTTAAGGGCGAGGGTATTAACTTTTCGCCCCGTCAAGCGGTTAATAGCGTATTAAATGGGCGTTATGCCTCTAAGTTACGAGGACGGGGTTTAAACTTTGAAGAACTTCGTCACTACCGTGCAGGTGATGATATACGTTACATGGATTGGAAAGTCACTAAACGCACAGGAAAGCCGCATATAAAGGTTTTTACCGAAGAGCGTGAACGTAATGTATTTCTGATTGTTGATCAGCGCGCATCGATGTTTTTTGGTAGTAAAGGCAAAATGAAATCCGTCATTGGTGCTGAGTTGGCAGCCTTGATTGGTTGGCGAGTTGTTGCTGCAGGCGATAGAATTGGCGCACTAATTTTTAACGATGACAATGAGACTGTGCTGCCAGCTAAACGAGGTCATAAGCACTTAGCACAAATTTTACACTCTGTAGTGAAATTTAATCATCAATTAGGTTTAGGAAATAACAGTCACAATGCTAGCGACAGTATAAATAAAGGTTGGCGAAAAATCGCGCAGGTATGTGGTCACGATTCATTAATCATCTATGTGGGAGACGGTAACGGTTGGAATGAAAAAACCACCCATTTAATGAAAAATATCCGTCGTCATAACGAAGTAATTGCCTGTAATATTATTGATGCGTTAGAACAAAAGTTACCCAGCATGGCGCAAATGGTGGTCAGTGACGGAGAGCTACAAATTCAATTTGATGCTCTGGGTAAAACTCAGCAGCAATACCAGCAGCGTATCGAGTCGCAGCAGACCCTATATGCGAAAACTGCAACAAAGTATCGTGTGCCTTTATTAACCATTAATACTATTAAACCTGTGAATATTCAGCTTCGTAATGCATTTAGACGAGGTGGTGAATGAGTCAGTTCAATGACACTTGGGGCAGTAATATAGTTAAAGAGTTAATTGAAACGACGCCACCAGAAGCTATTAACTGGTGGCCTCAAACCCTGGGCTGGCAAGTCGTTGCTGTTTTTCTATTAATTATTTTTTTACGTAAACTGTATTTAAGGTGGCGTTTATATCAGCATAATGTGTATCGACGTGATGCAATTGCTTGGTTAAATCAATTACCGCCATTTGAGAAATTGTCAACTCAACCTATTTTTCGACAACTGCCTAATCTATTGCGTAAAACTGCACTCGGGGGATACCAGCGCACTGAGATAGCAACCTTGTCAGGTAATTCATGGGCCCAATGGCTCGATGAGCAGTGCACTCAATCTAGCTTTGGTGAAGATGGCGCATTCATACTGCATCGTTTAGCTTATGATTCAGACTGGAACATGACGTCTGATCAGATGGATTCATTGACTCAGAAAGTGCGTTTGTGGATTGAACATCATCGAGGTGTGTATGATTGAGTTTACGTACCCACAGTGCTTTATTTTGTTGTTTGCACCTATAATAATTTATTTGATAGCGCCTACTTACAAAGAAAAGCGCAGTTCTGTTCAAGTGCCTTACTTTGAGCAATTAGTCGATATTACTGGCGAAAAACCTCAATTAGGGGCAGTGGTCTTAACGCGTAAAAACATCCAAAAACTGCTTTTAGTGCTCGCTTGGTTTTGCTTAGTTGTTGCAATGGCCAAACCTGAAATGATCGGCGCAGCCGTTACGCAACAAAAGTCTGCCAGAGACTTAATGATAGCGGTGGATTTATCTGGCTCCATGGATGTTGAAGATTTTTACTTGCCAAATCAAGGCGGAAATCAGACTAATAGTGTTGATAGGCTAACGGCGGTAAAACAAGTCTTGCGTGAATTTGTTAGCCAACGAGAAAATGATCGATTAGGACTCATCCTATTTGGTGATGCGCCTTATTTACAAGCACCGTTTACTAATGATTTGGACACTTGGCTAACCTTACTAAATGACACCCAAGTCGGTATGGCGGGGCAAAGTACTGCTTTTGGAGATGCCATAGGCTTATCAATCAGCGTATTTGGTCATCATGATACCCAAAATCGTGTGTTAATCGTATTAACTGATGGAAACGATACCGCATCTAAAGTTCCACCTGTTGAAGCGGCTAAAGTCGCAGCTGCGTCAGATATCAAAATTTACACGATTGCGATCGGCGACCCAGCCGCTGCTGACGAAGAGAAGGTGGATTTGGCCGTTTTACAAAGTATTGCAGATATAACTGGCGGAAAAAGCTTTCAAGCAATTGATACTAAGGCACTTGAAAATGTTTATACCGAGATTAATCAACTTGAGCCAGAATTATTTGAGTCGCAAACATTCAGGCCAAGAACCAGCATTCACTACATACCTATCGCATTGTTTTTATCTCTTTATTTAATATCATTGCTCATTGTCACATTTCGTTTTCCTAGAAAAATTAAGGAAACGCGATAATGGATGTGTGGATTATTCAGATGCAGCATTTTCATCTACTGAGGCCTTGGTGGTTATTAGTCATTTTCCCTTTGGGATATATTGTTTATCGTTTAAAGCAGCGACAGGATAACTTGGTGGATTGGCGTAAACATATGTCACCAACAATACTGCAGACATTGACAGTAAATGGCGACAAACAAAAATTTATTTCACCGTTAAACCTAACATTAGTATTGGGTATTTTAAGTCTTTTAGTGCTTATAGGACCAACTTGGCAGCAACAACAAAGTCCTTTTACTGAAGATAAATCAGCCTTGATTATTGCCCTTGATTTATCTGAAACCATGGAACAGACGGATGTACTTCCTACTCGACTAACTCGCGCGAAACAAAAGATTATTGAATTACTAACGATACGTGGTGATGCGAATACGGCCCTCATTGCTTATACAGGAACGGCTCACACCGTTATGCCGATAACCAATGACAGTAAAATGATTAAGCAGTTCTTAGACTCGCTAAGTTATAAGATTATGCCACATTCCGGAAAGCAGCCACAAAGCGTGTTACCGCTGGCCAACGTTTTGCTTCAAGCGACCAATACACCAGGTACAATTTTATTAATTACTGATGGCACCAGTGATGATGCGTTAAATGAGTTTGAGCAATACTTTTCTCAGGCTCAGCATCAGTTAATCGTTTGGGCAATTGGGCGAAACAACAGTGAATCTGATGAGGTGGGTTCAATTATTATTCCGATGCAGTTCGAACGATTACAAACTCTTGCCGAATTAGCTGATGGTCGCATGATACTACTATCAGACGATAAGCAGGATGTCGCAGAGGTCAATCGTTATATCGATAATAATCTTGTGGTCAGTGAAGATGAAAGCCGGCCTTGGTTAGATGCTGGATATTGGCTGGTGTATTTAGTGGCCGCGCTGTATTTACTCTGGTTTAGGCGAGGGTGGACATTGCAATGGTAATGACTCAAGCAAAATTACTCGTTAATAACATCATATTGGTTATCTCAAAACCTTGGGCAAAACTGACTTTTTGGTGTAAAAAATGGCGAGTAAGATTACTGATTGGCCTCGCTGTCACTTGCACTGTTTTTGCCATTATTAAGCCTCAATCTTTTGCTGATCTCTGGCTGACGCGAGATCAGCAAGGTATGTTGCTGTTTAAATTGGGTCATTATCAACAAGCTGCAAACCAGTTTAACCTTGTACGTTGGCAAGCATACAGTTTGTATGGCGCTGAAGCATTTGATCAATCGGCAATTTTATATAACCAGTTCGAAGGTGAAGCAGATCAAATTGCGAGAGCAAATGCATTAGCGCACGCTAGGCGCTATGTCGCAGCAAGAAACGTTTATCAACAAGTGCTCGATACATATCCTAACAATGAGCAAGCACAACACAATTTAGCCATTGTTCAAAATATCATTGATGAAGTGAATCGTATTGCTGAAAGCCAGCAAAGTGAAGCAGGTGATTCTCCGCAAGAGCTAGGGGATGATCCACAGACTGGAGAAGGCGCAAAGAAAAATGAAATAGTGTTAGAGGTGGCTGAGCATTATGACGCGAGTCAATTATTACTTGATCCAAAATTAAATGAAATGTGGTTAAGACAAGTTCAAAAAGATCCAGCTCGATTTTTAGCCAATAAGTTTCAAATGCAAAGCCTTGCAACTCATCAAATCAATGTAGATGACAACCTTAATTCTCGTGATATCGCAGATGAGAATAACAATATTGTAGAGGAGGGCAAATAATGTCATTGCTCAGCAATATAACGAATGTCACTTCTCTAATTCGCTTTGTTTTATTTGAAAACTTTCGAACATTACTGTTCATATGCTGCGTTCTATTCGGTTTGTTTTTGAGCCCTCATAGTTACAGTGCAACTGTCGAATCATTAATTGATACTAATCAATTAACCCTTGATATCCGGATGAAAACAACAGGACCTTTTATCGTCAAACAGCCTATTGTCATTCAAGTTGAAGTGGCAACACCTCGTTGGTTTGCAAAAGGCATTCAAGTCACGCCACCCGCATTTAACGATATTGTATTTTTACCTATTACAGGCTCTGCTATTACTGGGACAAAAAAGGTCAATGGTGCGTCTTGGAGCTACTTGATCCGAGAGATTACTTTGTACCCAATGCATTTAGGTGCATTTGAACTGCCAGCGTTTCAAGTTTTTGTTTCGGTGAATACTGAAAACGATGGTGTAGTTGAAGGCGTAATAAATACTGCTGGTTTTGAGTTTACAGCGCTAATGCCAAAAGGAATTACAGAGCTTGGTTATTCAAATGACTTATCACTAATTGAAGAAAAATTAATTGTTTCGTCAAAGGTTGATATTTCTGTGAGCCAAACTGTTGGCAATGAACCTCTCGATAAAATAGATCTGAAAAGATCATTTAAGGTGGGTGACGCTGTTACCCAAACCATTAATATTTCTGCGAAAGATGTACCCGCTATGATGCTGCCTGTGCTCGAACATTACCAAGTAGAAGGCTTAAGTATTTATCAGCAACCAACTCAATTAAATGATAGAACAAATCGTGGAGCACTAACCGGAACAGCAAAGCAAACCAGTAGTTATATATTTGAGACCTCGGGCGTATTCAATATTCCTAAGCAGATAATATATTGGTACAACACTGATAAAGATAACGTTATAGAATTGGTTGTGCCAGCTATGTCTTGGTCTGTTGGCGGGGCAGCAAAAAATAATAACAAAGATAGAAGTGCCCCCTTGTTGCCAAACGAGATTACAATCGGGTTGATAGCTATAGGTTTGCTGTCCATTTTTTTGTTGTTAAAACTAGGTGTATTCCAAACTGCGAGTATTAAAAAATACTATTTATCTTTGACGCAAAACGAAGTCAGGCAACTTAAATTGCAGCTTCGTAAACAGTATCATAGCGGTGATTATACAAGTGTGTGTTTGCTTCTATATCGTTACTTTCAATTAAAAACTGATTATAAGATTGAATTAAATCTGAATTACAAAATAGCACCAAACAGCGCGATAGAATCACATGAACAAACGACTGTCGTTAACTCGCTTAGGAAAGTATTTAATGCTGATAGTCATCAAACGGCATTGATTGAACGCTTACTAAGCCAAGCGTATTCTGAAGGTGATACAACGCCTATGACTACAGCGGAGTTTGAGCAATTACTTGCTTATATTCCTGTAAATAACACTTATCAATATTTTAAACCAAGTACAAAATCATCGTATAATATTGATTTAAATTAGAGGGTTAAGCCATTTAAATAAATTTAATTGTTACAACTCATATTATTCGCGGCCCATTATTATCCTCCAGCGGTTTTCATTTACACACCTTGAAAGTTTATCAATTAAGCTACATCAAAAATCTTTTAAAGTAACAATCTGAATTAGTTAAGCATTTCCTTAAGTTGGTTTAAATCTCCATTTTTTTGCATACGTATTCAATGATTTTAACCATGCTACAGCCTAAAAAGTGAGCAATGATAAGTATGTTTTAACAAAAAAATAACAACAATTTTTTACCTTGGGGAATACAAAATGAAATTTTCAACCAGTCTACTCAGTGCAGGCTTATTGATGGGGACAATAACTTGCGCTCAAGCAGCGTCGCAACCAACCACTTTCGTGCATTTATTTGAATGGAGTTGGCAAGATGTCGCAACCGAATGTGAAACGTATCTAGGGCCTAAAGGATATGCGGCCGTGCAAGTGTCTCCACCTAACGAACATATACAGGGCAGCCAATGGTGGACTCGTTATCAACCTGTTAGCTATCAGATTGAAAGTCGCGGGGGCAATCGGGGTGAATTTGTTGATATGGTAAACCGGTGTAAAGCGGTAGGGGTCGAAATCTATGTCGATGCCGTCATCAACCACATGGCAGCTGGCTCTGGAACTGGTGTTGCAGGAAGTACATTTGGCAACAAAAGCTATCCGATGTACAGCCCACAAGACTTCCATTCAACTTGTGAGTTAAATGATTACGATAATCGTTGGGAAGTGCAAAACTGTGAATTGTTAGGCTTAACCGATCTTAATACCAGTAATGAATATGTGCAGCAAACACTCGCTGGTTATTTAAATGAACTGTCATCACTGGGCGTAGCGGGTTTTAGACTTGATGCCTCTAAGCATATGGCCGTTGAAGATATACAAGGCGTGTTGGCCCGAGTAAATTCTTCACCTTTAATTTTCCAAGAAGTGATTGATCAGGGGCAAGACGTCATCAGTTCAAGTGAATACCTTAGTGCAGGCTTGGTAACAGAATTCAAATACACAACTAAGCTTGGAGATACTTTTCGCGATGGAAAACTGGCATGGTTAAGTAATTTTGGTGAAGGTTGGGGCTTTATGCCAAGTAGCTCTGCGGTAGTGTTTGTTGATAATCATGATAATCAACGCGGCCATGGCGGTGGCGGCAACGTGATTACTTTCGAAGATGGACGCCTATATGATTTAGCCAATATATTTATGTTGGCTTACCCGTATGGCTACCCTAAGGTGATGTCGAGCTATGATTTCCATGGTGATACAGATGCTGGTGCTCCTAATGTGTCAGTTCATAATAATGGGGAGTTAGCTTGTTTTGCTGAACAGTGGAAATGCGAACATCGCTGGAGCTATATATCTGGTGCGGTTGATTTTAGAAACCACACCGCAGATAACTGGACTACTACTCATTGGTGGGATAACGGCAATAACCAAATTGCTTTTGGTCGTGGCAGTTCTGGCCACGTTGCGATAAACAAAGAAGACGGCAATTTAACAGTATTACTTAATACCGATATGGCAGCGGGTACCTATTGTAATGTGCTAAAAGGTGAACTGGCAGCTAATGGGCAGTCTTGTAGCGGTGAAACCATAGTTGTTGATTCTAGTGGGAAGATAGCTGCGAATGTAGCACCATGGGATGCATTTGCGATTCATCAAGATTCAAAAGTGACAACAGTGATTGATGAAGGTGATTTACAACGAACTGTTATCTTTATTCAAGCGAAAACAGAATCGGGTCAGGATATGTTTATCCGTGGTGGTATTGATCATGATTATGCCAATAATAACTTAGGTAAAAATTGTCAGGTTAGTAATACTGAATGTGCGATCGCGATTTCACATAATAATCTTAATAATGCCACAACAGCGCCTTGGAAAACGAATGAGTCATATCTGGATTGGTACGGAAGTGAGGCGAATCAAAGCTCGGAAGCAGAAGGTACACCTTTAGATTGGACAACTAATTCTTGGCCATCGAGTTGGGGCGATGAAAAAACGGTTGCTGCAGACGGTTTTGGTGTTGAGCCTTTAAATACTTGGGGCGCACATTATTGGATGTTAGATATAGTGATGGATTGCAGCCAAACGGTGTCAGGTTATTTTGAAGTAAAAGCGTTTGTTAAAAATGGCCAAGGTTGGGAAGCTGATATTAATCAGAGTAATACACCATATCAATCAAGTAATCATGTTGCTCAATGCGGTAAAATCAATCGATTTGAGTTTAATCAGAGTACTGTCGAGATTATGAATTTTTAGGCTATTTAAGTGAAGCTATCAAATCTAAGCTAAATAACTAAGCTAAAAAATTAAGACAAAAAAGATAAGCCAGCGATATATTATCAGCAGTCTGGCTTTGTATTAAATACCTTAGTGCGTGCTACTTTTAAGGTTAACGTAACACGCTCTTTATTTTCTTTATTCTCTAGTTAAATTTCACCATTGCATTTTAAAATGACATTTCAAATGACACTTATAAAATCATAACAGCACTGGATGGCGAATAAGCCATGTTGTTAGCAATCAAAAATCAGCCAGATATTTTCTTACCCGACGCTATGATGTGGGGAAAGAAGGTTTAAAGTGTTTAAAGGTTTAAACAAAGTTTTAGCTTTAATATTGGTGTATTCTTTGTCACAGCCATGTCATATGAGTAAGATATATGCAAAGTTGTAAGTATGATTAATTTTATGCCCCCCAAGTAACTCTATGATTGTGTGAGAAAATTAATACTCTTCTTGTGTTATAAAATTAGCATAATAAATTGTAAAAAACACAGGTGGTTGAGCACTTTGGAAGGGGGTATTAATCCCAATTAGATGCGCTGTTTCGTATAGAACGCATAGCAGAATTTAATGATAATTAAACTGGAATGCATGTTAAGCGTGAGAGTGAATATTCTTATATAATTGCTCTAACTGTGAGTTTATCAAAACTTGGCGCAAGCCTCTTTTTTAGGGCATTCCCCATTCATGATTTTGGTGAGCTTAGTATCCTTTCGCTAGGCTGTTAAAGCCTAGCAAGCTTGATAAAAATGAATCGACACTTGATATAAATTAGGGTGACTATGTCCACTTTTTTTCGCTTTATTGCCATTGTTACTGCTGCACTTACTGTGACTTTTTTAGTGATGTTTGTCATTGCTGTATTAATTGATTATCACGTACCTGAAAATAAATTTGATAGCACAGTCAATTCACATTTTTATTTAAAGGCTAATCAATGCGTTTAATCTTAATTTCAATGCTATTACTTATTTCATTCGGTGTTAATGCTAACGAGATTAAGCCATTTACGTCAGATGGTTGTAGTGTTTTTCCTGATGGTACGTTTGCTCAAAACGAATTGTGGTTAGCGTGTTGTACCGCCCATGATTATGATTATTGGCAAGGCGGGACGTTTAAGCAGCGACTTGAATCTGATAAACGTTTGAAACAATGTGTAGATGCAGTTGGTGAGCGATATATTGCTAACATTATGCTTGTAGGTGTTAGGCTTGGTGGAAGCCCTTATTTCCCTACGACCTATCGATGGGGTTATGGTTGGCCATACCCAAGAGGGTATCAAGCATTAACCAGTGATGAAATACAGCAAATTAAAGCGTTACAATTTAACGGAATTTAAACAGTAAACACATTAGCCATTAAACCATGTAAATGTTAGTTTAATTTGTGTTCAATTTCTTAGTAAGCTGTTGAGTTGTCAATTTATTGAGAAAATCAATTTAAAGCAAATAAGGATATATTATGCTTAAGACGCTGATGAGTAGCGCAGTTATTGCGCTAGTGCTGACAGGTTGCTCCACTGCAGATAAACAAGTACAAACAGCCCCTCAAATTTCACCTCCCGCACAAAGCAATTTTAAAAGTTATAGCGCAGAAGAGTTCTATAAAACCACCAGTGTATTTGGTTCGTCGATAAATCACTCTGGTAGTGCTGTGCTGGTCAGTAATGATGATAGCGGTATTTTTAATGCCTACAAGGTGCCTGTAGACGGTTCAAAAACAACTCAATTAACTTTTTCCACAGAAGAGTCAATCTTTGTTGAGTCTTGGTTTCCTAAAGATGATCGTTTTCTTTATAGCGCTGATAAAGGTGGAGATGAACTAAACCATTTATTTGTTCAAGACTATGATGGGTCAGAAATAGATTTGACGCCTGGTGAAGGGCTTAAAGCAATGATGCTGTCATGGCATGAAGGTGATGAGTCATTTTTTGTAATGACTAATGAGCGTGACCCAAAATATTTTGATGTTTATCAATATAATACAGCTGATTATAGTCGTTCTTTAATATACAAAAATGATTCTGGCTTCACTGTAGAGAGCATAAGTCCTAATGGACGTTTTATCGCTTTAAGTAAAAGTCATTCTAATAGCAACACCGATTTATATTTAGTCGATTTACGTTTAAAGATGTCTAAGCCTCGATTAATCACAGAGCATACTGGTGATGTTTCTTATTATGCCTATACCTTTACCAAAGATAATAAGCAGCTGTTATATGCGACCAATGAGTTTGGCGAGTTTAACCAGGCTTGGACTTATGATATTGCTACAGGTGAAAGTGAGTTAAACTATAAAGCGGATTGGGACGTTAGCTTTAGCTATTTTTCTAAAGATGGCCGATATCAAATTACCGGGATCAATGCTGATGCTCAAACTCAGTTAACCATTACTGATGTTAGCAATAATAAAGCGCTGTCTTTACCTGCGTTGCCTAGTGGCGATCTACGTGGAGTTAATTTCTCTCAAGACTCCTCATCAATGGTGTTCTATATCAATTCTGACACCTCACCATCCAATTTATATAGTCATAAACTAGGTACAGATAAAGTATTGCGCCTGACTAACTCAGGCAATCCAGCGATTAAAGAAGAAAATTTAGTGGCGGGCGAAGTGATTCGATTCAAAAGCTTCGATGGTGTTGAGATCCCTGCTATTTTATATAAGCCTAAACAAGCTGAGTTTACCAAAGTGCCTGCGTTAATCTATATACATGGCGGGCCAGGAGGGCAATCACGTAAGGGCTACTCTGCCACAGTTCAGCATTTGGTCAATAATGGCTACGCGATCGTTAAAATCAATAATCGTGGTTCAAGCGGTTACGGTAAAACATTCTTTCACTTAGATGATAAACGCCATGGCGAAGATGATTTACAAGATGTGGTATATAACAAAAAGTACCTACAAAGCTTAGATTGGGTTGATGCTGATAAAATCGGCGTTATGGGTGGCAGTTATGGTGGCTATTTAACAATGGCTGCAATGGCATTCACCGATGAGTTTAAAGTTGGGATCAATATTTTTGGTGTAACCAACTGGGTTCGAACCCTAGAAAGCATTCCACCATATTGGGAAGCATTCAGAAAAAGCTTATATGATGAATTAGGCGACCCTGCAATCGATGGAGAAAGATTACACAACATCTCTCCAGTATTTTTTGGTCATCAAGTTAAAAGTCCTGTTCTAGTAGTGCAAGGGGCCAATGATCCAAGAGTATTAAAAATCGAAAGTGATGAAATGGTTGAATCTATTCGTGCTGGTGGAACTCATGTTGATTATCTGATTTTTGATGATGAAGGTCATGGATTCAGTAAAAAGGATAATCGAATTAGTGCTTCAAATAAGTATTTGGTTTTTCTTAAGCAATACCTTTAATCGATTTCTAAAGGTAAGTTGATTTTAATTCATATAAGAAATTTAAAGGCCGCTCATTAATTAGCGGCCTTTTGTTGGTTAATTTATTCGTGAACTTAAGCAATATGTTTTTATAGTGAAAAATATTCAACTTTAAATGTGCTTATTTTTAGTATGTGTTTTAGTCTAATAGCGACTCTATTAACAAATTGCAGACGACAATGACAAACTGAGTGTTGAAGGAAATAAGCGTGAAGATTGAACTGATAAATACAGAAGCTGAGCAAATTGTTGAACAGTTAGTTGCAGGTGTGCGCTCATTTAATCATGAGCATATGGGGGATGAGACATCAAAGCCGCTGACTGTTGTTATAAAAGATGACAAAGATAATGTGATTGCAGGATTAGCTGGAAGAACCATTTATAATAAGTTTTTGATTAATGTATTGTGGGTCGATGAAAAACTAAGAGGTGAAGGGCTAGGTTATAAACTTATGGATCTCGCTGAAAGTGAAGCCAGAAAGCGAGGCTGCCGTGCTGCACAAGTTGATACTTTGGCATTCCAAGCTTCTGACTTTTATCAAAAGAATGGCTTTACTATCATCGGCACCGTGCCTGGTTATCAAGGTTGTCCTGAACAATATTTCTTATTTAAAGATTATGATTAACGACTCGATAAACACATCACTAAGTCAAGCTAACGACTCATTGCAGCGAGTGAGAGGCTGGCTTACTCGCCAGCCCATAGGGTAAAACGCTGGTTAATAACTGCCTTTTTTACGGCTACGTGATTCTGTCTGGACAGTATTGATCATTTTCCCAAAGGCCTTATCTTTAGCACGCTTTTGCGCCAAAGTTGCACTATTAAAAGCTTGTTCTCTCATTAGTTTTTGGTAACTAATAAAACGCCTTTCGGTTATTTTTCCTTGTTGAATCGCTTTTTGAACAGCACAACCCGGTTCATCACCGTGCTGACAATCAGCAAAACGACATTGTGTTGCCAGTTCAGTGATTTCACTAAAGGTTTCACTTACGCCTTGCTCACAAGCACTTAGTTGCAGCTCTCGCATACCAGGGGTGTCTAGAATTAAACCACCTTGTGGTAATAATCTTAATGCTCTGGAAGTTGTTGTATGGCGTCCTTTACTATCATCTTCACGGATTGCACTTGTTAGCTGCGTATCTACACCCATTAACCCATTCACTAAGGTAGACTTGCCCACGCCTGACGAGCCTAGCAGTGCGATAGTTTTACCTTGTTTGCAATAACCACTGAGTTCAGTTAAATCGCTTGTATCTAAAGCATTTAGTGCATGAACCATCATGAAAGGATCAAGAGCCTGAACTTGTTGGCGTTTATCATCTGAGTCGATACATTGATCAGCTTTGGTCAGCACAATGATAGGCTCAACTTCGGCTTCTTTTGCTAACGCAAGGTATCGTTCAATTCGATTTAATTTAAAGTCTTGGTTTAGAGAACAAACAATAAATAAGCTATCGACGTTAGATGAGATAAGCTGAGTATCAACTTTGCTGCCAGGTGCTTTTCGCTCAAATAAAGACTGCCTATCTAATAAACGCATAAATCTATTTTCATGATTAAATATTACCCAATCACCGACACAAAGTTTATCCGTTTCAGAAGCTTGAATTGGCGTTTGTGACAATTTGAAAACACCAGTTTCTGTTATTGCGACAACACCACTTCGATGTTGCTCAATAACTCTTCCAAGGTATAGGCGTTCGTTCGCTGAATTCGAAACCAATAATTCAACCTCTTCTAACGAAAGTTGTTGTTGAAAATAAGGTCGCCAACCTAGTTGTGCTAACGAAAGAGGTGAAGAATGCATAAATTGACCTTTAATGATTAATGCCTGTTTTTGAGTAAAAATTAGTTTATTGGGTTAGATAATTCAATTTGTAAATAATATCGCCAGTTGCAGGCCATGTTAACTCACTGTCAAATGCAAAACCGTATGATTGGTAGAACTTACGTCCAATTATGTTCTGTTTAAAGACCTTTACTTGTAAGTCTCCATGAATTTGTTCGGCTTTGTTCATTAATGCTCTGCCAAACCCTTTTCGGTGACAATTAACATCTACAAATAGCCCGCCAATTTCATTCCCAATGAGTGCGATAAACCCCACCACTTTATTTTCATCAATAACTACCCAAGTATCAGCGTTAGGTAAGTAGAGGCTAGGGATGTTATGGCGCTCTTGCTCAAAAAAATCCTTGTTCATGAATGGGTGAGCAACTTTTGAAGCACTTTCCCAAGCAGCCATGACTTCTTCTAAATCTGTATCTCGGTACTGTCTGATTTTTATGTTCATATTACTAATTTTGATGTTTTTAATCCCATACATAGGATTAAGTTGCTTTAATGGAGCTCATTTTAAGGATTAGCTAGAAAGTAATATTGAATAAAAACGACAAGTCAGCGAACGGGAGGGTAAATAATTCAGTCTGGGTTTATGACGTATTAAGTTTTAATGTTGTTAATACATATACTTTATTAAATCCGTAGTAAATAATGATATACCACCTAATAAATTCGATATCACAGTAGCAAGTGAGTCATTTACTCAATATGGAGATTGAGCAATGTATTTAGAGTTGGCCATTTTGGCAGTTTTTGCTTTTAGTTACAGTTTAATTGCAGGCCGCGTAGAAACCTCAATGATTTCAGGACCAATGGTATTTGTGGTTGTTGGATTCATTTTGGGCCCATCTGTGCTTGGCTGGCTAGGTGGTGAGTTTGGCAATAACGGCATGCGAGTATTTGCCGATCTAACTTTGGCAGTCGTGTTATTTTGTGATGCGTCAAACAGTAATTTATCGGTTTTAAAAAAATATATCAGCATTCCTACTCGTATGCTCTTGTATGGTTTACCAGGCGCTATCGCTTTGGGGTTCTTGGTGGGTTATCTCCTGTTTCCTAATTTAACCGTTTATGAGATAGCAGCCTTAGCAACCATGCTCGCAGCTACCGATGCTGCTCTGGGTAAGGCTGTGGTTTCAAGCCCAATTGTGCCATCGAAATTGCGTGAAGGCTTAAACATTGAAAGTGGATTAAATGACGGTATTTGTGTGCCGATTTTGTTTGTCTTTTTGGCACTAGCAGCAGGTAGTGTTGCAGAAGGGCAAGTGTCACATATTGCATTTACCTATTTACTTGAAGAATTAGGCATTGGCTTAATGGTTGGTCTGTCAGCCAGTTTTATTGCGGCTAAATTAATAAAATATAGCTATCAAAAAAACTGGATTACCGATATTTGGAGTCAAAATATAGTACTCAGTTTAGCTTTGTGCTGTTTTGCTATTTCACAAGAACTCCATGGAAGCGGATACATTGCAGCATTTTCAGGTGGCTTGCTTTTTGGACACTTGATGAAAGACGTTAAGCACAAAATGATTTTGCCTACTGAAGGTATAGGTGAAATCTTAGCGCTACTTACTTGGATGTTATTTGGCGCTATTGTTATTGGTTCTGCTTTTGAATCCTTTACATGGACGATGTTGATATACGCATTACTGAGTTTGACCTTAGTACGAATGTTGCCGATATTTTTAGCATTAGGCAGAAAGGGGGAGAATATTCCAACTCGGATATTTCTTGGTTGGTTTGGCCCACGTGGATTAGCATCAATTGTTTTTGTCATCATTATGCTTGAACGAGATTTACCTGGTGGCGACTTTATGGCGATGACGGTGATTTGTACTGTATTTATTAGTTTAATTGTCCATGGCGTTTCAGCAAAGCCCATGTCTAAATGGATCAGCACAAGAGTTAAATAAGTCTATTAAGTAAAAGCTTTAAATAACCAAAACAAGTCAATGAACCTGTAATATTCACTAATGTGACTATTACAAGTTCAATTCAAGTTATTTAGCTAATACTTATAACTAAACGTACTGTTTTAGCTTAGCTAAAAAGCTGCATGATAATTACAACAATCAAGAACGGACAGACAAACTTCACGTACACAGGCCAAATACGCCAGAATAAGCTATTTTGATTAACCCCATCTTGTTGTGCAATTTCTGCAAGTAATTCATTTCTATGCCATACCCAGCCCATAAAGATAGCAATGCCTAAGGCGATTAAAGGTTGTGCACGCTCTGTCGTTAGAGTAATAATTAAGCCAAATAAACTGCTGAAGTTAAATACTATTACTGAGGCAATTACCGCAATCACAGCGCCAACCATAAGGGTTGCTTTACTGCGAGTCACTGATGTTTTTTCAACGATATAGCTGGTCGGAACTTCGACAATCGACATCGCAGATGTCAGTCCTGCAATCGTCATTAATACAAAAAACACAATAGCTAAAATATATTGACTAACACCGCCAATCGAATCGAATAATGCCGGTAATACACTGAAAACTAAAGTGTCTGAATTAAGTAAACTGCCATCTTCTGCAAATATCTGCACTCCATTATGTTGTGCTACGTACATTGCTGGAATGATCATTAACGCAGCTAGAAAAGCCACCATAGTATCTGTAAGTGTTACGAATGCCGTTAATTTGCTTAAGTTTTCTTGCTTATGTAAGTAAGCGCCATACACCATCATGGCACCGGTACCAACGGATAAAGAAAAGAAGGTTTGGCCCAATGCGCCGACTAAAACATCGGTATGAAATACCATAGAAAAATCTGGCACCAATAACACTTTTAAACCTTCAATCGCACCTGGCTGATTTAATATGTAGACCGCGCCGCCAACTAGCATAAGTAATAACATGGGCATTAAACGTTTTGACCACCGCTCGATGCCTTGTTGTACTCCTTGTCTGATGACTAGGATCACTAAGGCAATAAACACTAGGGTAAAGACAAAATTACGAGAAACAGAGAAGTCAGTTAACCAATTGGCGATTTCAGGCTTGTTTGCTATTTGTGCAACAGGTGCTATAGCAAAACTAATAAACCAACCCGATAAAATGCTGTAGAAGGTACAGATTAACGTCGCGGTAATAATTGAAATAAATCCTATAACTTTACCGATATTTTTTGTTTTAGCTGAATGTCCAAGTTTTGCCATAGCATCAGCAGGGTTGGTTTGTCCATGGCGACCGACCATAAGCTCAGACATCAACATTGGGTAGCCTAATAATACAATCAGCAGCACATACACTAATAAAAATGCGCCGCCACCGTGAGTAGCTGCTTGCGTAGGGAATCCCCAAATGTTGCCGACACCGACAGCAGAACCCGCTGCCGCCATGATGAATCCGATACGTGAACTGAAATGTCCGTCTGCTTGTGCGCTCATTATGACTCTCTGATGAGTTAGAAATGTAAAAGAGCGCGAATAATAGTGATTTGAGAACTTTCGTCAATAATGATTAATTGCGGGTTAGGATTTTTTAGTGGGATAACTCATGGTTATATTGGTTTATAGTGAAATTAAATCTCAAAAAAAAGGTTTTAATTGAGATTTAAACTGCTAAGAGTAACCATGTGAACGGTTTGCGCAATCTTATATTTTAAAACCTTGAATAGTAAAGTTTGATCAAGTGCACATTTAACCTAGTGGTATCGCAGTGCTACTTTTGACTTTCTTAAGTACAAAACTTGAGTGAACCCCAGCGATATGCGAGTTAGTTGTCAGTTTGTCGAGTAAGAATAGCTTGTAATCCTGCATATCTTTAACCAGCACTTTAAGATGGTAATCAGCCTCACTGCCTGTGATTAAACTGCATTCTTGCACTTCCTCATAGCGCGTAATATCGGCCTCAAATGCTTCTAAAATTACACTGGTATGCTTTTCTAAGCGAACCTGGATATAAACAGTTAATGCTAAATTAAAGTGCTCAGGGTTGAGTAAAGTTGAATAACCTGCAATATACCCGGCATCTTCTAAAGCTTTAACCCGACGAGAACAAGGTGAAGGGGATAATCCAACTTTTAAAGCCAGTTCTTGATTTGATAATCGGCCGTGTTCTTGTAAGTGTGTAAGAATCGCAAAATCGATTTTATCTAGTGTCAGTTCGTTCATGCGAGACCTTTTAGTGTTGCTTGCAATGAGCTATTGCTTCCAATGAATGAATTATAATCTTGTTATTTTGAAAAGTAACCAAACTAACAGGTTTCTAATGTTTGCGCTTAATGAGACTGATTATTCTTTAAATGATTCATCTTGAAATATTCAAAGTTGATTTATCTGTCAAAAATTTTTATTTTATTTCTTGTTCATGTTTAATTTATGTTGACTCAATGACATAACGACATTATTTTGCACATCCATTTTCATACTCTATTTTAAACAAGGAAAGACGTCATGACAGAACCATCTGCGATCAGCTTGATCCCGCCTGTGGTTGTTTTGATATTAGCAATATTATTAAGAAGACCTATCCTCGCTTTGGTGATAGGTGCTGTTGTGGGTTTATTAATGCTCGATCCTACTGAAGCATTGAATAACTTTTCAGAAATCTCATTAAAAGTGATGGCTGACGAAACCATTGGTTGGCTTATTTTAGTGTGTGGTACTTTTGGCGCTTTGATTGCTCTACTGGTGAGAACTGGTGGCGCTTTTGCTTTTGGTAAAAATGCTTTAAAAATCGCTAAAGGACCTAAGTCATCTTTGATGATGACCTATGTATTGGGTGTCGCGATATTTATCGACGATTACCTGAATGCATTAACCGTTGGTGAAACGATGAAACGTGTCACTGATAAGTTTCGTATTTCCCGTGAAATGCTGGCATACGTTGTTGATTCAACTGCAGCACCTATTTGTGTACTTGTCCCTTTATCTACTTGGGCTGTGTTCTTTGGAGGCTTGCTAGTGGATAACGGTATCGCAGGTACGGGCGAAGCTATTTCGGTTTATATGTCAGCAATACCGTACATGCTATACGCTTGGGTTGCTGTAATTATGGTGCCTTTAGTGGTGATGGGAGTTATTCCTCTATTTGGACCTATGAAAAAAGCTGAGTTAAAAGCGAAGCAGGGGATTGGAATACCCGTTGACGAATCTACTGACATTCAAACCAGTAATGATTACGCTGTGAAAGCGATCGAAGATGAATTTAAGACTGCTGACCATCAAGGTAAGCTGCACAACTTTTTAGTGCCTATCGTCATGTTAGTGGGGTTTACCGTTTACTTTGATATTGATGTATGGCTCGGCTTATTGGCTACAATGGTGGTTACGATTCCTTATTATGCCGTACAAAAGTTAATGCCGTTCGCAGAAATGATGGAGCAAATGATCGATGGTTTTAAAAGTATGCTACCTGCAATCGGCACTGTTATTGCTGCATTTATTTTTAAAGATGTTTGCGATCAACTGCTGCTACCGCAATTTGTGATCGAAAGCTTAAGCCCTTATATGACTGCTTCTCTTTTACCAGCTGTAGTCTTTGTCGCCATGGCGCTACTTGCTTTTGCAACCGGTTCAAGTTGGGGCATATTCGCTGTGTCGATTCCAATTGTGATGCCATTGGCTCAAGCTGTTAATGCTGACATTCCTTTAGTTATCGGTGCGCTGCTCTCTGCGTCATCATTTGGTAGCCAGGCTTGTTTTTACAGTGATTCTACTGTGCTTGCTGCTCAAGGTGCTGGATGTAACTTAGTAAGTCATGCCGTAACACAGTTACCTTATACACTAATCGCAGCAGTAATAACCTTCATAGGATTCATTGTTATTGCGTGATAATGTTGAGTTAACATATTTCATTGATATATAAACAAAACCAGTGCTTGTCACTGGTTTTTTGTTTAGAGGATAACAAGGATGACAGTTCTGCAGAATCCGAGTTCACCATTATTTACTGGCTGTAAATTGGCATTGCTGTTTCATGACCAATTAGTGGTGTATCGCAGAGACAATATCTCATCAATCCCATTTCCAAACCTGTGGGACTTCCCTGGTGGCGGGCGAGAAGGAAATGAAAGTCCTGAGCAATGTGTACTAAGAGAGCTAGATGAAGAATTCTCAATTGCGCTAACTCAAGATAGATTGATATATAAACAAGGTGGAGCTAATCAGACAGCAGATGGTATGTCATATTTCTACGTAGCTGAAGCTAATAAACAAGAAATTGAGTCAATTCAATTTGGCGACGAAGGACAATATTGGCGACTGATGCCAATTGCTGAGTATCTGCAATGTGAAGAAGCGATATTGCCTTTACAGCAACGGTTGAGGGTTTATCTTGGAACTATTAGCGACATTTAAGCTTGATAAGCACAGATTTTGACAAAAGCAATTTGAAGCACAGCCCAAAGAGAATGGAATCCAATATAAATCGTCTTTGTCGAACCAATAAACATAAGCAGGAAGCACAATGTATATACCCAAAAAGTTGGCGATTGAATCAGTTGAATAGATGCACGACTTTATCGATGAATTTAGTTTTGCCGTGTTAACAACCACAGATTTAACAGCATCTCATTTGCCATTACTGTTAAAACGTGAAGAAGGCGAGTTTGGCACCTTATATGGTCACCTTGCCAAAGCCAATAACCATTGGAAGTCAATGGATATGCAAACGTTACTGGTGGTGTTTTCAGGCCCACATGGTTATATATCACCTACATGGTATGACTCTTATCCTGCGGTGCCGACTTGGAACTATTCAGCTGTTCATATTAAAGGTGAAGTGACCTTGACTGATGAAGAGACTACTTTGCAAATATTGACTGATACTGTCAAAACTTACGAATCAAACTTATTAACACCGTTAGATGCTTCAGATGCAGAGCAACAAGGTTTTATCCCGGAAGATTACAAAGATAAGTTATCGAAAGCGATTATTGGCTTTAAAATCACCATCACTGAAATAGAGGGAAAGCTCAAACTTGGGCAACACAGATCTGATGCCGATCAACAAGGTGTTATTACAGGATTATCACTTTCTCAACGATTTGATGATAAAGCCTTGTTAGCTTATACCAAACGACATAGATAAAATAACTGACACATTTTGGAATACAATGGTAATGAAATGATGAAAAGTGCTAATAACCTTCAAACTGACAATGTTAATGCCATAGATGGCTACAATATTACCACTGACAAAACGTGTATTGATATCAAGGTTGTTCATCATTTTATTGCATCTTCCTATTGGGCAAAAAACATTCCGCTTAACGTGTTGCAAAAAGCAATCAAAAACTCGTTATGTTTTAGTGTGCTAGCACAAGATAATCAACAGGTAGGATTTGCCAGACTCATTTCAGATAAGGCGACATTTGCTTACTTGGCGGACGTATTTGTTGTGGATGAGCATAGAGGTAAAGGATTAAGTAAATGGTTAATTGAGACTATTGTCTGTCATCCTGAAACTACCGGCTTGAGAAGAATGATGCTAGCAACCAGTGATGCACATGGTTTGTATGCTCAATTTGGTTTTTTACCTATTGATAATCCAGAAATTCTAATGCAGATTTGGCAGCCTAATATTTATTCCATGACCAAAGGCTAATTCTTATAACTGCTAGAGCTACCAACACATCTCTATCTCCCATCTGCTAATAGTTAACTCTCAATAATCAACAGCCAATAATCAACAGCCATAATCAAATTAGTTTAATGTCAGTTATCAATAAAGCTGGTTATTTTTTCTGCATCTAAACTAATGATATTTAAAAGCATCAATTGATCCGTTAAAGTAAGCTAACTAGTTATTAAACATGTTAAATAATTTATCAGGTTACGATATGTCAGCTTCTCAAGTGGTAGATAAAACTCAGGATTTAGATTTCGTAAAAGCAGCAACACTAAACACGATAGCGAAAACGGATATTCAACAAAGTGATCTTCATGGTTTTGGTTTGTTTGCCACTGGCACAATGAACAGCGAGCAAATTCTTTATCTATTTGATGGTCAAGTTGTATCGATTGAGGATTATGAAAAAATCGAAAACTTGATGGCTCAACAAATTGAACCTTATAAAAATTATATTTTTATGGAATGTAATTACCTTAACAATAAAACGCTTTTGGTAAGAAATTTTAGAACCAAATACAGTTATATTAACCATTCTAGAACGCCGAATACTGAGATTAGATATCACCCTATGAGGTTAGTGACACTTAGTGATATTGCTATCGGTGATGAGTTAACGATTGATTATCGAAAAGAACAATTATCGGATGATTACCTAACGAATCCTGAGAAACAATTTTTATAATCTTACAGTCAATCACTACAATAATAAGAACAAGATATGCCTAAATTACGTGTTATGTGCGTTCAGCCTATTGAGGTTGATGCAGAGCAGTATGAACAGCTCATCAGTAAAAAGAGTCGTATAGGCCGATTAATTGGTACTTTTGATAAAAACGACTTCAAAATTGAGTGGTTACAACAATTCAATAAATTACACCGAGATTTATCAAACTATAAAAGTATCTACGGTGCTCAAGACACTAAAATTTCCAATGAATTACTTAAAAATGATTTAACACAACAAAGATTTTTAGTGAATGGTCAACATGACATAAGTGAATATGTTGATTTAGAAAATACCACATATGAATTGGTTTTCGACCAGCGTTTTTTTAATTTTGTACTAGTTGTAGAACTGCATTTAGCTATACCAGATGAAAAAATTGAGGAAATTTTAGCGACTGATTTAGTTGAAGGCGGTGTAGATTTTTACAACACATTAAGAAACCTTTTAGTCAAAGAGCATGATGACTCGCAGTTAAGCGAGTGGGGCAATGCCGTGCGTTTAGCAGTGTGTAAAAAAATTCAAAGCATCAGCCATATTTCTTTACGTGGAAACGCACGTCCGCTTGCTTATATTGGTAATAACTCTGGAAATCTCACTTTTTTTGTGGATGAAAGCCCACAGAAAAAAGCGGTTAAACAGCAGTTCTTAAAATGCAATGCAATAGCTGAAAGAGTAAAGGGTAATAACACCACCATTATTGATAATGACTGTGTTCATTATGCTTTCTTTAGTCGATTTCACACAATCATCACTAAAGATATTGGTCGATATTATCGTTTTGCGCCTATTCAACATCATATTCAATCGACTTGGTACTATGTCAGTTTTTATAGCCGTGTTTTAGATAAGTTAAATAGTCATATTCTGGCTAATGATTCTAAGAAAACACTCAATTCAAAACGCAATGTTATTGATGAATATATTAATAAAATTGAATTGTTACGGATGAATAATGAAAACTTTAAGCTGGCTATCGAGTCTGACAATGAAGATGTTTATCAAAAAATAGAAAGTAAGTGGAATGTTGAAAGCAGCCTTGAGCATGCTAAAACTTACGTTAGTTTTTTTAAAGATTACCTTGAGCGAGCTTATGCAAGAAAAGCTGAGCAAGCTAATCGTCGTCAAAATCAGATTTTATTTATTATCTCTTGTATTCAGATACTTGGTTTAATCAGTATTTGGAGTGACTATTTAGGCCTGAATAAAATAGAACGATTTATCAATTCAACGGGCATCCATACAGGCTCAAGCGTGGATACCGTACTGCAAATTAACACTTGGTTACCGATTGGTCTGATTGGTGTGCTGGCGTTGTTGATGATGCTAGCTTACGTTAAAAAGGACTAATATTTAAAGGGAGCCAATGCTCCCTTTTTTAATTGACGATATGTAGGACAACTATTGTCATGCTATTGAGCTGATCTGTTCTGCTGTTTGATAAACCTAATCAAAGGTATCCAGACAAGACCACAAAGCAATCCACTGATAACCCCAATAAAGTGGGATTCTGTGGCTACTCTGGCATTGATGATGGCACTAACACTTTCACTAGCGCCAAAATACATCTCGTAACCAACTTTAACAAACACTCCGAGCAAAAGAAGGTAACCAGAAAAGTAGCCTTTTCGTATATCCAAAAGCGAGCCAAAGGTGAAAAGGCCATGCAATAATCCGCTAAGGCCGACATAACCTTTTAGTTCTGGGAAAAACCAATAAAGCCCGAGTCCTTCCAAAATACATAAACTGATGAATAAGGCAATGAATTGGCTGGCTTGGGATTTGTAATGCGTTTCATGAAGAAATAAAATTACCCAAAAGCCAGCTAAATTCATTAATAAATGCCACAAATTAGTATGAAGCAGGTTACCTGTAATAATCCGCCAGTACTCACCAGCCTGAATATTGTCATAGCGATAACTTAAAATATTGTCGATATTATTAGCACCTAGTGGTGTCAACGACATGAAAAACATTACACAGGAAGCAATGCTAATCAAAATTGCAAAGTAATATGTACTTGCACTGCTTCGGCTACTTCGTGCCATAAATAAAATCCGTTTAATTTGTTATCAAGAATCTTGCAAGTTAATGGGCGTATTTACATTTTTGATTCTAGTGCATTCATTATTGTTTGCTGATTATCAAGATAATCATCTAAACCTCGTTGCCTGAGATGGCAGGCTGGGCAGTCACCACAACCACTTCCTTTAATTCCGTTATAACAAGTTAATGTCTCTTCAGTGACTAATTTAAGAGATTGGTATTTATCAGCCAAAGCCCATGTTTCAGCTTTGTTTAGCCACATTAATGGCGTCACAATTTTAAGTGGTTTATCCATACCTAAAACTAGTGATTGCTCTATAGATTTAATGAACTCATTTCGACAGTCTGGGTAACCAGAAAAGTCTGTTTCACAAACGCCGGTGATAATAGCATCGCAACCTAATTGGTAAGCGTAGATGCCCGCGAGAGTTAAAAACAAAATGTTTCGGCCTGGTACGAAAGTACTTGGTAACCCATTGTCCATCAGTTCATGGGATACTGGTATTGCGTCTCTGGTAAGGGATGAAATAGCCAGTTCATTAAGTAAGCTGACATCCATGACTTTATGACTCGCAATATTTAATTGTTTTGCTAATGATTGTGCAATTTCAATTTCTTGACGATGGCGCTGGCCGTAATCGAAGGTAATAGCATGGACTTCATCATACTGAGTAAGTGCTTGAATTAAACAAGTTGTGGAGTCTTGGCCACCACTAAATACAACAATTGCTTTGGACATTAATTTCACCGTAAAAATCATAACTGTTGGCTGCTGAGGGATGTATTCACTCAGAGTTGTTAAATTAAACAGTTATGAGTCAAATAATTATCAATATTAGTATATTTTATCTTATTGCAGGTCTTGATAGCAAAAACTTGCAGCAGAATTGAAAATCATCTATAAATGCGCCCTTGAAGCGAGCTAGGTTAGAGGCGCTTTCAATTTAAATCTATTAATTTAACAAGTATGCTTTTGATAAAGTGCTATTTTGACAATAAGGCTAGGCAATGAATTATCCTGTAAACGAAGTATTCGAAACAATTCAAGGTGAAGGAACGTTTACTGGTGTCCCGGCTATTTTTGTTCGTCTTCAAGGCTGCCCAGTGGGGTGTTCTTGGTGTGATACTAAGCAAACTTGGGAAGTACTAGCAGAAAACCATGTTGTTCAAGAACAAGTTATTCAAGTGGATGGCACTATTGGTCGTTGGGCTGAACATGACGGCTTAAGCTTAATTGCTGCTTTTAAAGCAAAAGGATTCACTGCAAAACATATTGTGTTAACTGGTGGCGAGCCTTGTTTATATGATCTTACAGCAATGACTAACGACTTTATCGCTGCCGGATATGACATTCAGATTGAAACAAGTGGAACGTTTGAAGTGATTTGCCACGAAGATGTTTGGGTGACAGTTTCACCTAAAGTTAATATGAAGGGGGGCTATGCCGTTCTTGAACAAGCCTTGGTGCGTGCAAATGAAATTAAGCACCCGATTGCAACTCAAAAACATATTGATGAGCTTGATATGCTTCTTGAACCAATTGATATCAATGATAAGACTATTTGCTTGCAACCTATCAGCCAAAAAGCAAGGGCGACTGAACTTGCGATGAAGACCTGCATCGCAAGAAATTGGCGTTTATCAATTCAAACACATAAATATCTCGATATAGACTAAAGCATTTGTTTTAATAGCTTATAAATTACTGACAATAAAAAACCGCTGTAATAGCGGTTTTTTTACTTATTAGAAAGTTACCAAGCTATTTCAAACAACCTGAATCATTGAATTTTTTCAGTAAATCATCATATTGTTTTGTAGAACCAATATTCTCTTCAATCCAGCTATCATTATAATAAGTATCTAAATAGCGTTCACCTGAATCACATAACAAAGTCACTAAAGAACCTTGCTGACCTTGTTGTTTCATTTTGCAAGCAAGTTGCAATACACCGAATAAGTTTGTGCCAGTAGATGGCCCCACTTTACGGCCAATTAAAGAAGCAAGCCAATTCATTGTTGCTAATGACGCAGCATCTGGAATTTTTATCATGTCATCAACCACACCTGCTATAAATGAAGGCTCGACTCTTGGTCTGCCAATGCCTTCAATTTTACTGCCATTCTCACAAGTAATTGATAAGTCTCCTTGATGGAAATAATCAAAAAACACTGAATTATCAGGGTCAACAACGCATAATTGAGTGGGGAGTTGCTGGTAATTAAGATAACGACCTATAGTCGCAGAGGTGCCACCGGTACCAGGGCTCATCACAATCCAAGCTGGAATCGGATGTGGCTCCTTTTTCATTTGATTAAAAATGGAATCAGCAATGTTGTTGTTACCACGCCAATCGGTTGCGCGTTCAGCAAAGGTAAACTGATCCATATAGTGACCGTTCAATTGGTCCGCTAAACGTTGGGATTCAGCATATATTTTAGAGCTGTGGTCTACAAAATGGCATTGTCCGCCATAAAACTCAATTTGTTCAATTTTGGTTTTAGCAGTAGAAGAGGGCATAACTGCAATAAATGGCAGTCCTAATAAACGAGAAAAATACGCTTCTGAAACGGCAGTGCTTCCTGATGAAGCTTCTATAATGGTTGTTTCTTCGTTTACCCAGCCATTAGATAAGGCATATAGAAACAATGAGCGTGCTAAACGATGTTTAAGGCTACCTGTAGGGTGCGTACTTTCATCTTTTAGATAAATATCTATGCCTGCAAGCTGAGGAAGGTCTAATTTAATTAAATGTGTGTCAGCGCTTCGCTGGAAGTCAGCTTCGATTTTGGCGATTGCTTGATTAACCCATTGCTTGGACATAATGAAACCTTAACTAGAAAAGAGGTCATCATCATAGTCTTATTTATAAGCTGCTTAAAGAGGCATAAATCTCTATTAATGTAAAAAATCATTAATTTACAAGTAGGTAACAATTAATTGTTTGCTTAAAACCGAACAGTGAAAATTGTATGTAAAGATAATTTATTGTTTGATAAACAGATTTAGAAAATTTGGATAGATAAAATAAGCAATACTTAATAGGGGGAAGATTAAATCTAAAGATTGAAGGATATAGCGGAGTTAATCATTAATGACTTCTTGTATTGAAGAATTCATTAATAAAAATAAGAAGTGGTGGAGGGAGAAGGATTCGAACCTTCGAAGGCTGAGCCGTCAGATTTACAGTCTGATCCCTTTGGCCACTCGGGAACCCCTCCACATTTTCTTACTTTTTACTGCTTATATTGTTGGCCACAACAATATATTTTTTAATGATAAACATTCCGATAAATGGTGGAGGGAGAAGGATTCGAACCTTCGAAGGCTGAGCCGTCAGATTTACAGTCTGATCCCTTTGGCCACTCGGGAACCCCTCCACGAAACGGTATATTTATCAATGGTGCAAATGGTGGAGGGAGAAGGATTCGAACCTTCGAAGGCTGAGCCGTCAGATTTACAGTCTGATCCCTTTGGCCACTCGGGAACCCCTCCTCAATTGCGGCGAGAATAATAGTCACGAATTAAATATAAGTAAAGCCAAAATCGAAAATAACTCTCAAGTATTTGCTCAAGTGGTCGATAAAATAACAATCGCAGTATTTAATGATGTTTTTATATGC
Organism: Shewanella sp. KT0246; assembly: GCF_019654955.1. Lineage (GTDB taxonomy): Bacteria > Pseudomonadota > Gammaproteobacteria > Enterobacterales > Shewanellaceae > Shewanella > Shewanella goraebulensis. Next base: position 5,615 of record NZ_BPEV01000028.1, on the reverse strand, counting down.
AAATTGAGTTTCCTTTAGTCAATGAACTACAACTTGGCAATCGCTTAAATGATGCGATTGAGCATGATCGTCGTGGTGAATTTGGCCTTCTTTTATCTATGCTTTCTATTGATGCACGTGATATGTCTCAATTTCAATTAGATAAAGAACTCAATATAGATGAAAAACTGCACAAAACATTTGAGTTACCTAAAGAGCAGCAATTGGTTTGTGACTTATCACAACAAGAAGCAATTAATAATGCAGAAGAGTTTCAGCGAGGTGGCGCATCGCAATTTCATTTAACTCAAGCACTACGACCTGAAGCGTTAGTCACCCGTGGTCAGTATCAAGATGACATGCAAAGAGTATTGGCCAACTGTGATGAGTTAACCAAACTTAAACATAAGCAGTCTGTACCTGAAATCACTGAGATAAATCAAATCCACTTTTTAGATCAATTAACCACTCAGCGTAAGATAAGTGAAACCTTAGCAAGTCAACTTCATGCAGTTGCTTGATATTTTAAAATATAAAAAACATGGCTGTCACAATTGTTGAATATCATGCTCTACTAATTGTGTGAACTAGCTAATTAATTATTTTCAGTTTTTACGTTATGCTGACGCTTTATAGCAGTGAAAGGCGATTAAGATGATTAAAACAATTACTAAGCAAGAAGTTCAAGTTAGTGATAGTTGCAACGACTGCGGTTCATTCGTGGATATTGGCACTGTGATTGATGAGCAAGATACGCATTTAATCCTTCAAGTAGAAGGTGAAAACGCAGATGTTGATACACAAAATATTATTCAAAAAGCACAACAACGCTTCGAGTCAGTGAAAACAAGCTTTGATAAATCTGACAAGCATTATACGATTTTTCTTGAATTCGAATTTACAGCTGAGAAAATGATATTCCAGTTAGAAAATAGTCTTTAGACAGTAAAGCCGTTGATTATTATGTGTATTTGATGGTTACATCTTGCATTTTTTCGTTGTAAGTGTAACCTGCGTTACAGAAGTTTTTTTGAAATGAGCTATTTTGCTTGTTTCTATTGCAGTATTTTACTGTCATTTTAAATGGGTAAAATTTATTTACCCTGATTTTGAGCGATAGAACCTCCAAAGAACGAGGTCAACCCGATTGCTGAGCAGTCTTGTTGGGAATAATAATGAAACAAAGTAAGCAACAACATTTATTAGAGTTGATAGTTAACTCCGTGGCTAAAGAGAAAGGGGATTTTACCCAAACCTCTGAATTAGCATGTAAATTGTTACTAAAATATTTTAATGCTACTAGTGTATCTGTTATTTCATTACGCAATGAAGCGTTAGAGCAAAAGGTTGTTGCTTGTCTGTCTCCCAATACTGAGGTTAGTGATGCTATTAAGCAACTAAGACATAATCACTTAACATCAGAAAGTTATTTAGAAGAAATTCGTTGTTACCGACATATCGCTAGTAGTATCTCTGCTACTGACAAACGACTCAGCTGTTTCTCAGATTATTATCAACAATCAGGTATTCAATCTAATCTCGATGTTGCCATTCGAATTAATGGTCATATCGAGGGTTTGTTATGTATTGAATTTGACAGTCATGTTGAATTATCTATTCCAACAATTGAATTTGCTTGCCAATTTGCTGATCAGCTTGCACTGACATTGGCTACTCGTTATGCCTATGATAATGATGAACGTTTAACTTTATTTCATAGTGCTACTGAACAAGCACAGCATGTATTGATGTTAGTGAACCTTAAAACACAGATCATTGAGTACATTAATCCTGCACACGAAAAAATGACTGGTTTAAGTCGTCACGTTGTGCAAGATAATGAACTGATTACTTTAGATTTTTTTAGAGGTAAACGAGAGTTAGCTAATGAGTTAACTGAAAAACTTATAGCTGGTGATATGGTTCAAGGCGAAGCTGAATTAGAAAGAATTGATGGCACTAAATATTGGGCTCAATATCAAGCAAGCCGGTTTGTTACGCAACAAGGGAATTATTATGCCTTGGTGTCTTGTATTGATGTAACAGAACAACGATACCATAAAAATGAGTTAGAAAATTTAGCATGGAACTGCTCATTAACTGGATTACATAATCGACTTCATTTTACCCAGCAACTCGAACGTGCGACCTCAGGTGTTTTGTTTCTTATCGATTTAATGGGCTTTAAGCGCTTTAATGATACCAGCGGTCACGAACAAGGCGATGCACTACTCACTGAAGTCGCTAGACGCTTAAAACATTTTGCGAAAAGCAATGCTGCTATTGATGTGGCACGTGTTGGTAGTGATGAATTTGCAGTATTACTGCCAGAAATAGTTTCGAGTGATATTCTTGAAGAGCAAGTATTTAAATTATATCAAAAACTGGCAGTACCATCAGTCATTGGCCGTGAGAAAGTGGATCCTAAAGCTGCTATTGCTGTTGTAGATGTTGGCGCTGTTGCCCAACAGTTTTCGCCTTTATCTTGTGCCGATATTGCTCTGCAGTATGCTAAAAAGAAGGCTATGTTGAATTATCAAATCTTTAATGATGATTTGTTAGCTACATTCAAAAATAATGCAGATATTGAACGTGATTTAATGTCTGCAATTCGTGGCAGACAGTTTGAACTTTACTATCAGCCATTAATGGATTTAAAAAACCATAAGTTTATTGGTGCAGAAGCGCTTATTCGTTGGCACCACCCTAAAAAAGGCGTGCTATACCCAGGTGCTTTTATAGAAATAGCAGAACAATCTGGGATGATAAACGCTATTGGCGATTGGGTGCTTGAGGCTGCTTGTAAACAACTTAATTTATGGCAACACAAAAACGTTGATATCGTTATGCATGTTAATGTTGCTGCAAGACAGTTTTTCAGTGGTAATTTGTTTGAACAAGTTTGGAATTTAGTCACTCGCTATCGTTTAAAGCCGCAAAGTTTAATACTGGAGATTACTGAAACTGAATTAATGGGCGATATCCGCCATGCGACACGTTTATGCCAAGAGTTGGCCGATTTAGGTGTCGGACTGGCTATTGACGATTTCGGTACAGGCTACAGTTCTATGCGTTATTTAAAGCAATTTCCAATCAGTAAATTAAAAATCGATCGCTCGTTTATTTCTGATTTAACGACAAGTCATGAAAGTCGTGAAATTGTCAGTGCTATCATCGCCATGGCAAAAGCACTGAACATTTCATTAACTGCAGAAGGAGTTGAAACTAAAGAGCAGGAAGTGTTCTTAGAAGATAGTTGCTGTCACCATGCTCAAGGTTATTTGTATAGTCCAGCTATTCGAGAAAATGAGTTTTCAAAGTTCATTTTTGACCAAAATGAAGTGGTCCATTAATTCATTAATCTACCAAGTCACTAGGCCATCTTTTTCATGCAACAGGCTTTAAATTTTTTGCCACTGTGACAAATACATTTATCGTTTCGTTTAGGTAATTGTGCAACCTTTTGTGTTCCATTTGTGTAGTACCATTTACCATCTAAATATTGAAATTGCGAACATTCATATATTGCATCAATCTCGCCGCCATTTAGATACCAAGCTTTAAACGTGACAGTTCCCGTTTGAGCGTTATAGTTCTCTGTAGTTTGTTCAACGTCTAAACCTAACCATTGAGTATCATCAGCGCCTTGTGCAAGCAAGTTGATGGTTAGCCCATTTAAAAATTGAGGATGATGGGTTTCAATTAAATACTCAAACTGATGCAGTGCAAAGGCACAATAACGCGAGCGCATCAGTGACTCTACGTTGTCTGCTGATTGAATTTTTAGGTGATAAGGTTGGCAGCAATATTGATATTGCTTCGCTAAGCCACAAGGGCATGGACTTTGAACTTCTATTTTCATTTTTCGATTTATGTTTTATAGATTTAATTTTGTGATTAATGATTATGGCTATCTGTTTCATTATGAACATCAATTTCCACTTCAACACTATTTACTGATTCGTTTAATTGATTAAGCTTTGGATTAAATTGACGACCGTAATATAGATTGGATACTGGTTTTGCTGTGAAATAAAAGTCTGGATTAGCCTTGGTATTTGAGTCAACAATAAACTGCCATTGTTGTTTGCCCACTTTGCGTGATACTAAAACGAACTTTCCTGAAAATACGCTAGTAGGTTCACCTGTTTCTTTACGAGGGTGAAAGCGAACTAGGTAATAACCAACATCAGTAGCGGTTTTCTCAGTGAGTTTACGATTGATGATTCTAAAATCAACATCAATATGAGCCGACTTTTTAGCGATTTTCTTAAAAAAAACGCTATATAGCGCTAGAATATCGTCTTTACCTGTCACTATCTCTTTATCTAGTGTTTCTGATATATAAACAGCATCATCAGCGTAAATGGTGTCAATACTATCAAGATCTAAATTTTCGAAACCACTAGAGAAGACTTTATAGTTAGCATTGATTACATCATTATCCGATAATTGATCGGCAGATACGAAAAAGCTCATAAAAGAGAAGAAGCTGATAAAAAATAGTTTGATATGGCTCATGCAAATAGAATGCTCTTAAATATAATGCGTGTTAAATGAATGCAGGTGCACTTCATAATATGGATAACACTATAAATTATTCCATCAAGTATCAAAAGCAACGAATCTTTACAAAGTGTGTAGGAGTGGTTTATGCAGGAACAAGATGATGATTTATTTTTAGCAGAAATGGCCGATGTAAAGCCATTAAAGGCAAGCGACAATCATTTTAATATTCAAAACCAGTCTGTTACAGAGGGACAATTAGCAAGAAGAGCGGCTGCAGCGCAGAACGAGTACTTACAAAAGTTAACAATTGATCCAACCATGATGACTGTAGTAGAACCAGAAGAAATCATTAGTTATAAAATAAATGGCGTTCAAGAGGAAGTGTTTCGTCATTTACGTCTTGGGAAATATAAATCAAAAACAACCTTAGATTTACGCGCCTATAGATTATCAAAGGCGCGTGAAGAACTGATAAATGCCATTCTATTGGCTTATGAAAGAGGTGAGCGCAATTTACTCATTATTCATGGTAAAGGGTTTAAAAGTCGGCCATTTCCAGCCCTAATGAAATCTGCAGTGAATACTTGGTTAGTTCAATTAGAGCAAGTGCAGGCATTTCATAGTGCGACCCGTGAACAAGGTGGAACAGGCGCTTTGTTTGTTATGTTAGTTAAAAATGATCAACAAAGAGTTATTTCAAGCGAAACCAACCGTAAAGGTAGTGGCTTTCGATAATCTTATAAATGAAAAATCTAGTGTGTTTCACAAATAACAATGCCTCAAATCAAGGAGAGCTGATATAAATTGAGATAGTGAAAAAGGCCAGATTTGCGGGTATTTTACTAAATCAATAGATATGCAAGAACAAGAATTAATACGACAAATATTGCGACAGTAGGTAAGTTATTATCCCTTGGACTTATTTCGTTATTAAGCCGTTTTGAACGTTCATTTCGATGTTTTATATAACTACTTTTTTTCATATGATGCCTTGATTTTCATCCAAGAAAACCGAACTAATAGATGATGTTACAAAAATCTAATATCAATTATCACAGTTCATCATTTTTACAAATGTTGTAATTCCAGCGAGTGATTGGAATTTATTTTTTGTTGATGTGTGCAGT
>NZ_BPEV01000027.1 GCF_019654955.1 Shewanella sp. KT0246 | reverse complement strand
AAATTCTAATGTGTTTATTTTTTCATTAGAAGAGAACCATAAGTTTTCATTATCAGTAAGTTCGTACCAATCAGTTGAAACACTTCATGCGATCTCACTGCAAAAGCTACAAGCACAATTAATTAATTTTATTAATAATAATGAATTATCGACAACTATTAACTCGGTAACGCAGATTAACCTTTTAGGTAAAGACTATTTCCTGCATGCAAAAACTATCTCTGACGTAGATAATTTGGGAGTCGCACTTCTGGTTTCTATCAGCGATATAAAAGTGGTTAATAAATCTAGCTGCGCTGTTCTGACTTTAGCTGCAGAAAACTTAACTCTTATTTATTCCGAAGAAAATCGGAAACCAATTCAAGAAGCTGATTCGTTAACATCACCATTACAGATACCTGATGCAATAAACTTACAAAATTTCATTAATGCTTTTGATGAACACATTTGGATTAAAAACCTGAGTGGACAATATGTTGTATGCAATGAGAGTGTCGATTTAGCGTGGAATAAATCCCATTCTGATATTATTGGAAAGTATGATGACGAGTTGTTTGGCAGCGAAACAGCTGAGACTTTTAAAGATGGCGATTATCGAGCAATTAAAGCTAATAAACCGATTGTTGTTGGAGAATGTGAAAGAATTGATCATCAACAGAACAGCCATTGGTTAGAGACTATTAAAGCGCCGCTCTTAGATAAGGATAATGACCTTGTAGGTGTTATCGGTATAACACGTAATATTGGCCGTCATAAAGAAACACAAACACAACTGATGTTAGCTGAAAGTGTATTTGAAAATACCGTTGAAGGTGTACTGGTCACTGATAGGGATGGCGATATTACTGAGGTTAATACTGCATTTGTTAATATCACAGGGTTTAGTCGTGAAGAAGCTGTAGGCAAAAATCCGCGTATTCTAAATTCAGGAAAACATGATAATTTATTTTTTTCTCAGATGTGGAATACTTTACTGGTTAAAGGTAAGTGGCACGGTGAGATTTGGAATAAACGTAAATCAGGTGAGATATTTCCCCAATTAGTAACGATTAATGCTGTGTACGGGCAAAAAGACGAAATCAACTTTTTTGTTGCAGTGTTTGCTGATATTTCGGAACAAAAAATCACTGAAGAAAAATTGGCAAACTTATCGTACTACGATCCGTTAACCCAGCTTCCAAACCGAGTGTTATTTCGCTCGAAATTACAACAACAAGTAGACAGAGCTTTTAAACAGCAAACACAACTTGCTGTAGTATTTTTTGACATCGATTTCTTTAAACATATCAACGATAGTTTAGGTCATAACATTGGTGACAAATTATTAATGGAAGTGGGCCGTCGGCTCTCAGAACTGAAAAGTGAACAATGTTTAGTCGGGCGCCTCAGTAGTGACGAGTTTGTAATTTTATTGACTGATCTCAGTCAAAATGATCTGTTCATTAGTCAAATTAATCAAATCAAAGCATCTATAGAGCAGCCATTTAAATTAGAAGATAAACCATTAATTAGAATTACATTAAGTATGGGGGTTTCTGTATTCCCTAGTGATTCTTTAAACAGTGAACATTTGTTACAGAATACTGATACGGCCTTACACATAGCTAAACAAAGTGGACGCAATAACGTCACTTATTATGATTCGGCTATGACTATGAATTCAGTTGAGCACGTCAAGATACAGAGTGCACTCCATGAAGCTATTCAAGAAAACCAATTCCATTTAGTGTATCAGCCCAAACTATCGTTAATCACTGGAAAACTGGTAGGGCTTGAAACACTTATTAGGTGGGAACATCCTGTATATGGATTAATCTCACCAGCAGAGTTCATACCTATTGCTGAGAAAACCGGTTTGATCCATGAAATAGGGCAGCAAGTACTCATTATGGCTTGTAAGCAAGGTAAGCAGTGGTTAGATGATGGTTATCGCTTTGGTCATTTAGCTGTTAATGTAGCGAGTCTTCAATTTCAGCGTACTAACTTTATAGATAATGTTGAATTGATCCTCACTGAAACAAACTTTCCTGCAGAATTACTCGAACTAGAAATGACTGAAAGCTGCATGATGTATGAGCCAGAGCGAGTTATCTCAGATTTAAAACGTCTAGGTGATTTAGGTATTCAATTATCTGTAGATGATTTTGGAACAGGTTACTCATCACTTAGTTATCTTAAGAAATTACCCATTAATGTTTTAAAAATTGATCAGTCTTTTGTGGCTGATATTCCGTTTGATAGTAATAATACGGCTATTGCCAGGGCAATCATTGTGCTTGGTCATGCATTAAAGTTAACCGTAATTGCTGAAGGAGTGGAAACTAAAGAACAAGCAACTTTCTTATTAGAAAATGGTTGCGATCAAGCTCAAGGTTATTATTTTAGTAAGCCTCAACTAGCGACGTCTTTAACAGCACAATTACCGAATAGATAATTCGATATCGAAGCGATAAGTTAGTATTTCTTTCAATTTATATAAATGCTCGACTTAAGTCATCTCCTTTGATGAGCTATTTTGTTCAAGCTAGGTTCAATTTTATGAACATACATGCTTGAATATAATCAACAAAAAAGTTTTATCCCCCTTTAGCATAGTGATGTTCAATTGTTTCTTGCTGACTGATTTTCGATAACATATCGAAAAAAACATGACCTAAATCTTGATTTGATATGTTCTGTATGTGTGGCCTCAACTCGTCTAATGATAATTTAAGGCCAGCTCGTTGTGCATAATTCAACGTCGCTAGCATATGTGATATTAATACTTGCTCATCTTCAGCCATTGAAGCGACGCCTCTGTCTAAACCACTCGGTATTATTGAACGTTTTGGAAGTGGTGTTCCATCTGGCAATAACGTTTTATCTGTTGGGTTTAGTTGGTTAGGTTTATTGATAACATTCAATGGCATTAAATTGAACATTTTAGCCTCGATTTCCTTTAGAACGACCTTTTTGCTGATGATCTTCTGGTACAGCGACGAGTTCATCGCCCATCAGTTGGCAGATTGCAGTGATTTCATCCCCTCTAGGAGTTGTGATAGTCACTTCATCTAACTCATTTTTGTCTTCACATATGTCAAAAGCTTCTTGTGGAGGTTTACGCATCTGACGGCGATCTTCTTCAGCAATGGCTCCTGAAATACAACATAGGGTAAGGCTTAATAATGTCATGCTACTTAGTGTCTTAATCATTTTAATTTCCTTTAATTTATTCGTTACCAGAGAAGAATAGCAATTAAGCATGTAGAAATTGTGCAGAAAACAAGGATTTTCGATGGTTTGGTAGTGAGATAGTATTTTGATGGATATACTAATAAGTAAGCTATGTTCTTTAATGTATTTGCTGAATATTCAGATTTTTTTGGTCAATTTTCCTGTCGTAAAATTTATTGACTAACGGAATAACTGTTTAGCGTTCAGATAATGAAGAAGTATTAAATTAATTTCAATAAGGCACCAACTGGTTAGGTTGAATGAAAATATCTCAGAAACTTTTTTTAGCATTTATTGGTCTGACGAGCATAGTCTTAGTTGCAACATTATCTCTTGCAAGGTGGAGTTTTGACCAAGGGTTTAGCAATTATATCCATTCCCTAGAAGAAAATCGTCTAACCCATTTGTCAAAATCACTTACCACTTTATACAGTCAATCTGATTTTAATTGGAATAACGTGACTTCAGAGCAATATGAAAGACTATTGAGTTTTTTCATTCCTGATATAGCGAAAATAGCAAAAACTGACAGAAAAGGTCCTCCGCCAAGAGCTGGCTTCAGAGAAGGTCGGATTAAACCTCCTCCTTCTGCCTCTGGCGATACTAGGGCAGGGATCGCACCACATCTTCGAAATCCTGAAAGACGGGGCCCTCCGAGAAGAAACGGACCACCAACAGCAATCTATACACCGGATGGAGTGCTATTGGCTGGCGAGACATTCGACAGTCTTGAGGAGAAAATAAGCATCCCTGTTACTCATGATGGTGATGTGATAGCTATTTTGTATAGCAACCCAAGAGTAGAGGTTGATAGTCAGTCTGCTCAAGCTTTTTTTGAGCAACAATTATGGACTAGTTTATGGATAGGACTGTTATGTTTAATGTTAGCGAGTTTAATTTCTTGGGTGCTTGCTCGCTTACTTCTTTTGCCAGTAAAAGAAGTAATAAAGAGTATATCTCATCTATCAAAAGGCAATTATTCAGAGCGCTTTAATGAAAAACGTTTAGATGAATTAGGTCAATTAATGAATGATATTGATCTTCTGGCGATGACGTTAGATAAAAATCGTACTGCTAAAAATCGATGGTTTGCTGATATATCCCATGAGTTAAGGACACCTCTTAGCATTTTATGTGGAGAAATTGATGCTATAAAAGCAGAGATTAGGCCTTTTAATCAGGTCCAGCTTAAATCATTAGAACAAGAGGTTATGCGGATTAAGCACTTAGTTGATGATTTATATCAACTTTCTTTATCAGATTTAGGTGGTCTTAAATATCATTTTGAACCTCTTAACATCACAGTCTGTATCACAGAAACATTGAACTCATTAATAGATAAGGTATCGGAAAAAGGGCTATCAATTAATTTCATCAACAGTGAAAAAGTGATAGTCAATGGCGACAAAATGAGGTTGCAACAACTGTTTACTAATGTTGTTTTAAATGCTGTTGCTTATACAGATAGTCCTGGTCATATCGATATTGATCTAATTGAAGAGTCCGCTTCATTGCTTATTTTAGTTAATGATACCAAACCCAGTGTGCCGCTTGATGACTGCGAAGTATTATTTGATCCTTTACACAGGCAAGACAGTTCAAGAGCGAGAAGAAATAACGGTGCTGGTTTAGGGTTAACCATTAGTCGTAATATCGTAGAAGCTCATAGCGGCAGTATTACTGCAAGACCATCAAATTTAGGTGGTTTATGTATTGAAATCATATTACCAATATTTAAAGAGTCTCATTAACTATGAATGTTAGTCACCCCAAAATGAAAGTATTAATCGTTGAAGACGAACCTAAAATTGCTCAAGTACTCGTTGATTTTCTTACACTTGAAGGTTTCGATACTCTTGTACAACACGATGGACAGATTGCGGTAGAAACAATTAAGCAAGGGGTGGCTGATTTTGTCATTTTGGATTTAATGCTGCCTCATAAAGATGGTCTAACAATATGCAAAGAAGTGCGTCAATTTTCCCAAATCCCGTTACTAATGTTAACTGCTAGAGTAGAAGAGATTGATCGCCTAATCGGTTTAGAAATTGGGGCAGATGATTATGTATGTAAGCCTTTTTCTGCAAGGGAAGTTGTTGCCAGAGTAAAAACAATTCTTAGACGAGTTGAGGCTGTTCCTCAAGCAAGTGAAGATGAAATTGTCTATAAACATCTTCTCATCAATATTCAGCGCTTTAAGTGTAATGTATCCAGTGTTGAAGTGGATTTAACCCCTGTAGAATTTAGATTACTGCACACCATGCTCAAACGCCCAGGTGTCGTGCATTCCCGCGATAGTCTCATGCAAGTGTGCTATGTCGATGACAGAGTGGTGAGTTCACGAACAATTGACAGTCATATAAAAAATCTTCGCTCTAAACTGACATTAAATAGCACTCAATGTAATCTACTTCATTCAATTTACGGTGTTGGCTATAAAGTGGAGTAGCCATAATTAATGACTTTGCATTACCAAGTTTAAAGCAAGAAATCTCAATATTGGGTCTTTTTGAATAAACTCAGTTTGTTTTCTCGCGCCTAGGCCTGCTTTTGTTTAGAATAGCCTTGATAAAATCACTCTCTTTAGCCATCGCTATTTGGGATATGTTAACTGAGGCGGACTGTTTTTCTGCCTAGGAGCCTTAATGCAATTGTTCGTAAAAGATTTAACCGTTATCGATTTTTCCTATTTATGTCCGATACGCGGCATGGTCGGTGAGAGCTGGATTGTTGACGTCTTACTTGATGGCGGCTTAGATGAGCAAAATATGGTGCTTGATTTTTCTAAAGTCAAAAAAACCATTAAAAATACCATTGATGACGTTGCTGATCATCGATTATTGATCCCCACAGCTTGTAGTGAGGTACGTTGGCAACAAAAGGGTGATCGCGTTTGGATGGATTTTTCTAGTAAATTAGGTGATATTCACCTTGCTTGTCCATCTGAAGCATTTGCACTTGTTCCAACTGAAGTCATCGACTTTGACAGTGTAAATTCATTTCTCATTAAAGCATTACGCGAAGCTTTGCCAGATAACGTCGAAGGTATAAGCCTTACGTTGCGTAATGAAGTGTTAGATACGCCTTATTATCATTACACCCATGGCTTACGTAAGCATGACGGCAATTGTCAGCGCATCGCTCATGGTCATAGAAGTCCGATCACCGTATTTGAAAACGGCATTGCTGCGCCAAATTGGGATCAATACTGGGCTGACAGATGGCAAGACATTTATTTAGGCAGCGAAGAAGACGTTGTTAATGTTTCAACATTGGAGTTATCAAAACAAGCGAATGTTAATGATAAAAGCCATTATGGATTTCATTACCAAGCTCCACAAGGTGACTTTCAGTTAGCCATGCCAAGAGATTGTTGTGACATTATTCCTCATGACACCACCGTTGAGTTACTTGCTCAATTTATTGCTGAAACTATGGCAGCTAAAGCGCCAAGTTCTGACTTTAAAGTTATTGCATTTGAAGGTATTGGCAAAGGCGCTATCGCAGTAAAGTAATCAGTGAACCATTGTTAATTTAAGCAATGAGTGACTTAATCCAGTGACTCATTGCTTTTTATTATCTACAGCCGTTGGCAGTTTGTCATTCCTCTACAGTTAGTTCTTTATTCATTGTTAGTTATTCATTGTTACTATTCCTACTAATCAATTATCTATTGATTTTTTATTGCGCAACATTAATTATTTTAGGTTATATATGATGTTTTTATTTCAGTTGTAAATTTGAATAAAACGCCTTAAGCCCTTAGTATTTAAATCATAATAATTAATTGTATTCAAACTCTTTAAGGTTAAACATGGCCGCAAAACAATTTAATCGTATCTATCCAACATCTATATTGGCTCTTGTATTAATGGCTTTTAATGCCCAAGGCGAAATTCAATTAGACGGTATATTCGAACAAGGCGCTTTAGTTCGAGGATCTGTGCCAGCAGGAAGCGTAGTAAAGCTAAATGGTGAAGAGATAGGAGTGACACCGCAGGGTCAGTTTGCCATTGGGTTTGAAAGAGAAGCGAAAGCAGAGCAAATGCTTGAAGTGGTTTATCCTAGTGGTTTAACTGAACTCAAGCCACTGAGTATAGCGACTAAAGAATATAAAATTGATCGTATTACGGGGATCAGTAAAAAAATAATGAAACCCAACCTAGCCGCTCAAGAAAGGGCTGCAAAAGATTCAAAGCAAACAAGAGCAGCAAGAAACACCTTTAGTGAACAAACTTCGTTTATGCAAGATTTTATATGGCCAGTCACAGGTCGAATTTCAGGGGTGTACGGCAGCCAAAGAGTCTATAACGGAAAACCTGGAAATCCACACTACGGTGTAGATGTTGCGCGTCCAACAGGTACTGTGGTGGTTTCACCTGCTGATGGCGTTATTACCTTATCTGAACCTGATATGTTTTATTCAGGTGGCACTATGATAATCGATCATGGTTATGGTATTAATTCGACGTTTCTTCATTTAAGTAAGTTATATGCAAAAGAGGGTGATGTGGTTACTCAAGGTCAGCAGCTCGCAGAGATTGGCGCCACAGGACGAGTAACCGGACCGCATTTAGACTGGCGGTTAAACTGGTATCAAATGCGTTTAGACCCAGTGACAGTCGTACCACCAATGACAGAAGTACTTGCGGCCGAAAAAGCTGTTAAAAACAAATAAAAATCATGGATTATTGGTTACTAGTTAATACTAAATTGCCAAAAATTATTTAGACTTTATCGCTATTCCAACAATCGGTAATAGCGATAAACGGTTTTAATTAACTTTCGCTAGCAATAATGGCTTCAATGCTTTGTGGATGAACTTTTACACATATTCCGTTCGATTTGAAAGCAATTGTCGGATTTGCTAAACGCTCATTATCGCCTTTAGGTGAGCTTTGTTTCACTTTAATATCGGTCACGTTATCATTAATTATATCGCTTATATCGGGTACTACAGAGACTAGATCTGCAATTAACTGCTCGCAAGTTAATGCTGGTGATGGAAAGACTAACTCAACATGCTCCCAACCTTCTTGTGGATACACTTTGTCAGATGGATAAGGCAGTTCGACACAATTAACATCTAAACCTTCAAGGGATAATGGCTTATTTAACTTGATTATCAGGATGGGGCGGCCATTAATCATATTATTAGAAATAACCTGACCGTGTTGTTCAAATTCTTGGCTAAGTTGTGTTGCAGCTTGGTGACTATTTACTCGAAGTGCGCAATGGTCACATTCCAATTGTAAGCTGTCTAACCCTAAGCGTTGAATAAAGGTGGTAATGCGCTGACTAAAATCAGGCCAGTTTTGAATTAACTGGTCGTAATGCATAAAGGTTTCCTGTTACATCGTGAAAGGGGAATGATATCGATTAAGGCCAAATCTCAATGGGAGTGCCTTCTTCAATTACGCGCCAAAGCTCGTCCATCTCTTTATTGGTGACTGCAATACAGCCATTGGTCCAATTATACTGCTGGGCTTGCTCTGGTGTTAGTGAAGAATTAGGGTTTTGTCCATGGATCATGATCATTCCGCCAGGGCTGACGCCTAATGCATTAGCGCGTAATCTGTCTTCTTCGTTTGGGTAGGAGATATGAATCGATTTGTAAAAGGCGCTATCAGACTTTTTGTAATCTAAAATATAACGGCCCTGAGGAGTACGTTGATCGCCTTCTTTGACTTTATGTCCCTTTGGCGCATCTCCCATAGCAATTTGATATGTTTTAATTATTTTTCCTTCATGATAAATCGACATACTAGATTCAGATTTATTCACTACCACTAAATCGACTTTTGAGCTGGTTAACTGGCTGACAGAGCCATAGGCAAAGGGTGCGCTGAATATAGCCATGAAAATAAAGCATTTAACCAAGTACATGAAGTCTCCAATAAGCGGTTTTATAGGTTTGCGGTGTTAGCTTGTATTGTTAATAGTGTTAACATGAGTATCACCGATTAGGCAATTTATCAGAACAGCGATTAATTGCGATAATAATTTGAAATTTTTTAAAGATAATACCGTACTTTTATCATGTATGCGGGATTAAATTCTCTGTCATTACTGAGTGAGCTATGACCTTAGAAGAAAAACAAGATACCCCATTTAAAAAACAAATAAGAACGGTGATTTTCGGCACTGAAACCCGTTTAGGGCGCTGGTTTGATATTGGGTTAATGATCTGTATTTTACTTAGCGTATTGCTGATAATTTTAGATACGATAGAAAGCTATCATCAGCAATATGGCCAAGTTATTTACTATGCTGAATGGGCATTCACTTGGTTGTTTACAATTGAATATCTTTTGAGGTTATATGGTTCAGTGAGTCGATTGGCGTATATGCGTAGTTTCTACGGTATTGTTGATTTACTGTCGATTCTACCAAGCTTTTTAGCGTTGATATTCCCAGGAGCGAACGTATCTCTCGCTTTCAGAATACTGCGTTTATTCAGAATCTTTCGCGTACTCAAGTTATTACGTTATTTAAGTGAAGGCAATTTGCTGTTAAAAGCGATGGTGCAGTCAAGAAGGAAAGTGTTTATCTTCTTCTTTTCGGTTAGCCTGATCATTATGGCGTTGAGTGTCGTAATGTACGTGGTAGAGGGACCTGCTAATGGGTTTACCTCTATTCCTAAATCCATGTACTGGACGATTGTGACGATTACCACCGTAGGTTATGGCGATATCACGCCCCAGACCAATTTAGGTCAAGCAATAGCCTCATTTACTATGTTAATTGGTTATTCCATTATTGCTATTCCAACGGGGATACTTACCGCTGAAATCTCCCATGAAATGGTCGCTGAGCGAGATTTACGAAAGTGCAGTAACTGCGGTACTCGCGGTCATCATTTACAAGCATTATATTGCCATCATTGCGGTAGCGAGTTAGAGCAACAAAATTCAGAAGGGAACTCATGACCGAAGCTAAGTTTGTTCAAGGCTCGATTTTACGTCACATATTAGTGATGAGCTCTACTGCTGCAGTAGGGATCTCAGCGCTGTTCGTGGTCGATTTACTTGATATCTTTTTCCTAAGTTTATTAGGAGAATTAGAGCTTGCTGCTGCAGTGGGTTATGCAGGCGCGATTTCATTTTTTACCACATCGATAGGTATCGGTTTATCCATTGCTCTAGGCGCCTTAGTGTCACGAGCGGTGGGAGCAAAGAATTTAGTTCTGGCAAAGCGCATGTTACTTAACAGCGCAGTGGTGTCATTAATTACCAGTATCGTAGTCGCAGTAACCGTATTTATTTTTATTCCCGAGCTGTTAGCGTTAATTGGAGCTAATGGTGAAACTGCAATTTTAGCAGAAAGTTATCTACGTATATTAGTACCATCATTGCCCTTTATTTGTTTAGCAATGGCACTAGGCGGTGCTTTAAGGGCTATTGGTGATGCCAAGTTGTCTATGATGTCGACGCTTGCAGGTGGCGGTGTTAACTTAATTTTAGACCCAATTTTTATCTTTGCTTTAGGCATGGGGATTGAAGGCGCTGCTGTGGCATCAGTGTTTGCCCGCATTGCGGTATTTATCATTTCGGCTCGGGGAATTGTGGTTAAGCATAAAATGCTTGGTCAGTTTAATCGCCAGCATTTTATCGAAGACATCAGGACTATTTTTGCCATTGCATTGCCTGCGATGCTTACTAACGTCGCGACCCCAATAGGTAATGCGGTTGTGACTAAAGCGATTGCTGATTTCGGTGACAGCTATGTGGCAGGTTGGGCGGTATTAGGACGATTAATTCCTGTTTGTTTCGGAATGATATTTGCGCTAAGTGGCGCTGTAGGGCCTATTATCGGCCAAAACTATGGCGCCTTGGAGTTTGGCCGAGTAAAAGAAAGCCTGACAAAAGCGATTCAATTTTGCATCGTGTTTGTATTAGGTGTTTCTATTTTATTATTTGCACTCAAACATCAAATAGTTGCTGCGTTTGATATGCAAGGTGAAGCGGCTGAGCTCATTGTATTTTTCTGTCAATATATTGCTATATTTTTTATTTTTAACGGTATTTTGTTTGTTGCTAACGCATCGTTTAATAACTTAGGTAAAGCCAAATATTCCACCTTTTTTAATGTAGGTAAAGCTACCATTGGCACAATACCTTTTGTGTATTTTGGGGCTCAAATTGGTGGAGTATATGGGGTGTTGATTGGTCAAGCCCTTGGTTCGATTTTGTTTGGCCTGGGTGGTGTGTGGGTTGGTTATCGATTAATAGATAAAATTACTGCGAAATCGCATCAGCAACCAGCAATTGAGCCGGTATCAGAAGATGATGAAATAGAACTTGAAATGAGCCCAACGTCATCGCCACAGTCTTCTTCATACATTCAGTTAGCTCAGCTTAACGAAGAGCCTTTATGTGAAGAAATCATTAGAGATGGTGACTTAGACAATCCGTTATCTTCAAAAGATAAATGATCTAACACTCATTAAATTTATTGCTAGTATTTTAAACTAAAACTTCAGATTAGCGCTTTAGGCTACAGATTATTTGATTTAAAACTTAATTGTTTATGACAAAAAGCCCCACAATCCTATTCAGGTTTGCGGGGCTTTTTATATTCTGTTTAAGCACAAGAGCTTTATACTTAAGAGCTTTATGCTTCAGAAGCTGGCGCTTCAGTATTTTCAGTGCTTGCTTCTGTTTCAGCAGCTAATTTTTGCTGCTCTTCAAGTTCCATCTGAGCGCGCACGGCTTTAGAGATGTAACCCACCTTTGGATTTTTTTGCGGGTTATCTTTTACTATCTTGTTTTGCTTAGCTTTAGCCCGCTTGGCGGTCTTTTTGATCATCAGCTGTTTTCTGTTCATGGTCTATCTAACTCGCTTAAATGTGCCGCTGGCACTTGTATAACTTAAAACAGGTAGCCAGTACTATCGCTCTGTATGATTGGTAAGTGCTGGTCACATGTTTTTGAAAATGATTTAAGGTAAGTTTAGCTCAAACTGGCAGGAGGTTATAGTTAAACCCTTTATTTATCGTAGTTCACGGGCTTTTTATTCAATTACCACCGTCCTTGTAAACCTTTAGTTAATAATTACGGCTAAACTTTTCAATGTCTTCAGGTGTCGCACCATCATTGCATTCGCCACGAACTTCGCCGCGACCTTCACTGATACTTTTATTGAGAACAATGAACCCCTCTTTGCAGTAACCCGTCATATCAATTGTTTTCTGTAAGCCTAAATCCACTTGTCGGCCCCACAAGTCCAACAGATCCTGACGACGCTCTTGTCCGATGGCATAACTGCGGGCATCTTGTCGACGGCGATCAACACGTTGCTGGTGCGGCAATGGATCTTCAATACCACGATCTGTTGCTGTCGCGACTTTAGCTTGGTAAGTGAAAAGTTTAATACCTTCGCCTTTGATGGAAGTAGTGAATCTATCTTTAAATTTTCCAGCGTAAGCTTCAGGTTCTATAGGTGCAGAAGAGCAAGCAGATAACAGTAGCAAACTAATAAATAACGTAGGGTACTTTGGCACCAGTAATAATCCTTTATAAAACTTAAAATAGAAACGATTCATATTAAAACGAAAGTGGCAGTCATTGATAGTTTTTACAGATATTTACTATGTTAAAGAGGATATTAGTGTCTTTAGAGTGTGGTAGTAAATGATTAAACGTGTGCTTTTGAGTCAACGTCAACTGTGTGAATGTTTGTAGCCATCATTTTTAAACTTAAGTGTACTGGGCTTAACATAAAACTCAGTACACAAAATCTATCTAAAGTAGTTTAAGCGTATTGCTTTGATAAATAAGCAATGATGTCATTTGACTCGTACATCCATTGAGTCTGACCATCTTTTTCAATTTTTAAACAAGGAACTTTTAACTGACCACCTTGTTGAACAAGTTCTTGCTTATTGGTTTCTTGTTTAGCATCGACAGTGACAATATTCAGTCCTTGACGACGAATTGCGCGACGAACTTTTACGCAGAACGGGCAAGCCGCATATTGATATAAGGCTAATGCTTTAGTCTGCTCATCTATTTTTGCTTGCTCTGAAACAGGGCGTTGGAATTTTTTGCCTGGGAATAAAAAGTTTACTAACAGGATAATGCGGCCAAGTAGCCAACGAATTACAAACATACCACTTCCTTTAATAATCGAATTTAACAAAACAGTTAAAAACAGACGTCTAAATATTATCTAAGTTAATTTTCAGCGATAGTTTACGTGATGTTGTTCACAGATAATAGTCATCTGTGAATAGAACCCAAGTTAATGCTGATTAAACCGCCAAAGACGTTTGTTTCAGGGTTGAGCGAGTGAAATCTCAGCCCTATGTTTTATGGTTCTAGCTATGTTTAGTTCGCGTCTAAAGTCAGTAAGGCTTGTGCATCTGTTTGGTCCATATGCACTCGACTTTCTAATATAAACACACGACTAGGGTCAATATTTGCTTGGTCAACTAAGTAGGTTTTGACGACTTTAGCTCTTTGCTGAGCTAATGTGCCTAGTTTGGACTCATTTATATCTTGTTGGTTTAAGCTGAAGTTATACAAAGCAATAAGCCAGCGCGCATTAAGCTCGGTAGCTTCAATATCAGAATTTTTTTCAGTGAGTTCTTGTTTTATCAGTTGCGGGTCTAATTGTGTTTCTGATTGATATACCGATATCAACGCATCAGTTATAGCACCTTGTTGAGGGAACTGGCTGGCAGATAAATCAGCAGGCAATGCTGAAACTTCAACTCCTGCTTGAGTGGCTAATTTTTGATGCAGTTGTTGCTGTTGTAAGGCAAATTGGTCATTGGCTAAATCTACGCCACCTTTAATATTAAGCATTAATAACGGGCGATCGTTAAGAGCCTTAGCTAGTGAGGTTAAAGTAGCTTGTTGGTCTTCACTAATGTCAGCAAGTCCATATTGAAATCCAATTTTGTCCATTTCATCTTCATCACCGCCAACAAGTCCTGCTAACAATGAAAAGGGGGCTGTAATAGCTTTAGTGATGACATTAGTTATCGCGGTCATCACAATGCTACCAAAGCTAAAACTTGGCGAATCTAAGTCGCCGTCTACATTGACCCCTAAATCTATGACGCCATGTCTGTCTTGTAATAGCGCAATGGCTAAGGTGATAGGTAATGATGTTGCAAGAGAGCTATTACTCGGTTTTCCTAGTTCTAACTGGTCTATGACTAGATGGTTACTGCCTACCAGTTGATTATTTTCTAGTTGGTATTTAAGTGCCAAAGATAGTTGGCCTTTATCAATGTAGTAACCTGCATACGTACCTGAGTATGGGTTAATAGAAGTTAGTTCGACTTTGTTGAAGGCAAAATTTAAATCCAAATATGGGTTTTTCAATAGTGGATTTACATCGCCCTTTAAAGTGACTGGAGCATATTTATCGATTTTTCCAGCTAAATTAACCGAGGCTCGAGTTTGCGGATTAGTTGATATATGGGCTATTTCTCCATTTAGTTGCTCAATGCCTGAAGCGAAGTTGGGGGTTAAAGAGTTATCTGCAAAGAATGCAGAACTATCTTTAATACCAATACGTTTTATATCGATAGCAAAGGCTGAGGTTAGATCGTCATGTGGCTTTTCAGTTTCGCCTTGTTTAGCGTTTGTGGTTACCTCGAGTTGAATATCGTCTGAGTTATCAGCTCTTTCGCCATTTACAGTGCTGTTATCTGAATCTGCAGGTTTAGCCACTAAGTCAGCAATATTGGTCGTTCTGTCTTCAGAAATGATCAAGCGGCTAAATAGGCCATCAAATAGTATTTCATCTATCGCTAATGACCGACCTAAGTTATCGAAGGTGAGGGCAGTTATGTCCATTAACTCCCAATTCAGCAAAGGTTGCTTTAACAAGTTATCACTTATCTTAAGCTGATTAACTGAAGCTTGGCCTTGATAAATAAACTTCTGATCTGCATTAGCACTAATGTGACCTTTAGTATTAAAGAGCCCCGACTCTAGTGTCACGTTCATAAATGGCGCAATATAGGGTTGGAATTTGGTTAAATTGACCTTTTGGTAATCAATATCAGCCTCTAAGCTTAAGAGGTTGGCATCAAATTGACCTTGCGAAATGAACTCACTTTGATCGTTTATTGAAAGTGATAATTGATATTCAATGGGTAACGACAAGTCAGACTTGATTGTTTGAGTTGAAAAATTAATATCAGCAATTTTCCAAAAGTTAGCGGTTTTATTGGCCACACTTTCAGTTAATTCAAATTGATAATCTTTAAGCTCTAACGCATGCAAGGTGACAAGCCAAGTTGGTGTATTTTCAGCTTCATTTTCAACAACTTCATTTTCGCCAGCTTTGCTTTCTACTATAGAGCTTGATGCTTCTTCATTTGTAGCCGTATCAACAGGCGTGTCAGAATTTGCATTTTCATCGACAAAAATTGGGGTGAATAAATCAACTAAGTTAACTTTATCTGGGTCTATCGTAATCCAAAAATCGCCATTAGTTGTTTGCAACTCTTGTATATCAACGGTTTGATTTTTCGTAGAAACAGCTATGTCATTTAAGGCAAATAAATCAATGGTCGTTACCTGGCGTTTTGCATCTTTTGCCACGATGCTATCGACTTTGATATCTGTATTTAAAATATTGATATTAAGCGGCGAACTATGTTGTTTCGCTTTTTCTGGTGCGTTGGGTACACTAACTGCTGCATATTGCATATCTTCTGTGATATCAAAAGTCGATGAAACATTGAGGTTGGCAGATTGCAATGACACCTTAAATAACGATTCAACAAAGGACCAATATTGAGTTAAGTCCATGGAATCTATTGATACTTCCCCTTTGGCATCAAGTGGTGCTAATTGGGTTTGAGTTTTGAGTGTTATCTGACCATTTTTATCATCGGCTATCATCAGCTTGAGTTTATTGGCATCTGGAAATTCAGCTAATAAAGCATCGGTTTTAAAGTCGGTCGCAGATAGGGTAATGTCGGGATAAAGTAACTGAGTGTCAGTGAGCTTATCGTTTATCTGTAAACTTGCGTTATTAAAGGCAAATTGATTGATATGAATCGCTATAGGCTCTGAGGGTTCGTCTATTTCGCTATTGTTGTCTTGTTCTGGGGTGGCTTTTACGAGTTCAGCGGCTCGATTATCAAACGTTTTAATAATGTCGGTAAAATTAAATTGATATCCTAACTTTGCACTCGTTTCTGCCGATTGGGTGAGTGCAGTTAAGCGTTCAATAGAAAGCGCTGTACCATCAATCATTAAATAATCTAAGCTGACATTAAGATTAAACAAGGAACGCCAAAACATGATATCGACATCCAAGCTATCAAGGTGAAAAAATGCCTGCTTGTTGTCATCTTCATTAATCGTAAACTGACTTAAGCTCGCCTCGAAAGTAAAAGGGTTCACTTTTATGGCTTCAATACTGACTTGCCTTCCAAGTAACTCTGATAAAGATTTAGGTGCCTGCTTAGTAGCAATAAACGGAATGAGTAGCCCTAAAGTCAACACGAAAAGTAAATAAATGAATGATCCAATTATCGCGATTTTTTGATAACGGGGACGATTAATATAGGCTTGTTTTAGAGTAATTATCGACGGCATCATAGGGACGACTGCTTCTTGTTGGTTTAAGTCAGTAATTGTTTAGACATTTTAGCGAATTTAAGGTTCAGTTGTCCGCATGTTTTAGAATATTTCACAATTTTTATTCATTAGTTATTTTTAATGGACAAAAGTAGTATTTATAATTAAGCTTATGTATTAATGAACTTTTTAAGCCGTTTGTTGATTGGTATGGCTTGACTCTCTCGATTGTATAAACTAGTAAGTAAATACTTTGTTGTATGATTGTCACAAAGAGCATGTTGATATTGAATTAATATTCAAGGATGACCATCACACAGGCATATTGCTTTAAAACTACCATTTTCAAGGATGAAAGCATGCAGATTCGACTAGCTTCAGAGTTAGATACCATCGTTTTAGTTAATTTATTTGATGACTATAGGCAATCTATGGGATTTAAATCTGAACCTAAGAAGTGCCTTCAGTTTATTAAAACTCGTTTAGTTGAAAATGACTCAATGATTTTTATGGCATTGGAGCAGCAAAAGTGCCTCGGTTTTGTGCAACTTTATCCTTCTTATTCTTCATTGTTACTTAAGCCTGTTTGGTATTTTGATGATGTATTTGTTGAGGCATCTCGTCGTGGTGAAGGTATTGCTGCTCAGTTAATCGACAAAGCCAAAATGTTAGCTGCTGGAACCGAAGTCATGTTAGTTAAGCGGACTAAAGTGCTTGATAACGAACTCGAAGGAAGTTTATCGAATATGACCGGAACTGAAGGGATGTACTTGTACCATTCTGGTTTGTAGTTAAATTTATTAAATAGTCAGTAGCACATAGCCTTTGGAAATTGATAAAATGCCAGAGGTTTTTTTATGTCCGAGGATTTAAGGTTGAACAAGAGTTTAGTGACGAATGTCATTGCAGCAGCATTAGTGTTGATTGGCTATTTTGCAGAAATCACCATGGTATTTACTATAGGATTATTTGCCTTATCTGGCGCGGTAACCAATTGGCTAGCTGTGCACATGCTATTTGAAAAAATTCCTGGGTTATATGGTTCAGGCGTTATTCCTTCAAGATTTGAAGAGTTTAAAGCGGGTATTAAACATCTGATGATGGAACAGTTTTTTACTCAAGAGAATATAGATCGTTTACTGACTGAAAATAGCGCAAGCGCTATCGATTTAACCCCCGTAATAGATAAAGTGGATCTTGAACCGTCTTTTGACGCACTAGTGACGACAGTTGAAAACTCTTCGTTCGGCGGGATGTTATCTATGTTCGGTGGTACTGAAGCACTAATACCGCTGAAAGAGCCTTTTATTGATAAGATGAAACAATCACTGACAGAGTTGACTCAAAGCGAAGAGTTTAACCAAATTTTAATCAATGAGCTTGAGCAGCCTAATGTTATGGCTGATTTGCAAGATAAAGTGTCTAATATTGTTGATCAGCGTCTTGATGAATTAACTCCTGAAATGGTCAAAGATATTATTCAAGAAATGATCCGCAAGCATTTAGGTTGGTTAGTGGTTTGGGGTGGAGTTTTCGGTGGTTTGATTGGTGCAGTAGCGGCATTTTTGCAGTCGTAATTTATTATTCTGCACTTTTGAGTCTGCACTTTTGAATTAGTACTTTTAAATCAGAGCTTTTGCATTTAAGTTTTGCAACAGAAAGTTTGTACTTAAAGTTATAAATACTTCATTTTTCTGATAAAACCATGGTCTTAGATATTCTGGCCATGGTTTAGTCATTTATGTACAGCAATGCATGAGTTACTGCTGTTACATTCAAGTTCGACATCCTCTGATAATTATTCTATTTTGAACTAAGATCTAGACACTTTCAAAGTCTGAACAGAACGTAGAGCGAATTAGGGTGTGTTAGATATCACCGATATTTCGAAAAAACTCTTTATATCTTCAAACTTTCAAAAATATTCATCTTACTTAAGGGGTTACTTATGTCTCAACATCATAAAATTAACTACTTAGAAATTCCTGTCCTCGATTTAGTCAAAACAAAAGTATTTTTTACTGAAGTATTTGGTTGGCATTTTAAGGATTATGGACCCGAATATAGCTGCTTTTTGGATGTGGGTATAGATGGTGGCTTTTACCAAGCAGAGCAGGGCTTTAGCCTAAACACGGGCTGTCCATTAATTGTGCTTTATAGCCAATGCCTTGAAACCAGCGAGCGTAAAATTTTAGCGGCTGGTGGCGCAATTCTTAAACCTGTATTCAGTTTCCCAGGTGGTAAGCGATTTCATTTTGCAGATATTAATGGGAATGAATATGCCGTCTGGTCTGAATGATGTTCGCTCGCCATGTGTGGCTAATTGCTGTTTAAATGAAAATGATGTTTGTCTAGGCTGTAACCGCACTCATCAGGAGATTTTAGCCTGGCATAAGATGAATGACAGGGATAAAACAGCGCACTTAGCTGATTTGGCAGAGCGTGCGCGTTTGGTGAAGAAACCAGTATTTTTAGATGAATAACAGTTTGAAAGAATTAGGCTTAGCGTAATCGACTATTCAGAAGGTTACACTTTAAACATTACCTTTTCTTAAGCTTCAATTTCTGTTTTGAACAAGGTAAACCCTCGAGCTTGATAGTTTTTAAGCGCACTAGGGTGATCAAGCGAGCAAGTGTGCACCCAAACTCTTTGGGTGTTATCAAGAGCCCATGCTTGTTCAATGGCTTGGCTTAGTAAGTATCCGCCCATGCCTTTGCCGATAAATCGAACTCCAAGTCCAAAATACATAATCTCAACAGTGCCATTATCTTGTTGCTGAAGCTCAAAGTAACCGGCAGGGGAACCCTCAAAGTAGGCCACATACAAATGAAGCTTGCTATCTTGACTGTAATCTTGCCACTGCTTATCTGTCCAAGCCAGTTTGTCAGTCCATTCCCAAGCTGCGCCGACAAACTGATATAGAAAACGGTTAAATTCATATTGAGCAACTTCAGCTTTTGTCACTGTTAACCCTTTCGCATCAGTTTTAGCTTTTAGTTGATCGGCTGAATTCATTTCTAAATGAAAAATGGTCACATCAGACATAAGTTACCTATTGAAGAATAAAGCAGTATTGCTATTGAAAATGTGTGGTGAATTATCTGTAATCTGCATTAAAACAGCAACATAAATTAGCAAGTGAAAATTCTAAAGATCGATACAAAAAAGCCACCTTTATAGGTGGCTTTACTGAAATTAACTTAATAATTAATAAGCGCTGTCATGAACGTTTTTAACAGCTCGACCTGATGGGTCGTTAATTCCTTGTAAGCTTTCATCCCAAAGTAATGCTTCAGGTGTTGAACACGCCACTGTTTTGCCACCCGGTACCGTTTGCGCTGCAGACTCTAGTGGGAAAAACTCTTCAAAGAAACTGCGGTAGTAATAAGCTTCTTTAGATTCTGGTGTGTTATACGGGAATCTAAATTTAGCGTTGGCCAGTTGTAAGTCATCGACTTGCTCTGCAGCAATGTCCTTAAGACCATCAATCCAAGAGTAACCAACACCGTCACTGAATTGCTCTTTTTGACGCCATACCACTTCATGTGGCAATGCATGTTCAAAGGCTTCACGTAAAATGTTTTTCTCAATACGGCCATCTTTAGACATTTTTGCTTCAGGGTTGATGCGCATGGCAACATCCATAAATTCTTTGTCTAAGAAAGGTACTCGGGCTTCAAGTCCCCATGCTGCCATAGCTTTGTTTGCACGTAAGCAGTCGAACAAATGAAGTTTATCTAATTTACGTACTAACTCTTCATGGAATGCTTGTGCATTTGGCGCTTTATGGAAGTATAAGTAACCACCAAACAGTTCGTCAGCACCTTCACCTGATAACACCATTTTGATACCCATGGCTTTAATTTTACGGGCCATTAAGTACATTGGAGTCGCAGCACGAATAGTCGTAACGTCATAGGTTTCAAGGTGATAAATCACTTCTTTAATCGCATCTAAACCTTCTTGGAAAGTGAAATGGATTTCGTGGTGAATCGTACCAATATCGTCAGCGACTTTTTTCGCTGCAATTAAATCTGGTGCGCCTTCTAAACCAACAGCAAATGAATGCAGTTGCGGCCACCAAGCATCGGTTTCACTGTCGTTTTCAATACGACGCTTTGCAAACGTTTGAGTAATTGCCGAAATAACGGATGAATCTAGACCACCTGATAATAAAACGCCATAAGGTACATCAGACATAAGTTGACGTTTTACTGCAGCTTCTAGTGCATCTCGCAGCTCATCTTTACTTGCAGGGTTGTCTTTAACTGCATCATAGTCACGCCAATCACGTTGGTAGTACTCGGTTAAATCAGTATCTTCAGAATAGTGGTAATGACCTGGTTTAAACTCTTCTACAGTCTTACATACAGGCATTAGTGCTTTCATTTCAGAGGCAATGTAGTAGTTACCTAAGCTATCGCGGCCAGAGTAAAGTGGGATAATGCCCATGTGATCACGGCCAATTAAAAAGGCATCTTTTGTTTTATCGTAAAGAACGAAAGCAAAAATACCGTTTAGCTTGTCTAAAAAGTCTACACCGTATTCTTGGTATAAAGCTAAGATGACTTCACAGTCTGAGTTAGTTTTGTATCGGTACTTTTCACCTAACTCTTCTTTAAGTTGTTTATGGTTATAAATTTCACCATTTACTGCTAAAACGATACTGTCATCTTCGCTGATTAATGGCTGAGCTCCGTGGTCAACGTCAACAATGGCAAGGCGTTCATGGGCAAGAATCGCTTTATCATCAGCATAGATGCCAGACCAATCTGGTCCACGGTGACGTAATAGCTTTGACATTTCTAAAGCCACTTGACGCAGTTCTTTAGCGTCTGATTGAATATCTAAAATCGAAAAAATTGAACACATAATGTGGCTCCAGAAAACGTAAAACTAACTAAATAATCTTTATCTGAGATTTACTTTGACAGCATTTTAGGTAAGGTTCAATAGTGTTTTTTGAGCAATCCTCATTATTTTAGTGTTTTTGGTGGTGTTAATTTGTTTATATGTGGGGTGATTTTGAGGATCGATTAAGAATTGGGTTGGATTATTGTTGAATATTTATTTTTAGCCAATTAATCCATAAGCCTATTTGAGATTATGGAATCATGACGAGCTAAATTAAAATAGTGAGAAAAGTGATTTATTTGCTGCTAATTTAAACAAAAATCCCTTGGGAAGTTTCACCAAGGGATATTGCTGTAAAGTAAGTGAGGCTAGCTGAGTTAGTCTTTAGCTGGTCGTAAGCTGTTAAACTCCGAACCCTTGTAATATCCCGGCCAATCTTGATTGTTAGCCAGTGCTTGCGCAGCTTGATAGTAAACAGCTAAGTCTTGTAATGCGCCAGATAAATCCCAGTCAGCT
This sequence comes from Shewanella sp. KT0246, assembly GCF_019654955.1. Classification (GTDB taxonomy): domain Bacteria; phylum Pseudomonadota; class Gammaproteobacteria; order Enterobacterales; family Shewanellaceae; genus Shewanella; species Shewanella goraebulensis. The sequence goes on along the minus strand of NZ_BPEV01000027.1, from coordinate 46,714 downwards.
CGATAATGGTCGCAGACATTGTGATAACAACCTTTCATTTGTGCCTGCATAGCTTCTTTATATTGTGCAGTCGCTTCATCTAGCGGAACACTGCCGCCACCGGCAAATACTGCAGGTACGCCGAGTTTCGCAAAGCTAAAATGATCTGAGCGGAAGAACCCGCCTGATGCCGGGTTACGTTCACGGGTCGCAGTTCTGTTTTGCCCTTTGGCTGCTTCTATTAAGTATGCTTCAAGTTCTGACTGACCTTTACCAACGATGGTGTAATCTTGGGTTTTACCGTAAACATTTGTGCTGTCTAAGTTAAACACCGCAACGGTTTTATCAATCGGGTAAATTGGATTTGCTGCGTAATAACGCGAACCCAGTAAGCCTTGCTCTTCACCTGTTGTTGCAATAAAAGTCAGCGAGCGTTTTAGCCCATTACCTTGTTTTGCTTGCGCAGCAAACTGACGAGCGATTTCTAATATACCTGCGGTACCCGATGCATTATCAAGGGCGCCATTATAGATATTATCGCCATCTTTTGTTTCATCAATACCAATATGATCCCAGTGAGCAGTAAACAAAATATGCTCTTGGCTGGCGTCACTTCCTGGAAGTGTTGCAACAACATTATAGCTGTCTGCGTATTCAGCTTTGCTGGAAAAACTAATGTCGGCGGTTTGGTTTAAATCTAAGTTAATTGCGCTATCAGCTGCGCGTGCCATTAAGGGGTCAAGTTCAAAACCTGCTTTTTTGAATAGGGCTTTAGCGCTGTCCATTGTTATCCAACCTTCAACATCAATACGTGCATCTTGCATTTCTTGACTGAAGACCAAATCTTGTTGAGCACCTGTCCAACTGTTTTCAACGACTGCCCAAGGGTAAGATGCTGGCGCAGTATCATGGATGATAATGGCACCTAATGCGCCTTGGCGACTAGCTTCTTCAAATTTATAACTCCAGCGGCCGTAGTAAGTCATGGCTTTACCGTTGAACTTATCGGACTCTGGATGGGCAAACCCTGGGTCATTAACTAAGATAACAGCGATTTTTCCTTTCATATCGAGATCTTGATAATCGTTCCACTGATACTCAGGTGCATTAACGCCGTAACCAACAAAAACGAGTGGGGCATCTTTAATATCAACGCCACCTTTGTCATGACGGGTGCTTAAAACAATATCTTTTCGGTAGTTCATGCTAATGCCAGCCAAGCTAATTTTTTGCGCTTCGCTTGCGGTATAACTCACCATAGGCACTGGTTGTAGGTAGGTATCTTGGTATGTTGTGTCTAGCCCCATTTCTTTAAAAGCAGCTGACAAATAGTCTAATGTGAGCTTTTCACCCTTAGTCGTTGGCGCGCGGCCTTCAAATTCATCAGAAGAAAGGGTTTTAATATCGCTACGAAAACGCGCTTCATCAAAACTTATCGCTGAGGTCGTTTCAGATTTTGTTGCTGTCGGAGTAGGTACTGATTCGGATTTATCCGAATTTTGTGGGCTACATGCACTTAATAAGGCAAGCGCACATAAAGAGAGTAATTGCTTCATAGGTAATCCTATTGTTATTTTTAGATGATATAGGGGCCAGAATTTAGAAAATAACGTAACGATTTCATAGGTGAACTTCTTTCAGTGAATTCACGGTTCAGGCACACAAGGGTTATTACTATGAAGGCATAATGAATCAAGCAAATATCTCAAACAAGTGTCCAAGCCTGAAATTATGTTACCTAATGTTAACCGAATGGATGTGTAGCAGATTAATCTAAATTATAGTGGTTTGACAGAGCATTACAGTGAGACTGTTATCACCGAATGCTCTGTAAACTTAAATAAGACAAGATTGAGTCTTTAGCATGGTTAAGGATTTAAACTTATACGACATCGATATCGCCAGCACATTTAAATACATGATTAGGTCTGAACGGTTCTTTATCGATATCAGCCATTTGGCTGACACCACTGGTGACTAGAATCGTTTCAAGACCCGCTTGAAAACCTGCCAATATATCGGTGCGCATGTTATCGCCAATAATGACGGTATTTTCTGAATGGCCTTTAATGTGGTTTAGCGCCGAGCGTATTATCCATGAGCTTGGTTTGCCCACATAAAATGGCTTTTTACCGGTAATGCGTTCGATAGGTGAGCATAAGGCGCCACAAGCAGGACTGTACGCTGGACCATGAGTATCGGGGTTTGTAGCAATAAAGCGAGCACCATCAGCGATAAAACGGGAGGCTTTGTGGATCATGTCCCAGTTAAATGAGCGAGTCTCACCAACAATCACAAAGTCAGGATTAATATCAGTAATCGTAAAGCCAGCGTTGTAAAGCTCGTGAGTCAGGGCGCCTTCACCAATAACGTATGCTTTACTGCCTTTTTGGTGCTTTAAAAAGTCCGCTGTAGCCATTGCTGATGTGTAAAAACAGGTTTCAGGAACATTAATGCCTGCAGCACCAAGGCGGTTTTGTAAATCTTTGCCAGTTTGAACAGGGTAGTTGGTCAGAATCACCAGAGGATTGCCTTGCTCGAGCACTCTGTGGATAAATTTATCACTTCCAGGGATCAGTTTATTGTCGTGCAGTAAAACGCCATCGATATCGCAGATAATATTTTTCATTGATTGCTCTTTATTGATGAATGCTGTCATCATCTAAAGGCATTTTTATGTAAAAAACAATCAATATGCTCGTGAATTAACCAAAAACAGGCTAATTAATTTTGCGGTATTATAATTGCTGGCGAATTGGTGTTGATTTGTCTCTTTACAAGCTGATTGCCGCTAAAAATGGGTGATAACTTATGTAAGTCCTAAAGAGAGTATTTATACTTATTTTGTTCGCTGCAAATGCGTTAGCATTTACCATCCTTGGCATAATAATTAGAACTCGTGTTCAGAAATAGTATGAAACTATGACATCAAAAAAATGATCTTTATTTATGCCAGTTATTTTTTGGTCAACATACTTTATTGCAGCATTATTTTCAGTGTAGGTATGGGAAACTTCCAGCCACCATTTTCCAATTTCATCCATAGAAGTGCCAAAGCCCGTTTTTATCTTAAAAGTGTTAACGTCAGCTGATGTACTTTGTGTATTTGACGATAATTTAACCTGCTGAAATTGAGGTTGCAGCAGTATATAGCTTGAATCGTTGATGGCATAACTTGCAAATAAGTTAGTCTGGAATCCTTTAACATCACTTTGTTGACCTGTGCTCCCCTTAGCTTTACCGATGACATAAGCAACGTTAGGGTATACTGATAATGAGTCGGTTAGTGTATATTTGCTTATTACCCCCAATGCTAGGGTGTCTGATCCAACAGCTTCTGTGTCCATTTTCCAAGATTTCATGTAATCAACGCTGTAACCAATCTGCTCAGTGGACATGAAGTTAGTATCGAACACTTGAAAATATCGGACTCGAGTATCTTGAGCTAAACGATTATTCTCATGGGTGGTCGCTGATTTGTGTTCAACTAAGCTCAAGAAGCCATTGCCAGCAGAATATTGACCCGCAACACCACCCATTAAAGTTATTTCTTTGTTATTGTTCAATGATCCACTCACAAACGAATTAACTTGAGTTAAATCACTGGGTGAAACCTTTTCTTTAGTGGGCAGCTCGGTGGCTGCAACACACCCAGTAAACAGGGAAGCGATTGATAAGGTAAGCAATGTCTTTTTCATGACTTTCTCTCTAAATTTTGTTGTAAATTAAATGTTTATCGTAAGGTTCGCCTAGATCGCCAATATGGTTTACAAGGGGGGGTATACGTTGTGGTTATAGTAGTACGATGGGGTTTACTAGGCTTTTGTGGAATGTTTAGTGAAATCTAGAGATAAAAAAGGCTACCAAGTTGGTAGCCTTTAGTTTGAGGATAAATTAATTGCTTTCACCAACAATAACGACTTCACCGTTTTCATCTAAATAAGTACCAATAGGTTGCTCAGTTAATGCTTCGATGATGGCTGGAATTGTTTTGTAGAAAATTGAAATCGCCATTCTTGGTGTTTCTGAGATTGGATAGCCACCATTCATTGCAATCACAGTATCAGTATCAAAATCCATTGCGAGAACTTGTCCATGAATACCTACCATCGCTAAGATTTTGTGTTCGCCGATATTAAGAACTCGGAACTGATCTTTATACCATCCGTCAGCCAACGCACTTTCTTTGCTTAACTTCCAAGCAGCACGAACTTCATCATTACCACTCATTAAACTATCAATAAATGCTTTAGGTAAAACTTGTTCACCACTATAGTTTTTACCATCATTGATAATCATCTTGCCAATTCGTGCTAAATCTTTTGTTGATGCATTCATACCGCCTGAAGCCATTGCATCACCAGCATGTCCAGCCATCAAATAAACATCGTTTTTAGCTCCTACTTTTTGCCACAGTCTTTCTAAGTTACTGGCAAGGTTTTCACCAGTCGCTACCTCAACAACTTTACCGAGGACTTCTGTGTTGACACACTGGTAAGTGTATTTTTCACCCATAGAACCTTTAAATTTAGTTACTAACTGAAAGTAATCATTAATGCCATTTGGATAAGTTTTTACACCTTCAAGAGAATTATAACTCTGCGCCGTTGTCATTCTTGGGTCCCATGAAAAGTGAGGCGGTGTATTGATGACGACTGAAGTTCTCATATCTGAAACTTCTTGAACTGTTGCAGTTTCCCAAGCTGTGCCTTTTAGTTCAGGTAGATATTCGATAACCCGTTTTGACATGTCCAATTGACCATTCGCAACAGCAATTTGAGCCGCCATCGAAGTGAATGACTTTGTAACTGACATATCAAGGTGGATCGTATTTTCATTCATATTGTTCCAGTAGTGTTCGTGTACTAGTTGACCATTTTTAAGCACTACCATTGAGTGATTTTTAACGCGATCACGTAAAAATGTATTGAGGCTAATTTGTCCATCAACATCATCCACAAATATGTTGTCGAAGTTCATCTGACCCGTACCTAAATCTTCATGGTTGCCCTGAGTGTTCAATTTATAAGAGTGAGTAAACTTATACGCATTAGTGAAAGTAGATGCCGCATTTTCACCTTGATCCCAATTCTCAACCGTAATCGCATGGTGAGCGGCATTATCAACAAATGCTTCGTCACGGCTTTGAAATTCTGCCGCATTAACATTCAGAGCCACAAGCATTGGTAAAGCCATTAGTGTTTTTGTCATAGTAACCTCAGTAGTAAACCGTCTTTGGCAATGCCATCAAACTTAGTTAAGTTTTCTGTAATTTGCTTCAAAGGATGATGTTGGTAGTCAATATTTCGTCTTGGGTTCATATTGCCAATTTGCTCGTTACTAAGCATCACTGTTAGCTATAGTGATTATTAAAATGAAGTGAGTAGTGAAATGAAGTAATAAATGAATGGAAGTGATAAAAAGCTTAAATGTTTTAAACGTCAGCTAACGCTCACCAATAAATTGAATTGGTATTTTGATATTTGGTTCGACATTCAAGTTTTATCGCGCTGTATAACGTTTCATTCTACTGAACAAGAAAAAGGCGACTTAATTCGTCGCCACTTTAGGATAAGTTTATAGATGAATAGGGTTTTGTTTGAGTGTTAATTTATCGGGTTGATTTCCACTCTAGCCATTCTTTGATCTCGGATGGATTACCATGTTCTTTGAAAAACTTTATGCACGATTGTGGTGCTCTAGTCCCAATATTACTTTCGCACCACATATTGAGTTTGTAATGTGAAGTAAAGCCATCAACCCATGCAGCATAAACTTTATCCAGCTGTGCGTAAAATCCGAAATCAATTCTACCTTTCTCAGCTAACCAAGGGTATTTGATGACCTTAACCTTAGTTGTATCAATGACACTGTTTGCCATCTTAATCAAAATTTCTGAAAGTACTTCTGAGCCAATATCTTGGATGGACAAGGTTTCTATTGAATGGATATCAGCGCCCACCAAGTGAATAACACGATTAGACAAAATCGTCGTATCAATGGTCTGAACCATCTCATACCCTAAGTTGTCTAGCAAACGGTATAAAGATAAGTTCCACTCTTGTTCGGTGAAATCACCATTTTTAATTGCTCGTTGTAATTCTTTATTACGTTCTGATTGGATGACGAGGTATTTTTGTAAAGCTGGATATTGTTTTAGGGCTTGATGAGGGACTTGTGCAATTAACTCTAGTAGTTTCGTTTGATCTGTTATTAGGCTTGCAAACTCTAATTTAGCTGAATCATCCATATTATTAGCTCGTATAAAAGTTGGTTAATTAAAGGATTGCTGTAAATTGATATTACCTGAGTAATACAGGCTTTGCGATAAATACGCATTCTTTAATAAAAACAATCTACTTAAAACAGTTCAAGAGCTAATTTCCTCTGCGTTAACAGGTAATGTGTAATAAACGTCAATACTTTTTGGGATGTAAGATATCTGACTTCAGTGATAGGTGTTAAAGGCATTAAAAGGTATAACTGATTTTTATGCCCTGGGCATCTTTGCCTATTAACACCGGTGCAATGGTCAAGTTAGGGTCTCGATATCGACTTGTCACAAAATAACTCACTGTATAGGCTAAACACGCACCAGCAATGACGTCAGTGTTCCAGTGTTTATTCGCTTTGACTCTTGAATAGGCTACTCCAGTCGCTGCAATGTATGCGGGTAAGCCGTATTTAAATCCATATCTGTGATCCAAAAAAGCAGCGCCACTGAAGGCGGCAGATGTATGACCACTTGGAAAACTACGTTCACCACCACAAGGACGAGTAACATCAGTAACATATTTAGTTGCTTCAGTGATTGCTTGTGTATAAACAACCGTTTTACCTAATTGCCACATTCCTTCAGTATCGTCTTTCATCCAAGCAACGAAAAAGCCTGTTAGTGGAATAGCAACTTGAGCTACATCACCATAAGTTCTTAAATCACTATGGATGCTTTCTGCATTTGCGTTAACTGAAAATAAAAGTGGTAAAGCTAATAGTAGTTTTTTCATCATTACCTCAAGAAGGATTTGCCGTCCTTGGCAAGAGAGAACTTAGAATGTTGCGGTAATACCTACACGAATAGCTTCGTCATTAAGGCCGCTATATAGCTTTTTACCTGTGTATTGAACATATGGCTTAACAATATCTAAGCCATTGAATGTTGCTCGAACTTCAGAGGACCAATCAGAAGATTTAGCACCGATGCCTTTGTAAAGGTTTGCCAAATCTTTGTTCTTTTCACTTTCGTGAATAGCAGTTGCTTTTAGTGAAACCAATTCAAAGTTATAACCAACTGTTAAATCAGTTCGAGCAATTTTGCTTTGAGATGACAATTCAAACTGGTCAACTACATTTGAACCACCATCCATTGTTTCAACGATTTGAACTTTGAAACCTGTGTTTTCTTGTGCATATTCCATGCGGTAGCGAGCACTTGCAAATAAGCCGAAATCAAAGCTATAACCAGCTTCAAGTCCAAACATTGCTACATCTGAGCCTTCACCCATAGTATCGAAAGTTTGATAACCAGTGACTTCACGTGTCCCACTACCACCTGGAATTACATCATCAATAGTGAATGTTCCATCACGTTCTGCATGGAAGTTGTCTGATTTGTTGTACAGATATTTAGCGCTTGGAGTGACGTAGAAACCGTCAGTGATAAAGAACTGATGCTCAAGACCAAGTTCAAATGATTTATCAGTTTTTGCTTCAATCGATAATCCAGTTCCAAAATCAAATTGATGACCTAATTTAAGGCTTTGAACGTGGTTCTTTGAGTCAGCATGTTCTGTATATACATCAACCGTTGTTGAAGCTATTGCAGAACCAGCAAATAAAGAGGCGATTGATAAAGCGATTACAGATGTTTTCATTGTATTTCTCTCTCGAGTTAGTGAGGGCTTGGCCCATTAGTTGTTTAATGTTATTTAGTTTCGACGTTGAATGCGTAGCCGTAAGAGCCGTTGTGGTGGTACTCCTCAGGGTTACTTAGCTGAACATCGATGCTTTTTGTGTTTGCATATTCCATTGCAGCTTCTTTAGCGTTTGTTTCAGTAATACCACTGGTAAGGTAAGCAAAAGGAGACCAGCTTGAATCCATCACCAACACTCGGTTGTCGTCGCTTTTTGAAGCGTGGATTTTGATTTCAAGACCATTTGAAGCCTTAAAGTTTTCGGTATGCGTCATATCAAAATTCAATGAAGCTTTAACGTGACCATATGTACTAGAAATAGGAGCCAGTACATCAGCTTGAATTGTTGGCGCTACTGTTAGGGTTAAGGTGAATGCGATAGTCGCTATTAATTTTTTCATGATGTTTCCTTAGTAAGTTAAAGTCGGTATTGATAAGGAGTTTTCCACTTGGATTGATTTTTTCTACCAGTAGGTGGTGACTCGATGTGGGTATGTTATTAAACGAAGGTTCACTAAGCTTTACTGGCGTTTATAGTGAGCATTAGTGATGTATTTACGCTGTAGTTACTAAATTGCAGACATAAAAAAAGCTACCGAAGTAGCCTAGATTGAGTGTTTTTGAGGGAGGTTAATGCTTGTAGCTATTTACGCTGTTTGTATAAGTTTTAGGTTGAAGTAGTTCCTTAGTTAGAAAAACAGGCATATTAATTAGTCTGTATTTGAGGCGGATTTCAATCTTTTTTTAACATCAGCGGTTTATTGTCTTTTAGGTGTGCTAAGTATTCAACCATAAAGTCATCGTAAGCAGTAAAATCATCAGCAAACCAATGCTTGATTAAGAACCGTTTAATCGTTTCTTGCGAGCCACTTATTTCTACATGAGTCGGTTTAAATGTAACGGTAAGCTTGTAGATAAAATGAACATGGCCGTAGCGAATGACATCTTCTTCAGTGAGCACAGCTTCTGTTCTTATTTTCATTAAATGTTCCTGTAAATTCCTTAGAAAGGTAATCGTTTAAGGATTTTTTGTTTTGTTGTTTGCTTTTATTAAGCCTTATGGTTGAAATATGGGAGGTGTGTATAAATTGCGGCTTGAACTCTATACACATTAGTTACTTCATTTCCAATGAGACAATATTAAGGTGACTTGACGTTACTAGTAATTAAAAAGACATTTAGTAATGGTTAACTCAGTATCTAATTCCTAAAATAGCGAGTTATCGAAGTGCGAGTTATGATTTTGCGATTGATAACCTTTACCAAGAGTGTAGTGCTTTGAGTATTTGATAACACTGGAATCTGAACGCTACTATAGTTTTGTAGGTAAGCTGTCTTGATAGTGCTTTAATGATGCTTTTAGGTACGTTACTGATTAAAACAAACAAAGAGGCTAAAAAGCCTCTTTGGAAGATGTCATTGATTCATGCATGATTGGTTAGGGTTAAATTATGGTTAACACTCTACGATATTGACTGCTAAGCCACCTTTGGCAGTTTCTTTGTACTTACTGCGCATGTCTTTACCGGTATCCATCATGGTTTTAATGACTTTATCTAAACTCACTTTATGATTGCCGTCACCGCGAAGTGCCATACGTGAAGCGTTAATGGCTTTTACTGCCCCCATTGCATTTCGTTCAATACAAGGTACTTGTACTAAGCCGCCAACAGGGTCGCAAGTTAATCCTAAATTGTGCTCCATACCAATTTCAGCGGCATTTTCTACATGTTCGACTGTGCCGCCCATGATTTCGGTTAACGCAGCAGCAGCCATTGAGCAAGCTACGCCCACTTCACCTTGGCAACCGACTTCAGCACCAGAAATAGAGGCATTTTTCTTATATAAAATACCAATGGCAGCAGCAGTCAATAAGTAGCGGCAACATACATCAATGTCTACTTCTTGCACAAAGGTGTGGTAATAACACAGTACAGCAGGAATGATGCCAGCTGCGCCATTAGTCGGAGCGGTGACGACGCGATCGCCCGCGGCATTTTGTTCATTAACTGATAACGCAAATAAATCGACCCAATCCATTGCTGTTAATGGATCCATGTTATTACGGCCTTCGGCTTGCAGACGACGATAAAGCGCAGGGGCGCGGCGACGAAGTTTAAGGCCGCCAGGTAACATACCTTCTTTTTGATAACCACGTTCGATGCAGTTTTTCATGGTTTGCCAGATATTCCACAAACCTTGTTTAACGTCTTCTTCTGAGGCGATGCTGAGTTCGTTAGCCATCATGAGCGATGAAATACTTAACCCATTATCACAACATACATCCAATAATTGGCTAGCAGAATCAAAATCATAAGGAGCTGATTTGATTGGAGTAGCTGGGGATGCGTTAGTTTGGGTTATTTCATCTTCATCAAGAATGAAACCGCCTCCGACAGAGTAATAAGTTCGTTCATATATACAATCGCCTTGGCTAAATGCATATAAGGTCATCGCGTTAGCATGGGCGGGTAAACTTTTGCGGCGATGATAGGTAATGCCGTTATCACGGGTAAATTTAACGGAGCGGCCATCAGCGAGTATCAGTATTTGATTAGCGGAAACTTGCTCAAGAATGTTATCAATGGCATCAGTATCAACGGTATCAGGATCTTCACCCATTAGGCCTAAAATAACCGCTTTACCCGTACCATGACCTTTACCTGTCTGGCCTAACGAACCAAACAGTTCTGAACGTAATTCATCGGTTTTTTCTAACAAACCTTGGTTTGCTAAATGCTGCATAAACAGCTTACCGGCTTTCATCGGTCCGACAGTATGGGAGCTCGATGGCCCAATACCGATTTTGAACATATCAAATACGCTAATCATTGTTATCAACCTATATACTCAGTCGTTTATTATTATAGTCGTTTATTATTTTACCGTGGTGGCTGAGAAAGCTAAAAATCAGCTTAACAATTCTTGGTTAACTGTATCTCTAGCCTTTGTTTCTCTGCATAATAGTCGTTATTAAAAACAAACTTTTTTAGCAGTATTTGCCTAACGGTTTTTCAAACTTTGCTTGTTATTTTACTGAGTATCCCATATTTTTTATTAGATCGCGCATTAGATTTATTTATGCGATTAGCTTCAGATTAGTTGAAGTTATTGTAACCAAGATCACAGTGGCGACTATTTTGTAATATGGACAATCAAGGGCTTAGCGTTACGGTATCAATAGGAGTACGCGTGAGTTATTTAATGATGGATTTAGCTGGACTCAGTGTCAGCGAAGAAGAAGCCGTTTTATTACAGCACCCTCAAGTGGGTGGAATTATTTTATTTACCCGTAATTTTTCTAATAAAAGCCAGTTGATTGATTTAGTTAAGTCGGTTCGTACTATTCGCGCAGATCTTTTAATCGCGGTAGATCACGAAGGTGGTCGAGTGCAGCGCTTTAGAGATGAGTTTTCCCTTATCCCTGCTATGGGAGATATTCTACCCGCTGCAAATGGAGATATGAGCTTAGCGCAGCGCTGGAGCAAAGAGCTGGGTTTCTTGATGGCGATAGAATTAGTGGCTTGTGATATTGATTTAAGTTTTGCCCCCGTGCTTGATGTAAACGGCATTAGTGATGTTATTGGTAAGCGCAGTTTTAGTCCAAACCCACAGGAAGTCAGCTTGTTAGCTGCAAGTTTTATTGAAGGAATGAATCAAGCGGGTATGGCCGCAGTGGGTAAGCATTTCCCCGGTCATGGCAGTGTCAAAGCAGATACCCATGTGGCAATGGCTGAAGATAACCGCCTTAAAGAAGACATCTTTAATCACGATATTAAGCCATTCCAACAGCTGATGGCTCAACAACAACTGAATGGGGTAATGCCTGCACATGTGGTTTATACACAAGTGGATGCAAACCCTGCGGGCTTTTCATCTTATTGGCTACAAGATGTGTTGCGCCAAGATTTAGCATTTGATGGCGTTATTTTTTCAGATGATTTAGGTATGAAAGGGGCTTCATTTGCCGGTGATTATTTAGGTCGCGCTCAAGCTGCATTATCAGCAGGCTGCGATATGATTTTGGTCTGTAATGACCCAGAAGGGGTGAAAACCTTATTGTCAGAGTTTACTTGGCCTGCACAGGCACCCAAATCAAATGCTCAGCAGCTTAAAGCAGATATGACGCAAGTAATGATCAGTCTTGGCTCAACTGAACGTTGGGAAAAAGCGCAGATGTTAGCCAAGCAAATTTTAGCTAAGTAACCTATAGCTAAGTAACGTTATTGCCATTTTTAAAGATAAACTGACTCTTTGGTTAATTGCTGAGCAGTTAAACTTTAATAGTTAGCATAAATGTTGTGATTGTGTTACAAAATGATACAAGTGAGTTTAACATGCGACTTAAACTCATTTATATCAATGTCATATTATTTGCAAATTTTTGCTTAATACAGCTAGCCGAATGGTTAGCTGTTTTTTTATGTAAAAAACCGAACGTAATATTAATAATACCCATTCGGTTTTCATTTTGCTAAAGCTAGTCTAGTAACTGGCGTTTAATTAAGTTGCCTTTGAGTCGAATTGATACCAGAAGCCATCGATTCAGTTACAGGTTCAGCATTTAATTCAATCAGTGAATCATCTTCAATTACTAAATCTGCAGGTTTTGTCGTCGTGGGTTGTTCCATTTTTCTGATTTGCATAATAATCCCCATATTTGGATGATCAAAATAATGCACTTCACCAGATCTTACCCGGCGGTTTTGAACCATAGGTATAGATTGTAGGAATGGACTCATGACTGTTTCGTCATTGCCTTCTGTACTGTATTGATAGTAATCGTTAGTGTTAGTTTGTTTTTGAATTGGCTTACGCAGGGCAAGGTTGGTTTCAATAAACAAGTAGTGGCTAAGATATATATTTATATTTCCGTCGAGTTCCCACACTGGTTTAGTTTGTGGCTCATCAACAAAACTGCCAAACGATGAAGAGAAATCAAATGTAGTGAATTCGTCTTCTATCTCTTCGGCAACGGGGTTTCCTGCATAATCATATTCTTCAGAGAAGTCTTTACCTGCAAAAATTCGGATAGGCTTAGCTCGGTTACGTGACTGCATATCTTGCTGCCAAGTTAAGTGTAGTAAACTGCGTACATCTTTCTCACGACGAACCGTTTTAATAATGTCTGCAAATTCACTTTGAGACTCTGCTAATAGCAACGGTCCTTCTTCTAAATAAGCTACTTGGGGCTCATCAGCTGCAATTGATAATGGTACTTGGCTTGGGAACGTCGTTTTATTTGCACTGACTAATGGGTCTTGGCAATCGACTTCACTGCTGGTCCAGTCTGTAGAAGTGCAACCTGTTAAGCCTAGCGCAACACCTGTTATGTCATTACTGATCATTGGCGTGATTAAGTCGATATTTTTGCGGTTAGCAGGCATTGCAGTGTTTTCTTGCCACTGCTCCAAGCTGTTTGACTGTCTTTCGAATACGAATACTTCAACCTCAAACCAAGTTTTTGCTTGAGCTTGAATTGATACAGTTATCGCTGTTAAAGCGGCAATGGAAATAGCAAAGTTACGCAGCACTATTTAGTTTCTCCAATACGGTGTTTAGCTAATTGCTCTAACAATGTCTTAATTAAGTCTAGACGTTGTTTGCTTGTTTCTGCAGGCATAGTGAACTTTAACTTATTTGAGCCTTCCATTCGATAAATTTGTGGCTGACTTTGTAATAAACCAATGATAAACATAGGGTCAATTTTATGGTCATCAGTAAACTCGATACTGCCGCCTTTAGCATGCATCTCAATTTTACTGGCGCCTAGTGCAGTCGCTTGGTGCTTATAAAGTGTAAGCTCCATTAAATTTCGAGTCGCATCTGGCAGTAAGCCAAAGCGGTCAATAAACTCAACTTTAAGCTCATCAAGCATCTTTTCGGTTTCACAGTTGGCGATACGTTTATACAATGATAAACGCATATTAACGTCGGATACATAATCGTCAGGCAATAGTGCTGGAATACGTAAATCTACTTCACATTGCGAATTGAGCATGTAAGCGAGTGATGGCTCTTTGCCTTCTTTTAATGCTTTTACTGCTGATTCAAGCATTTCCATATAAAGACTGAAGCCAATTTTTGAAATATGACCACTTTGCTCATCACCGAGCAGTTCGCCAGCACCGCGGATTTCTAAATCTTGAGTAGCAAGCATAAATCCTGCACCTAAATCTTCTAATGCATCAATTGCTGCTAGACGTTTACGGGCATCTGCACTCATAAGCTTAGGATGTGGTGTCATCAAATAAGCATAAGCTTGGTGGTGCGAGCGACCGACACGACCACGTAATTGATGTAACTGAGCTAAACCAAACTTATCAGCACGATCAATAATAATGGTGTTGGCACTAGGAACATCAATACCGGTTTCAATAATCGTGGTACACACTAAAACATTAAAGCGCTGGTGGTAGAACTCTGACATCACTTTTTCAAGTTCTCGTTCTCGCATTTGCCCATGGGCTGTAACGACTCGAGATTCTGGCAGTAATTCACGAATGTCTTGGGCACATTTTTCAATGGTTTCAACATTATTATGTAAAAAGTAAACCTGACCACCACGAAGGATCTCACGTAAAATGGCTTCTCTTACCGTCGCGATATCGTATTCACGCACAAAAGTTTTAACAGCTAAACGTTTCGCTGGTGGCGTGGCAATAATAGATAAATCGCGCATGCCAGACATCGCCATGTTTAAAGTACGCGGGATTGGTGTTGCTGTTAATGTGAGGATATCGACATTGGCACGTAATGCTTTGATTTTCTCTTTTTGACGCACACCAAAACGGTGCTCTTCGTCAATCACTAATAAACCTAAATTATCAAAGTTGGCTTCAGCCTGAAGCAGTTTGTGGGTACCAATAACGATATCCACTTTACCTTCCGATAGCTGTTGTAATACTTGGTTTTGCTCTTTTGCTGAGCGAAAGCGTGACATCACTTCAATCACCACAGGCCAGTCGGCAAAACGGTCTTTGAAGTTTTCGTAATGCTGCTGGGCAAGTAGGGTAGTTGGCACGAGCACGACCACTTGTTTGCCAGCATTGACGGCGACAAATGCGGCGCGCATGGCCACTTCGGTTTTACCAAAACCAACATCACCACAGACTAATCTGTCCATTGCCATTGGGGTTTGCATGTCAGTTAAAACAGCTTCAATAGCTGTTTCTTGATCGACGGTTTCTTCAAATGGGAAACCTTGGGCAAACTGGGCATACTCCTCTGCTTCAATTTTCATTGCATCGCCAGGGCGAGCTTGTCTACGTGCATAAACATCGAGTAATTCAGCCGCCACATCGCGAATTTTTTCAATGGCTTTTTTCTTGGCTTTCGCCCAAGTTTCATTGCCAAGTTTATTTAAACTAGGCGTTTCATCGGCGCCGACACTGTAACGGCTGATTAAATGCAAAGAAGATACTGGGACGTAAAGTTTATCGCCGCCAGTGTATTCAAGCTGTAAATATTCAGCGACAAGACCGCCTGTATCGAGTGTCACTAAGCCTTTATAAAGAGCCACACCGTGCTCAAGGTGGACAATTGGCTCACCGACTTTTAGTTCTGCAAGGTTTTTAACTAATACATCAGAACTAACTTGCTTTTGTTTTTCTCGGCGGCGTTGCTGTGAAATTCGTTGACCAAATAACTCGGTCTCACAAATAATACTGACTTCACCTTTAGGCGAGTCATGGATGACACAACCACGAGACAGCGGTGACACCACAAGGCCAATACTGTCTTTTGCCGTTTTGGCATTGAGGTATTCATCAAGATGAGTAAATAGCTTGGGCTTAATGTCTATTTTGGCTAATAGTTCGATTAATGCTTCGCGCCGGCCTTCTGATTCTGCACAAAACACCAGCTGCTTATTGTTTTCGCTGTATTGTTGCAGGTTAATCAACGGGTGTTTTAATTTATGATTGGCATTAATGTCGGGCAATGCAGAGACATTAGCAGGCTGCGCTTTAGTATTTTCTTCAGTGCTTAACGCAAACTGTGAACGCTGATAATTTTTAAACAGCGCGAATAGCTCATCAATCAGTAAATAAAGCTCTTGCGGGGCTAAAAGGGGTCTTAGTGGATCTACGCGCCTGTCTTCATAACGAGCATTAATCTCAGTTAAGTGATTTTTACTGGCTTGTTCTATATCGCCCAAAGTGATCAGCTGAGTGTTCTCTGGCAGGTAGTCAAATAAGTTGGCGGAATCATCAAAAAATAGCGGCAAGTAATTCTCAATACCCGCTGGCATTAGGTTGCGACTGACTAATTGGTATACGGATTCTGCTTCTTTTGAGATGACTTCAAAGCGGCGACGATAACGTTGTCTAAAGCCCTCAATGCCTGCTGCGTCAGTAGGAAACTCTTTAGCTGGCAGCATGCGCACCGCATCGACTTCTTGTTTCGAGCGTTGGGTATCTACATCAAAATAGCGAATTGATTCAACTTCATCATCAAACAGTTCTATGCGTAAGGGTTCATCAGAACCTGTTAGGAAGATATCCATGATAGAGCCGCGAATAGCAAATTCACCGTGCTCATAGACTTGGTCTACTAAGTAGTAACCTGTGTCAGTCAGGTGCTGTCTAACTTGTTGCAAGCTGTAGGTGTCACCTTTTTTAAGCAACATCACATTAGCGGTTAAAAAAGACTTAGGTGGCAATTTCACCATTAACGTGTTCACCGGCACAATAATGACATTGTGCTGGCTTTGGCTCATTTGAGCTAAGGTTTCTAACCGTTGAGAAATCAAATCCTGATGAGGGGAGAAACTGTCATAAGGCAAGGTTTCTCTATCGGGAAATAAACACACATTGACATCAGATTGAGACAATAAATAGGCAAGTTCAACTTCCAGTTGTAATGCACTGGGTGTATCGCTGGTGACGATTAAACTGGTACCAGAATGCTGGGTGATTAAACTCGCAAGCGTTATGGCTTGAGAAACGCCCCCTAGAGTTGATAAGGTCTGAAATTGTTGGCCTTTTTTGACACTAGGCGGTGTTAACACGCTAAAATTCTTCATTGAATTACTAAGTTGGCTTCTATAAATGTGTGATTTATCCCGTTTTGATTATTACATACCAGTGGTAATAAATAGTTTAAACGGGTCATAACCAAGGCAAGCTTCCTCGCTGCCTTTATTGCTGGCAGCTATTATAAGCGAGCAAAAGCTAAGTTGCAGGAAATATTCGTTAGTCAGCAGCTTGTTGGCGGTTTTGTTTACGCATCTTAAGCATTTTTTGTTGCACATTTAAGCTGGCTTTTACTAATTGTTCGACGTCAGCATCTAATACTTGGCTAAATTCAAGGCTAATGTTGTAGCTTTCAGTATTAGCTGCTTCGTTATCCGTACTAGGGTTTTGAGGATCAATGCTTTGGCATTGAGTCACCTGACATAAACATAAAATCGCCACCAGTTCACTGTTGATATAGATGGAGGTTTTAAAGTAATCACCGACATTTAATGGTGTGTCTGACTTTAAGCTAATTCCGCTGCCACCAAAATGAGAACCATGGAATTGCTCACCAGACTGAACTTCTTTTTCTAACACATGATGTAACACTAAATCGACTTTACGGGATTGGAGCTTTAAAAAGTCCACTACAGCTTTTGCATCGTTATCTAAGCTGCGAAGTTGTAGAAGGCAGCTTGCTTCAAGCTCTTTCACTTCAGAAAGTAGCTTTAAGCCAACTGATTGCATTGAACGCAAGTCTTCTTCGGTTGGGATCCCTTTCGATTCAGGCCAAGTTTCAAGGTAGACATTAAATTGATGAGGCACAGTAAAATATGCATTGGATTCAGTGAACAAGGTTTGCCTCTTTATTTATCAAACTAATACCCCTATTATCATGCTCATCTTTATCATTTAGCAAGTTTTAGCCCGCTTGCTTAATTAAATGGTTGTTTTTTATTCCAATAAACGCCTTTTTAATTCAAATTACGTCTGGGATGCATTTTTCTTTATGAATTTTAGGTTTTCATTATTTATTGGTTACCGCTATTGGCGCACAAGAAAAGCCAATGCTTTTGCATCTTTCATTACGCTATTTGCCGTTTCAGGAATTTTTTTAGGTGTGGCTGCGCTGATTATTGTCAGCTCAGTTATGAATGGCCTAGAAGGACAGCTTAAAGAGCGGATCCTTGGTGCTGTCCCGCAACTAACCTTAGTTAATGAGGCTGGTTTCAGTGACTGGCAGCAACAAACTCAATCATTAACTGCCCAATCACAAATTCATGGACTTGCGCCTACAGTCACCACGCAAGCTATGGTGCAATCCAGTCAAAACATTAGCGCTGTGCAAGTGTATGGCGTATTTCCTGAGTTTGAACAAAACCTATCAGCGATTATTGCCAATACCTATTCTAGCGCGTTCGAGCAGCTCACGCCTGGCAGTTATAACATTGTATTAGGCAGCGAACTCGCCCGTAAATTATCGATTAATATCGGTGATAAAGTCAGGTTGCTCAGTGGCGATGGTGTGGTGTATTCACCGCTTGGGCCTGTACCCAGTCAGCGTAAGTTTACTGTGGCGGGTGTGTTTGAAATGGGCTCGCAAGTCGACTCGGCATTAGCTTACATTCACTATAAAGATGCAAGACGTTTAATGCGCTTAAAGCCAAGTGAAATCAACGAGCTTCGCGTGTATTTGGCTGACCCTTTTTCGGCCCCGCAAATGGGCGAAAGCTTAGTTGCTGAATTTAAACAGCAAGACATTACTATCACGACTCGAGATTGGCGTGATGATTTCGGCCATTTATTCGCTGCTGTGAAGATGGAAAAGAACATGATGTCGCTGATGCTCTCACTGATTGTGGCAGTCGCCGCGTTTAATATCGTATCTGCATTAGTGATGATGGTAATAGATAAAACCACGGATGTGGCAGTATTAAAAACTCAAGGTCTGACAACTAAAGCTGTCATGAATATTTTTATTGTTCAAGGATCACTCAATGCTGTCATTGGTCTCGCTCTGGGGACGCTCGCAGGTGTAACTGTTACCCTGAATTTGAACATGATACTGAATGTGCTGGGTATTTCAGTGCTTGGCTCTGGTCAAATGTTACCTGTTGCTATATCAGTTCCCCAAATTGCTATCATCGTTGTAGGCACCTTGGCGATGACGCTTATTGCCACAATTTATCCTGCATTAACCGCTGCTCGAGTTCAGCCTGCAACCGCATTGAGATATGAATAATGAATAATGAACGCCCTGTGATTTTGCAAGTGAGCAACGTTAGTAAACAATTCCATGATGGTGAAAACACCACCAAAGTACTGACGAATGTTGACTTAAACGTATTCAAAGGTGAGCAACTTGCCATCGTCGGTAGCTCGGGATCGGGTAAAAGCACCTTGCTGCATATTATGGGAACACTCGATATTCCAACATCAGGTGAAGTGTTACTCGATGGCGAAAATTTATACCAGCTTAATGCATCTCGTCAGGCTGAAATCCGTAACCAAGATTTAGGCTTTATTTATCAATTTCATCATTTATTACCTGAATTTTCGGCACTTGAAAACGTTGCGATGCCAGCTTTCATACAAGGTCGAGATAAAAAGCAAACTTTAAAAGAAGCGACAGAATTACTTGAACGAGTGGGGCTAGGGCACCGTTTACAACATATTCCAGCACAGCTTTCTGGCGGAGAACGCCAGCGTGTGGCTATTGCTCGAGCACTCATCAATAAACCAAAATTGGTGCTTGCTGATGAACCTACAGGTAACTTAGATGCTAACAGTGGTGACAGTGTTTATTTACTTATTCGTGAACTTGCTCAGCAACTAGGGACTGCGTTTGTGGTGGTCACTCATGACTATAAACTAGCTGCCAAAATGGACAGACAGCTGACAATGAAAGATGGCGTATTGCAAACGTTGCATGACTCACCAATACACGAAGCCAATACCATGGAAAATAACTAATGAAGTCACTATTGCCGCTGACAATAGGTTGGCGTTTTTATCGCGCTAGGCAGTCAAATGGATTTATTGGATTTATTTCATTTGCCTCGACAGCGGGCATTGCGCTTGGTGTTGCAGTACTTATTTTGTTGTTATCCGCCATGAATGGATTTGAGCGTGAATTAGAACAACGCTTATTAGGCGTGGTTTCTCACGGTGAGTTACTTAGTGTCAACGAGCCATTACATGATTGGAAAGGGATTGCTGAAACGGCCAAGCAAATGCCAGAAATTGTGGCGACAGCGCCGTTTATTCGGCTGCAAGGTTTAGTGCAAAAGCCGGGCGGCTTTCAAGGCATACAGCTAACAGGAATAGAGCCTGAATTTGAACAGCATGTGTCTACGCTTGCTGAATTTATGTCAACTGATAGCTGGAATGCATTAGATGAACCCGTTAATAATATTGTCTTAGGCCGCAGTTTATTAGATAAGTTAGGTTTAAGTGTCGGTGATACATTATCTATGTATACCCCAGATATGAGTCAATCGAACAAATTGTCTGCCGCTAAAAGTCACCGATTTATTGTGGCGGGAGTTTATGATTTGGGCGGTGAAATTGAATCGACTCAAGCTTATGTGTCGATGTCGTATCTTGCAAAGGTGTTAAAAATCCCTCAAGGCTCAGCTACAGGGCTTAGGATCACGGTTAATAATGTTTTTAGCGCACCAAGAATAACCCGTGACTTAGGTTATGCTCAAAACCAGTATTTACATCTCAATAATTGGACTCGCTCTCAAGGCCACCTATATCAAGATATTCAATTGGTTAGAATGGTGATGTACCTAGTATTAGCGCTGGTTATTGCAGTGGCGTGCTTTAATATCGTCTCGACATTAGTGATGGCCGTTAGAGATAAAAGCGCCGAAATAGCGATTTTAATGACAATGGGCTTAAAGCGCGGCGCAGTTATGGCGATTTTTATCATGCAAGGTGGCTTAAATGGATTATTAGGCTGTTCCATTGGCGCAATCATCGGGGTCATATTGGCAACTAACTTAAGTACCTTTGCCAGTTTCATAGAACAGACATTTGGCATTCAGCTGTTGGCTTCTGATATCTATTTTATCGACTTTTTACCATCTGAATTACAACAACAAGATGTGATTGTTGTGGTGGGAATGGGAATGGTAATGAGTTTACTAGCAACGATTTACCCTGCATATAAAGCCACTAAAATAGCCCCTGCATCAGCGCTTGCAGGTCGTTAAAGCTTAATCTCTATATAAAATACACATACGATAAATAAAAAAAGTTATCGTATGTGTACGCTAATGAACCCTTACCCTTAAAAACATAGTTATGGTGAATTGCATATTTCATCTCAATAACAGGTAAACCGATCTTTTTTGACACATCTTTCTTAAGTCCCTGTGATTTTTGATGAGATGTGAAATATTTCCAACGCAGGAGCACTCAGCTTTTTACTTTGCTTGTTGCTAATTGAGTTATTGTTTTAAGTCTGATTTTAAAATAGTTCTAGGCCTATTAAAGCTTATAAACTTTAAGTTAAAAACTTAACTATTGGCTTA
This sequence comes from Shewanella sp. KT0246, assembly GCF_019654955.1. Classification (GTDB taxonomy): domain Bacteria; phylum Pseudomonadota; class Gammaproteobacteria; order Enterobacterales; family Shewanellaceae; genus Shewanella; species Shewanella goraebulensis. The sequence goes on along the minus strand of NZ_BPEV01000027.1, from coordinate 25,324 downwards.
TTTGATAGCTTGAACCTCAAACCTAACACTTTTAAAAAAATCCACCTTTTACACTATCAATATCTGATAAACGATCGAATGGACTTATTGTTCCTTGCTCTATTTTAACCAAGAACATGAGTGTAAATTTCTGTCGTTCGCAGATCTTTATGGCCTTGTTCTTCGCAAGATTTAGTAGACACATACTCATTACTTTGAGGAGGCGTTATGCGTATGATCATGTTTAGCTACTTACTCCTATGGTAAAATTCTCATTTTGAGAGTGGATTACAAGATGAGCGATGAGCATTTTCAAGGTAAATATGAGGTAGAGCTTAAGTACCGCCTTGAGTCAAAGACTAATTTTTTGAATATTTTGAAAAATACACCCCATGAAATAATGCTTGAAGACAATCTAGAATCCGACTGTTATTTTGATACTCCAGATAAATCATTGCACCAGCAGAATAAGAGCGTCTGTATTCGTACTATGAAACCATCAGGTATCAAGCTTTGGATAGTTAAAGGCCCAGAGGTAGACCGATGTGAAGCGACTAATATCACAGATGCAAAAAGTGCTAAAAGTATGCTGGAAACGATGGGTTACGAAATTACATTAAAAGCGACCAAAACTCGAAGTATCTATTTTGTGGGCAAGTTTCATATTACGGTTGACTCTTTAGATGGTATTGGTGACTTTGCTGAGTTCGCCATCATGACAGACGATGAACTAATGTTAACTGCTTATAAGTCGGAACTTGAAACTCTAGCGAGTAAGTTTGGGTTAACAGATTCAGCATTGCAGACTAAATCCTATAAACAGATGTTCGCGGAAAAATACGTATAATAAAGCATTTAAGAGTGATTTGCGACGTTTGCAGTTTTCTTCAAGTATAGGCAAGTGCTGCTTACGCATTAATGCGGCGTTAAGTACCATTTCATTCTCAAGTCATTGAGATAAAATAATCCACTTGAAATAAAAACAATCATCTTAATCAAAGTAACTTTTGAAATTGTCCCAAATACCTAGTGATGTATCAGGAAATAAGTCGATACCCAGTGCTGATTTTAAAAGATAGAGCATCAGTAGTCCAAGTATCATACTCATGACTATAAAACCGCTGACGGTGGCAAACATCATCAACAACGACATGTTCTTTTCTCGCCTTGTGTAAGCGCGTTTATTTTTACCCAGTAAAAATACGTAATAAAAGCGCCATTTAATAAATGGAAACTTAAAGGTGCCACGTTTATCAATAAAATGACCGCCCCATGTGTTGGGGCCCAATGACATTTTTATTGCATTAAGTTGTTCATCAGTAAAACTGGCGGCAATATTTGAGGGTGAGCGTTTAAGCACTTTTTCAATAAGTGGATCTCGTCTTATGGCGTCGTTAGAAGCTTGAGGTTTTTCTGCCATAGATGTCCTAAATTGTGTCTAGATAAAAGTCTATTTTAAATCTAGCATACAATTGTTAAGTTACTGCAATGGATGTAAAAATTGAGGAAGCGCTATGAATGATTTTCAGCAGGTGATTTCATTTTGGTTTGACGAGATAGACCACGCTTTGTGGTTTAAAAAAGATAGTGAGTTTGACAGGATTATTATGTCAAAATTCGCAACTCTGCATGCTCAAGCTATGGCTGGCGAACTCTATGAGTGGCGAGTAAGTCCTCTAGGCAGGCTAGCAGAGATTATTGTGCTCGATCAGTTTTCTCGAAATATGTATCGTGAATCGCCTAAAGCGTTTCTATCTGACCCTCTTGCTTTAGTGTTAGCACAAGAAGCGGTAGCGCAGGGGCAAGATAAGCTGTTAACACAGACCGAGCGTAGCTTTTTATACATGCCTTATATGCATAGTGAGTCAATGATGGTACATCAGCAAGCACTGACACTGTTTAATCAAGCAGGTTTAGAGTCAAATTATGCATTTGAAAAGAAGCATCTCGAGATTATCGAACGCTTCGGTCGTTACCCGCACCGTAACAGTATATTAGGCCGAGAATCGACAGCTGAAGAAATTGCCTTTTTGATGCAACCAGGTTCTTCATTTTAGCCAAGTAATCTGAAAGTAAGATTGGAAGTATGTTCAGCGAACAATTAGGTTTTCGTTGTTAAAACAAAACGCCTATTACAGGAGTAATAGGCGTCATCATGACTTATCTAGAGCAGATTAACCTTTAGAGCTTTATCTGAAAACCAGTTTATGCGTCGAAATTTTGCTGTTCGTAACGCAGTAAAACTAAATCATCGTTACCATTCAAAACGTGTTTAACAAACGGATTATTAAACAAACTTTCACTTTTAGCTGAATGCAGAGTGATAGGGCCGTTTGTTGGTATTTTTTCAAGATAAATATCATTTAATAAGTTACTGTAGTAACTGATAAAACTTGGCAGAATAAGGATGATGTCAGATGACAAGGTGTGAATAAACTTAATAATATTCATTCGAATGTTTTTATCAATTGCAACGATACTGGCTAGTTTGATGAAGCCATTTTGGGCAACACAAAAAGCTAAATGTCCGATGATTGAGTTGTTAAAATAAAAACAAACAACTTTCACACGCTTACACTCAATGTGCTCAAGGGTTTCGTTAAAGTCATAACCGCTTTGCACTTTATGAGCGTGATAGATACCTTCCTTCTCATCTTCAGTCATTTCATCAAACCAAAACTCTTTGATTTGGTTAATGCTGTAGTTGTAGATGTTTGGCATTTGACCATCGTTAATACGATTTTTACGCGCTTTTTTAATCACTTTTAATTCATGCTCGTCATATTGATAACATTGATTAAAGAAATTAGCTAAGCCAACTCTTCTGTTTAAAGAAGGTAGGATGGTACCTTTTTCCCACAGACTAACCATTGATTGGTTAATGTTCTTAAATAGACTGTGATTATTCGCTAAGTCATCAGCTAAAGACTGTTGTGATAAACGATAAGATTTACGGTATTGTCTTAGTACTGTTGCGAAGGTTTCTTTACAAAACTCTGGCTCTGTTACCTGATTTGTCACTATCTTCCCCTAGATACATATGTGAACTTGATGGCTTTTTAACGTAAGCAATGCAAATCCTAGTTAACATATGTGACGAGTGCTACTGATAACAGTTATAAGCTAAGCTAATATAACAGCTGGTTTGAGACTTGGTTATTAAGTATGTATAGAAAGTACCCCGAACAAATTAATTTAAATTATTTAAGAGTTTTCAATGAGTTGTATAGAACTAGAAGTACTACGCTTGCGGCGGCTAAATTAGGGATATCTCAATCCGCAGTTAGCCAAGTATTGTCTAAACTGAGACATGCGACAGGTGATCCTTTATTTATTAAGGGTCAAGGACAGTTAGTACCGACCGTACGAGCAACAGAAATTGGCGAAGGTCTCGCAAATGAATTGATACAATTAGATAAACGGTTTTATCCAGATGACTTTTTAAACCAAGGCGACTTTGATGGCGAGATCAATTTTGCTATTGCAAGCCCGCTTATAGATGTTATCGCTGAAGAATTAATGGCCACTAGCGCTAAAGTCATACCAAAAGGGAAAATTAATTTTAACCATTGGAATGACCATACGCTCGATCAAATTATCAATGGTGATATTCACATTGGCTTAAACCTATTTCCTATTAATGCCCCTAAAGAGATAAGGCAAATACCACTATTAGAGAATGAAGCCGTTTTCATTAGCAAGACGCCGAACAAATGGATTGAAGAAGGGATGGAGCAAAGTGGTTTTGCTGAACATGTTTTTGGTGGAATTATTTTTTCTGGCATCAATCGATTACAGCCAGTATTAGAAAATAACTCTCTTACTGAGGGGTTTAAATTTAAATACCGCAGCGAATCCCATTCGCTGCTGGCGCAGCACTTAATGACAGAAAAGAGTGTGGTGTTAACGGATAAATTTTCTTGTCATTATTATCCCGGTCATTACTGCTATGAAGCACCTGAACGCTTAGCAAACTTACTGCCTTCAAGGTTAAGTTATGCTCTGTATTATTTACAAGCAAATCATCAACATCAAATCTATTCAGATTCAGAGAGAGTGGTAAAAAAATTACTCGAGCAATTTGATTCAAGTGTTCAACTGATCCCCAATCGCAATAAGTTCTAACCACTTGAGAACAGAAATTAAATAAAGCGCCTAAGAATAAGGCGCATTATTATTCGCTGATTTAAACGATGCTAAGTTAAACATAGCACTAGCTCCAATCTTAGCGCTTAACCTGAGATTGAGCGTTAAAGTTTTACCATCAACTTGCCTTTATTTTCACCAGTAAAAAATAGGTTTAATCCCTCAATTGATGACTCCAAACCTTCTAATACATGTGAGCGATGTTTGATTTGACCTTTTAATACATAAGGAGTTAATTTTTCTAATAGACTAGGCACTTCGCCAAAGTGATCTGGCATGGTAAAACCTTGAACAGTAATACGTCTTTTAAGGATATTCATCCAGCTTGGGCCTGGTGCTGGGGTTTGTTTGCTGTAATCGGCAATTAATCCGCAAACCATTACGCGGCCATGGGGATTCATTCTATCGACAATTAAGCTTTGGATAGGGCCTGCGGTATTTTCAAAGAACAAGTCGATGCCTTGAGGGGCTAATTTATCTAACTCAGCTGCTAAATCTGCCGTTTTATAATTTATTGCTGAATCAAAACCAAGTTCATTTACAATCCAATCTGCTTTTTCATCGCTGCCGACAACGCCAATTACGTGTAATCCGTCTGCTTTAGCTAATTGACCCACGATTGAGCCTACAGAGCCAGCTGCACCAGTAACAATAATCGTTTCGCCTGACTTTGGTTTACCGACATTGAATAAGCCTTGTGTGGCTGTTAAGCCCGGTAGGGCGAATATTGATAATATGGCTTCGTCAGGAAGGGGGGCGTCGACTTTATTTATCCCTTTACCATCAGTTAAAAAATACTCCTGCCAACCCATCATACCCATAACCCGATCGCCTGCTTTAAAGTCTGGATGATTGCTTTCGACCACTTCACCTACACCGCTGCTTCGCATGACATCGCCTAAATTAACTGGTGGGATGTAGCTGTCAGTGTCTGGTTGCATCCAACCAAACATGGCTGGATCTAGTGACATATGATTTTGTTTAATCAGTAGCTCTCCAGGTTTAACAACGGGTATAGGCTTTTGGACAACTTCAAAAATATCAGAAGTGATTGGGCCGCCTTGAGGGCGTTTGACAAGATTAATGGCGGTATAAGTGTTCATGAAATTATCCTTAATACTGTTTGTTCTTTAATAATGGAATCTATTATTCCTTTTCTTTTTTATAAGATATAGTGGCTAAAAAGCGATTCTTTATTGCTTTTAAGACAATAATGGTTGGGTTATGGATCAATTAAGAGCGCTGAAATACTTTGTTAAAGTGGTGGAACTGGGCAGTTTTACACAAGCTGCGAAAGCCTTTTCTGTTCCTGCTTCGTCTTTATCGCGGCGGGTTGCTGATTTAGAAAAAAGTCTTGGGGCGACCTTATTAAAACGCTCAACCAGAGCCGTTAATTTAACTGAAATTGGCGCAGATTATTATCAGCAAGTATCACTATTATTAACTCAGCTAGAGCAAAGTAATGAAGCTGTGCGCAGTTACCAAACCGAGCCCATGGGAAAGTTACGGATAAGTGCTATGGTGGGTATTGGACGCGAGGTGTTAATTCCGCTTATGGAAGAGTTTTCCAAGCTGTACCCTAAGGTTATTTTAGATATTGAGCTGAGTGATGAGCTGTCTTCAGTTGGCCGTGATGATGTCGATATAGCCATTAGAGGCGGATATGCCCCCAACGATCGAGTCGTGGCGATTAGATTAATGGATAATCAATTTATTCCAGCAGCGAGTAAGCAATACCTTGAACATATGGGAACCCCAACCCATCCCTGTGAATTATCACAACATAAAGGTTTGTATTATCGCTCCCCTAACGGCAGAGTGCCTTGGTTAAGCCTTATTGAGGGACAATGGCAAGATGTGTCTGCTCCCGCTACTGCCATCAGTAATGTTGGCGAGTGGCTAATTGAAAAAGCGAAAAAAGGTGAGGGGATTGTAATGATGCCAAGGTGGGTTCTATCACCATTTCTGGAAAGAGATGAGTTATTAGAGCTTGATTTTGAACCGCGGTTATCAGCGACACAGAGTGCTGATTTTGGAGTGTATTTGATATATCAAAAACAACGATATCATGTACCTAAAGTTAAAGCCGCTGTGGATTTTTTAGTGGCAAGAATTAAAAGTAATCAATAAATTATTATATAACATACTGTTTAAAATAAATTTGTAGGTTTAAAAGTATATGAAATTTAAGATAATGACTCAACGGACTTGTATTCGAGCTTTTGAGTATGATGATCTAGTTTTATTCACTGAATATAGAGCAGATCCATTTATAGCTAAATATCAAAGTTGGACAGATTACAATTTTGAGCAAGCACAATCTTTGTTTGCTGCGATGGACTATAACGCATTTGGTATGCCAGGTTTATGGTTTCAATTGGCTATCGCTGATAAGCAAACTCAGCTCATTATGGGTGATATAGCGCTGCATTTTATTGATAATGAGCAAATGGAAATAGGATTTACCTTAGCTCAGCAATATCAGCAGCAAGGCATTGCCTTTGAGGCACTATCCGCAGTGATAGACTATTTATTTATTGAACTTAACAAGCATCGAATTATAGCGACGACTGATGCTGAAAATATCCCATCGATGGCATTACTGAACAAGTTAGGTTTTAGAAAAGAAGGTCACTTCTATAAAAATATCTTTTTTAAAGGACAATGGTGCGATGAATGTGTTTTTGCTATGTTAAAGGATGAGTACAGTTCAAATGCGAATAGTTAAGTTGAAGGATAAATGAATGGCATGTAATGATTGCCAAGAGTCTCTATTCAAACAAAAAATAGGCAGGTGTAAATCGTGTATGTTACAACTGAGCTTTCTATCGTTGGTGGGATGGCCGTTATGGTGGTGGCTTTATGCTGATGATATGTCGTCGGTTGAATCGATAGCGATGATGTTTTTCTGTGGTGCTTTTAGTGGCTTATTGTGCGTTCATTTAATGGTGTTGGCTTATCGAAAGGTAAATAATTCAGCCGAATAGACCTGTTTTTAAATCTAAAAAGTCAGCAACACGGCTGACTTTTCTGTTATATATTTTGATTTGTATTGAGTGGAGTTTTTAGTTAAAGATTAGTTTCTGCGATTCCACTTGAATAATACTGAATACTTCCAAAGACTCTTAATCACAAAATAGCTAATTAGAGCAAAAATACAACCTAGCACGACACACCCCAAAAGGAATGGTGGGCCAATGGTGCCAATAGAACTTTCTACCCATTGCCAGCTGGCTTCAAAAGCAAAGTCAGTGGTATCCAAGCCTAAAATTTTAGAGCCCAACAAATATGCTGCATAAAACATAAATGGCATTGTGATTGGATTTGTTAGCCAAACAAGGGCAACTGCGAGTGGAATATTGACGTTAAAAAATATCGCCATGCCAGCAGCTATGACCATTTGGAACGGTACTGGAAGCCAAGCTACAAATAAGCCCACCGCAAATGAGCCAGGAGCAGATTTGCGATTCAAACTCCAAAGGTTGGGTTTATCCAACAAATTTCCGAAAACCCGCAAATATTTGTGATTACGCAAGGTTTCAGGCTTCGGCATAAATTTTTGTAATAATTTTTTTGGCATATACGCGATTACTGTCTTTAATTAATCAATGATAAATCGATTCATTTATGGTTTTTGCGCCAGTATGCTTTTTAGCAATTTATTGCCAAGCTTACTTCCTATATGGATGGCGTCATTCATTCTGATTGTCGTTTTATCCACCTTCATAAAGTGGCCTTTCATCAGCGGGGCACTTTGTGGAGTGATGTTAGTTTCTTTTTGTTTTAATTCATTATTTTCTTCACATGAATCAGAAATCCCTGTTCAAAAACAATTTAAGGCAGAGATAGTATCACTAGTTAGCACAAACAGCGACTGGATAAGTTTCGACATTAGGGTGATTTCTGAGCAATACGAATTTTATCACTCTAACTATAGACTCACATGGCAACAACCGCCTGAAGTAAAAGTGGGTCAGGTTTGGATTTTTACTGCGCGAATGAAGCCAATCACTAGTCCGTTGAATCAAGGTGGGTTTAACCAACAAAAATACTTCTTAAGTCGTCATATCGTTGCTAAAGGCCGAGTCAAACAGGCTGAACTACTCGATTATAATACCCCATTGCGACAGCTTATCATTAATAAAATGGACCCTATATTACAAACACGCTCAAATGGGGCAATATTGAAAGCGCTGCTGTTTGGCGATAAATCTAATCTCACTCCAACTCAATGGCAGCAACTAAGACAAACTGGCACCGGACATTTAGTGGCCATTTCAGGCTTACATTTATCGGTTGTATTTGGTTTGTTCTGGTTTATTTTTCGCAGTGGCTTGCAGATTTTTCCTTCATTTAGTAGACGAAACTTACTCATCGCTATGGTGTTGGCTGCTTTAATGGCGACGGGTTACGGATACTTAGCAGGTTTTGCCATCGCCACTCAGCGAGCGCTGATAATGCTCCTCATCTTAATTGTCTTAACTATGGTGAATCAATATTCATCGCCTTGGCAACGATTAATTTGGGCATTGTTTGCCGTATTAGTTATCGATCCGTTTGCCAGTTTAAGTGCAGGTTTTTGGTTATCTTTCAGTGCGCTTGCCATCATATTATTTACGCTAGAGTATTCAGTTGCTAAAGCAAAGATAAACAGATCTGATAGCGAAAGTACGTTTAATAATTCAAAAAATGAGCTTGAAATTAGTCATAATGAGATTGAGTTTACAGGCACTCAAGTAATTGAACCTAATGTACAAAATCTTCCATTTCTTGAACGCCTCGTAAGCAAGTACCAAGATTATAAAAATAAACTTATTGGCTTCTGGGTTGGGTTTTGGTCGATTCAATGGCGACTGGCTATAGGGCTAGGATTAATGCAAGCCATATTGTTTGGCACTATTTCAATTAACAGCATTTGGGTCAATTTACTTATGGTTCCTTGGTTCAGTATTGTGGTCATTCCGCTAAGTATTATTGCCTTGGTGTTGAATCTCTGTTTAATGTTTATTCCAGTGACAGATGAATTGAGAGTCTTTTTTGGCGAAAAATTGATGAGTTTTGCCGATGTTGCTTTAACGCCGTTTCAGTTACTTATTAGTGGGAGCGATCATTGGCCTATGTCTCTGATACATCTATCAGACAAGTTAGTTATCAGCATAATGCTATTCATATTGGGCATATTTTTAATGATGTGGGCAGTCAATACATTATGGCGACTGGCGGTCGGCGTATTATGCATCCCTTTAATTCTGTATTCATGGGGCGCTTTTTATTCTTCACCTTCGCAACTTGTACCTTCTTGGCAAGTACATGTGCTGGATGTTGGCCAAGGTATGGCTGTACTTGTTCAGCAAGGTAATCGAGGTTTGTTGTATGACACTGGCGCCGCATATGGTGATAACTTCAGTTATGCCGATAGAGTGATAATCCCTGCACTCAATGCGAAGGGGATAAGTAAACTTGATTACATCATAATTAGCCATGATGATAACGATCATGCTGGTGGCCTAGATGCTTTAATGAGGCAATATCCTAATACTCAAATTATTAGCGATTCTGCTGCACACCACTTCAGTTCCCCTTTAGAAGAACGAAGTCAAAACCCTTGTACTAATCGTCAATTTGATTGGCACGGAGTAACGCTGAGATTAGCGATCAACCCTACGGCTAAAAATGACAATAATCGTTCATGTATTGCGTTTATTACTGATGGTCAGCATCAAGTTTTGCTCGCAGGGGATATTGAGAAAAATTCAGAGAGATACTTTACCAATAACAATATGTTATCTAGGTCAGATATATTACTTGCGCCGCATCATGGCAGTCGTACATCTTCCACACTGGCATTTATAGATGCGGTATCACCACAACATGTTATTTTTACTGCAGGGTTTGCCAATCAATATGGATTCCCTAAAAATGATGTTGTCGAGAGGTATAAAATGAAAGGAGTTGAAACACTCGTTAGCGGAAACTCAGGCCAAATTAGTATAGATTTTGAACCATCAACTTATACAATTCGTCAATATCGTTCAGATATTGCGCCATTTTGGTATAACAAGGTGTTTAGATTTGGTGAGAAAGTTAAAGCAGAGTAGAATGTGCCTTTGTTTGCTATTCAAGTGTTAATGTAATCAATGACAACAACTAATAACGAAATGTCGAGCGTGTTTAAACGCCTTCTTACTTATCTCGTTCCAATGAAAGGAATGTTCCTATTAGCCATTGCTGGCCTATTAACTTATGGCCTTGTCGATGCAGCTTTCATTGCATTCATTAAACCTTTTATTGACGAAGGTTTTGGTCAAGCTCCTGCTGTAGTCGGTGGCGTCGAAGTTGATGTTCCAACTCACGGTGGCTTTAATGCCAATAAAGATATAATGCTGATGGCACCTCTAGTGGTGATAGGCATGTTTACGTTGCGCGGTATTGCTAACTTTGTATCGACTTACTGTGTCTCGTATATGAGTGCGAAGTTGATCATGGATATGCGTCAACAAGTTTTTGAGCATTATCTGCGTTTACCTGTGAGCTACATTGACCGTGAAAATAGCGGCAATTTAATTTCCCGTGTGACATTTGATACAGAGCAAATTGCTCGTGCATCAGGCAGTGCGTTGATTTCTATTGTTCGTGACTCTATAACTGTTATCGCGATGCTCGCTATTATGTTCTTTTATTCGTGGAAGTTATCACTGTGTATTTTAGTGATAGGTCCATTGATGGGCGTTGTTATCAGTGTAGTCAGTAAGCGCTTTCGGAAAGTATCTAAACAAATTCAGTCTGCCATGGGGGGGGTAACCGCTACCACTGAGCAAATGATTAAAGGCCACAAAAATGTGTTAGCTTTTGGCGGACAGCAAACGGAAGTGGATCGCTTCTTTAAAGTGAATGATTCTAATCGCCATCAGAATATGAAACTGGCTGTAGCCCAAGCAATCAGCCAACCGGTTATTATGGTTATTGGCTCATTCGCACTGGCATTTGTATTGTATGCAGCAACATTCCCAGGTTTAAAAGATGATATAACCGCGGGTACTTTTGCTGCAATTCTAGGCGCAATGATGGCCATGCTTCAGCCAATCAAAAACTTAACCCGTGTGAACGCTGAATTTCAACGGGGTATTGCAGCTTGTACTACTGTGTTTGAATTATTAGATACCGCACCAGAATCAGATACTGGTGAGTTTGAAACTCAGCGCGTTAAAGGCAACTTGAAGTTTAACAACGTCACTTTTAGTTACCCTGATACTGAAAAGCCTGCATTAACCAATATAGATTTTGAAGTTAAGCAAGGTAAAACCATTGCGTTAGTGGGCCGAAGTGGCTCAGGTAAATCAACCATTGCTAGCCTTATGACCCGATTCTATACCGGCGTGTCCGAAGGGGATATTACCCTCGATGACGTCAGTATTTATGATTACAAGTTAAAGTCGCTTCGTAACCAAGTAGCATTGGTATCTCAGCAAGTCACATTATTCAATGACACGATTGCCAATAACATTGCTTATGCTTATCCAGGAGAAGTGTCCCGTGAGCAAATCATTAAAGCTGCTGAACTTGCTTATGCGATGGAGTTTATTGAAACCTTGCCTGACGGACTAGATACCGAGGTCGGTGAAAATGGGGTGTTGTTGTCAGGTGGACAACGTCAACGTATCGCTATTGCGCGAGCTATGTTACGTGATGCACCTGTATTAATTTTAGATGAGGCAACATCGGCATTAGATACAGAGTCTGAAAAAGCAATTCAGCATGGTTTAGACAATTTACGCCATAACCGCACGTCAATTGTGATAGCTCATCGTTTATCAACGATTGAATCTGCAGATGAAATCTTAGTGATTGACCAAGGTTCAGTGGTTGAACGGGGCACTCACACAGATTTGATTGCCAAAGAAGGCATTTATTCCAACCTGTACCAAATGCAATTTGGTAATTAAATGCAATCGTTAGTGAATAAAATTTGGTACCAAGGACATCCAGCTAAATGGTTATTACTGCCATTGAGCTGGTTGTTTGCTTTAGTGTCTTTGCTAAGGCGTTTAGGATATAAATTTGGTTTTAGCACTGCAGAAACCCTACCAGCACCGGTTATTATTGTGGGTAACATCACCGCTGGTGGCAGTGGTAAAACCCCAACGGTTATCTATTTAATTGACTTATTGCGCGAGCATGGTTATAAGCCTGGGGTGATAAGTCGTGGCTATGGAGTTAATATTGACGGTGTGAAAGCCGTGAGTGTTGCTGATAAAGCCACTGATGTGGGTGACGAGCCAGCGATGATAGTGGCTCGAACGCAGGTTCCTATGGTTGTTGGTGCTAAGCGAATTGACGCTGCTAAAGCCCTTTTAGCTCAATTTGATGTTGATGTGATTATTAGTGATGATGGCTTGCAGCATTATGCATTAGCTCGAGATATTGAGCTGGCAATTGTCGACGGTCAGCGCCGATATGGTAATCAGTGTTTGATCCCTGCTGGGCCTTTACGTGAAGGTTTGTGGCGATTAAATACGATTGATTGGGCAATTAATAATGGTGGTAGCCCTCAAGCAAATGAAATTGCGATGAGTCTAGAACCTTCTGCTCTAAAAGCGGTAAAACCTTCTTTGAATGATGAGAAGTGGCAACAGCAAGAAGCTATAGCGATGGCAGGTATCGGTAATCCACAGCGATTTTTTGATAGTTTAGACCATTTAGGTTACCAAATTAAGCAAACCAAAGCGTTTGAAGACCATCAAGCGTTTGATGAAGCTGAGCTACAGCAGCTCTCACAACATACTCCATTGATAATGACCGAGAAAGATGCGGTTAAATGTCGCGATTTTGCACAACAAAACTGGTGGTATCTACCAGTTAATGCGAAGCTTAATGAAAGTTTTGACCAAGCATTTTTGAATAGACTTAACGAAGTCGTCAAAGTTAAACAAGGAAACCTCCATGGCGTTCGATAAAAAATTACTTGAGATTGTGGCTTGTCCAGTATGTAAAGGTAAGTTGGAATTTGATAAAGAAGCAGATCAATTAATCTGTAAAGCTGATAAGTTAGCGTATCCAATCACTGAAGGTATTCCTGTTTTACTTGAAAATAGAGCGGTACCACTAGAGTCGTAAAGGGTTATCACTTGTAGAAAGTGAATAAGAACTCAATTATAACTTGTAAAAAGCGCCAGTAATGGCGCTTTTTTTGTGCGCGTTTTTCAATGTACATTTGATTTCTTTGGTTAAATGTTGTGCGAGTCTTGTTATTTGTATGTGGATTTCGTTTGTAGAGTAATTGCACTAAATATAATAAAAGGTAAAAGTTAGCAATTTAGTGCTAGCTAAATTTGCGGTTATTGTCTGTATATCGGGATACTGAATATTCAAAACGATAACGGACAGCCCATATGACTCAAATGCAATCCTTTAAAGATAAAGTCTCCCAAATGCTGGTATTAAACCAAGGGCAGAGGATCAGCCATTTTCAATATGGTGGAAAACGTTATTGGTTAAAGCAAGTAGAACACCTCGAAGGTGCGATGCGCTTTTTAAAAACGGATTCAGCCAAAGCACTGACCAAAGAAACTCAAGTATTGAAGCAATTAGACAATGAGGGGGCGCCTGTACCTAAAGTTGTTGCCAATGGTGACGGTTACTTGGTTGTGGAAGATGCAGGTAGAACAATCCGTGATTGGTTAGATAGGGATGATGTTGGGGCTGCGAAACAACAAAATATCCTTGATGATGCAAGCCAAGCATTAGCAAACTTACATTCAATGCAGTTAGCTCATGGTCGCCCCGCACTTAGAGACATTAGCTGGCGTGCAGGTAAAGTTAAATTTATCGATTTTGAAGCAAACCAACAAAAGGGTTCGGTAGCTGAGAAACAGATCCGTGACTTATTGGTGTATGTTCATAGCTTATACCGCTATTTAGGTGAAGATAGTGAACGGATCTCGAAGGCTATTTCTGTTTATAGAGAGGCTGGTGGAGAAATTATTTGGCAGAAAGCCAAGCAGTTTTTGTCATCATGGCAATGGTTGTATTATTTTTCTCGCCCTTTTAAAAATATTGGTGGCAAAGATTTAAAGCCAGTATATTGGGTTCTGTGGCACTTTAGAAACAACTAGTAAATCAATCGAAATCAATAAAAAAGCTTGTGATATTCACAAGCTTTTTTATTTTTAAAATCAAATCGATTTGAATGTTACTTTTTCAAATCTTGATATAGCGTATCAATCCATTTTTTTTCAGTGATGAAATTCCAGCTCCAATCTTTCCATTTTTCAGGAAAGCCTTCTGCATGAAGCTGTTCAAGCGTTTTGCCTTGAGTTATCTTTTCATTCATCCAATTTATAGAATGATCAAGCATATGCTTAAACTTCATTAAATCATCTTTATTTGCAAGCTCACCATGACCCGGAATAATCTGGGTTTGACTGTCAATCTGGGCAATCACTGTTGCTACATTATTCCTGTAACCTATAACCGAACCGCCTCCGTTTAAATCAACGTAGGGAAACCGATCTTTAAAGAATAGGTCCCCCATATGTACGACATTATCTTTAGTCCAAAATACCACGCTGTCACCGTCAGTATGGCCTGGCCCCATATGTTTTAAGGTCATAGTATCGTTATTAAAACGAATCGAAACATCTTCAGAGTAGGTCACGACAGGGAGCGCTGCTTTGGGTGTACCTTCTTTAGCACTGAGCCGCTTTAAAACATTGTGATGGGCAAAGATAATTCCTTGTTCGCCAAAGTGTGCGTTACCACCAGTATGATCGCCATGATAGTGTGTGTTGATGACGTACTTTGGATTCCCAGGTTGGATTTGATTGAGTGAAGCGCTAATTTTATCGGCTAAAGGTGCAAATTGGTCATCGATAATTAATAGGCCGTCACTGCCTGCTGAAACGCCAATGTTGCCACCGGAACCTGTAAACATATAAGTGTTTTCAGTGAGTTTCTGAGAAACGATTTCTACATCTTTAAAGCGGTCATCGTCAGCAGAAACACTGGTATTAACAAGGGATAGTTGAATTATCGATAGGGTGAGTAAACTAAGACGTTTCAGCGTCATTGTGGGCTCCTGTGTCGTGTAACCATTGAGCAAGCACATTATTTTAATTATGTAATGTGCTGGCTAAAATGGCTTAGTTTCCGTATTACTAATTACTTACAGTGTCCAAGGTAGCAGCTTTTTAGCTCTTTTGTCAGCTAAACCTAATTTTACCGATGACTGATAGCGAATACGGTATAGGGCTTGATAACACAAAGGCACTAAATACAAACTGGTGACAGTTGAAAAACTCAAACCACCAATGATTGCTATGGCCATTGGTGAATAGGGTGGACCACCACCACCAATTTGAGTGTCACCCATTGCTAATGGCACAAGCCCTAGCACAGTCGTCGCCACTGTCATCAATACTGGACGTAATCGAGTAATACAAATAGATTTTATCGTAGTTGAAAGATCGGTTAACTTTGGCGTCATTTGGTTTATTTGGTCGACCAAAACTATGCCATTGTTTACTACGATCCCCATCAAGATAAGGATCCCTATCATCGCCATTACCGACATTGCGGTGCCCGATATCCATAATGCCCAAAATACCCCTGTGATTGAAAACAGAATCGAACTAATAATCGCAGTGGGTAAAAGCAGTGATTCAAATAGGGCTGCCATGACAATATAAATCATTGCTAGCGCCAGAATCATATTTACCGCCATGATGGATTGATCTTCATCTTGACGCTGAAAACCACCACGCAAACTATAGTCATAACCGTATGGGAAATTAACATTTTGCATGACCTTTTCGATTTGCTCTTGGGCTTCTTCTGTGGTGATTTCATTAACATTTGCGCCAATCGATAGCGCGGTTTGACGGTTGTAATGTCTAATTGTGTCAAAACGTGGTTGAATTTTAATTTCAGCTAAATTATCTAAGTTGTAAACACGCTCACCTTTACGAATAATCGGCAGTTGTTTAAGTTGCTCCAGCGAACGTTGCCAGCTTTTATCATAGGCAAGCTCGATACGTAATTCGCCATTGGGATCATGTCTATATGAACGCAGTGGTGTGCCACGCAGTGCCATTGAAATGTGTGAAGCAACTTCATTGAGTTTTAAATCTAAACGAGCTGCCATTTCACGGTTGATGGTCACAATTACTTCTTGCTGAGCGGCATTTACCTCAGAGCGCACATCCTCTAGGCCTTCAATCGCACTTAATAGCGGTACCACTTGCTGACTTAAGGTAATTAATTCAGAAGTCGACCGGCCTGTTAAGGTGATCCTTAATCCAGAGTTTTCATTTCCCCAACCAAACTGAGGTGTAGCTGCGGCGTACTTAGGGAAACCTTCTCGGATGGTTTGCTTAAGTTCTGACATCGGTGTTTCTATATCTTTTTCGAGTAAAATAGTGGTTTGGATACTGTCAGCTGAATAATAGCTATACACAGAGTCAATCATGAAAGCTTCTTTATTACCGTAAAGGTAGTCTTCCATTTGATTAATCATCGCTTCAGTGACCTTTAGATTATGACGGCCTTCTAATTGATAATTAATGTATAAGCGGTCATTGCCTTCGCCATCAGATTGATCTTGTTTAACTAAACTTAAAGGCAAGGCTGTTGATACAAGTATTAATACTGCAAGTACACCTGATATTTTTGAGTGTTCTAATACCCAAGTTAAACTGCGCTGATAATAACGCTGCAATCTAGACTCTTTTTCTTCAGTATCAATCTCAAAATGTAGTTTGGTTAGCAGCAATGGGATTAAGGTTTTCGCTACCAATAATGATGCAGCAAGAGATATACAAATCGAAATAGCTACATGTTCAAGGAAAATAGTTAACTCAACCTTTACCCCAACGATATTAGGCAAGAACACAATTGCGGTGGTTAAAGTGCCAGCGAGGACTGCTAAGGCAACCTTTTCAACTCCTGTCAGTACTGCAGATTCATTAGCCTTTTGGCTATGAGGCTTAGTATCTTCATTACCCGTTAAACCACTGCGCTGTTTTTCTTGCAGAACACTTTCAGTGACCACAACCGCGTTGTCAATTAGCATACCGACGGCTAACAATAGTCCCATCATTGATAAGATATTTAAGCTGTAACCCAGTAAATACATGCCTGCAAGGGTCATACATATCGAAATAGGCACAGATGAAACCACGACCAAGGTCATCTTTAAATTGCGTAAAAATAGATATAAAACACCAAAAGATAAGAATGCACCGATTAATCCTGAAATCAGTAAGTCTTGTAGTGATGATTTAACCCCATAGGCTTGATCTTCCATGACAAACAACTTAATGCCTTGGAATTGTTGATCTTGTTTAGTTTGTTCAATCACTTTAAGTACACGTTCAGAAACATGGACTAAGTTGGCACCCGATTCTTTAAATACATCTAAACCTACTGCGTATTTTTGATCTAAATGGCGGCCTTCGAAGGGTTCTGGCAAGGTAAATTTAACAGAGGCAATATCACCAAGGGTTGTGGTTGTATTCAGTTTAACCGCTTTAATATCTTCAAGAGATAAAAACTCTCCCTTAGGTGAAACCTGAAATACCTGATTGTTATTCCGCACTGTACCTGCGCTAATAACAAAATTTTCTTGTTGCAGACGCTGTCTAAGTTCTGATGGGTTAATACCAGAAGCTGCTAGCTTATCGGCATCAAGTCGAATTTCAATTTGCTTTTGATCAACACCATATAAGGTAACTTTAGACACCCCCTCAATACGTTCAAGTGGTTTACGCAATTGTTTATCAAGCAAATCAAATGCGTTTGATAGTTCTCGCTCGCTTGATATACGAATGGTCAGGACTGGCATATCAGCAGTGGAGAACTGCTGAATGAATACTCGTTCAACATCCTTTGGCAGTAGATGCCTGACTGAATCAATTTTCTCGCGGGCTTCTAAACTTTTAGTGGCGACGTCTTGTCCCCATTTCATATTAAGCTGAATATTAGCGCCGTCTTGCGATGAATTTGATCGAACTTCTTCAATCCCACTCATGGTTGCCAACGACTCTTCCAGCACGCGAGTGATATCGCGTTCTACTTCGGCAGGAGTCGAGCCTTTATAAGGAACGTTAACCTGGATTTGTGGAATGTCGATACCAGGAAACATTTCTAGTGGTAACAAGCGACTCGATGCCATGCCAAATAGCAGTATAGCGAGAAAGAACATGCTGGTGGTCACAGGCCTTTTAATCGCAAGACGTGTGATACTAAAACCTTTTTCAGATGATTGAGAATCACGGGCTGAAGCTTGATTGCTCTTATTCATGATTGTCCCTCCACCGAAGCGTCAGTTGGCATGTTTGTAGAGAGTACCGCTTGTTCTTTTTCCGCTTGTTGATAGTTCTTTTTATCAAAAATACCGTATAGGGCAGGGATCACTAACAGAGTTAGCATCGTTGACATACTTAAGCCGAATATAACCGTAATTGCCATTGGGGCCCGGATTTCACTGCCATCACCCACACCAATAGCCATAGGTAATAGGCCTAATGTCGTGGTTAAAGTAGTCATCATTATTGGGCGAAGACGTGATTTAGCAGCAGTGCTGATGGCTTGGTCTTTCTCAATGCCTTCTTTACGCAACTGGTTGATTCTATCGACCAGTACAATGGCATTATTCACGACGATACCGGCGAGCATAATCAGTCCGATAAATACCACCACGCTTATATGTGTGCCTGTGATAAATAAGCCGATGATACTGCCACCTACTGCCATAGGAACGGCAAACAGAATTAACAGTGGATGTAATAGAGACTCAAATTGACTGGCCATCACTAAGTAAACTAAAAATACAGCAAGAATAAGCGCAATTTTTAATGACTCAAAAGAGTGTTCCATTTCTTCATTTTGACCACCAAATCGTGCCTGTATCGAAGAGGGAAACTGCTGCTTGTTCAGTATCTGCTGTGCCTGATTAACGGCTTCACTTAAATCGCCATAACTTAAGTTTGCAGAAACGATAGCAACGCGCTGTTGGCTAACACGGTTAATGGCTGAAGGGCCGACTTGCAGAGACACATCAGCTACCGCGCTAAGTGGTATAGCGTGTTGACTATTTGGGTTAATGATTAGTGCATTTACGTCTTCAATATTATTACGCTCTGCGAGTTCGCTGCGTACTAAGATATCCACTTTACGATCGCGCACGGTATATTGGCTTGCGATAGTGCCGCCAACACGATGTGCAATTCGACTCGCAACGGTTGGTGCGTCCATGTCTAATGCTGCTAAGCGAGCATGATCAAAGCGAATACTAATTTCAGGCTGACCGTCACGCAGCGAGGTATTGATATCGCTGAATCGACTAGACTGAGATAGCGCAGATACCAACTGATCGCCACTTTGTTTTAATTGAGCTAAATCATATCCAGATAGTTCAATTTCAAGCGGCGTTTTAAAACTAAATAACTCAGGGTGTTCAATTTTGGCATCAAGCGCAGGAATGCGTCTTGCTGTTTCACGTAATGTTGTAGCAACGCTATCAAAGGCATGAGTGTTGGCCAGAACAACCTGTAAACGTCCCCAGTTTTCGCCGCCACGAGCGGTGTCTGATGTCATTAAGCCCCCACTACCTGCTTGGCTGAATGTGTGCTTTACATCTTCACTGTCACTGATTGAGTAGGCGAGTTGCTCAAGTACAGAATCGGTTTTTTGAACCGCTGTTCCTGGTGGTAATAAAATTTCGACATAAAACTCGCCTTGATTCATCGGTGGGATTAACTCGACACCTAATCGTGGGAATAAACTACCTGCGCCAACAGTAAGGATGATGGCAATAACAACTGTAATCACTTTGTGTGCCATTGCATGCTTTAAGACTCGGTGATATATCCTTTCAATAAAGCGATAAAACACATTAAACCCTGCGCTTAAAGGACGCATTATTAAACTGAACAACCACGAGATAAACCGAGTTAAAATAATGACTAAGTTCAATAAAGCATTAGGAAGATAACTCAGTAGCACTTTGAAAGGAAATCCAAGCACTAAACCGCAATAATGACCAATTTTTCCTTTAGTGGTGGATGGTTTTACTTTTGGCTCTGCTATGATTTCTTCAGGTAATTGTTTAAAGCCTTGACGAGAGGCCAGCATTGGAATGGCAGTTAACGCAACAAATAAAGAAGCTAATAACGCGAAGGTCACCGTTAGGGCTTGGTCAGAAAATAAAGCACCTGCAATACCATCAACAAACACTAATGGTACAAAAACTGCCAGTGTCGTTAAGGTTGAGGCGAAAATAGCCCCTGCAACTTCTTTACTGCCTTTTACTGCAGCATCTAATCTTGCTAAACCTTTTGCTTTATAACGGTCGATGTTTTCCAGCACCACGATGGCGTTATCGACTAATAAACCAATGGCTAGAGCGATACCGCCAAGTGACATAATGTTTAAGCTGATTTCAGCGAAATACATCATATTAAATGTGGCAATAACTGAAAATGGAATTGAAATTGAAATAATTAAGGTGGCAATAATGTCACGTAGGAATAGGTAAATCACCAGCATGGCTAATAAACTGCCGAATAGTGCTGCGGATGTTACTTCGCTGACGGCGCTTTGGATAAATTCAGATTGGTCATAAATAACTTTTAACTGGTTTTCTTCTGATTCAGCATTAATGTTATCAAGTTCTGCTTGGATCTTTTTCGCCACAGAAACCGTATTCGCGTCACCTTCTTTATAAATCGCCAACTCGATGGATTCAACATCACCAATACGAGTGACATCGCTTCGCTCTTTGTATCCATCAACGATGTCAGCAACTTCACGTAAGCGTATTAGAGTCTGGCCGTTACGGTATACGATAACATCACGTAATTCTTCTAAAGAGTTAAACTGGTTTAAGGTTCTGACCAAATACTCTTTGTCACCTTGAATCACTTTACCTGCTGATAAATTGATATTTTCTTCATTAATTCGACGTTTTATGTCGTCCGCATTTAAGTTTAATTGTTGAAGCTTTTGCTGATTTAATAGAATATGAACTTCCTGTTCTAATCCCCCTGATAAACGAACAGCTGCTACACCTGATAATGCTTCTAAACGGCGCTTTAGTTCTTCTTCTGCAAAAGTTCTCATGCTTTTTAATTGAGACTCACTTGCATCAGGCACTGATAATGCTAAGCGCATGATGGGATCTAAATTTGGATTAAAGCGAAGCAATAGTGGTTTATTAATATCTAAGGGCAGCTCGATAGTATCGATTTTTTCTCGAACTTCCAGGCTTGCCATATCCATATTCGTGCCCCATTCAAATTCAAGTACCACATCTGACATACCTGAGCGTGAAATAGAACTAATTTTACGTAAGCCTTTTACCACACCAACGGCTTCTTCAATTGGTTTAGAAATCAGCTGCTCTACTTCAACTGGTGCAGCGCCATCGTAAGCTGTGCGAACTGTGACACTGGGATAACTTAAATCTGGCAGTAATTTTACTGCTAAACGGGTAAATCCGACCATTCCGAACAGCATAATGGCAAGCATAAACATCCATACTGTTACAGGACGTTTAACCGAAGTATTAATCAATGACATAGTAACTCCCTTACTTAGCGTTTAAGCTGTTTTTGGCATAAGAAAGAGGTGTAATGATTTCAACTAATGATTGATCTTTAAGGTTTTGTTGCCCGCGTATTACGATTTGCTCGCCTTGCTTAACACCCGAAATTACTTCCACTTTATCTTTTTCGCGATAACCCAAGCGTACTTCACGGCGGGTGGCAGTGTTATCTTCAATCACATATAAGGCTTGAGTATCATCTTGATTAATAACGGCATTGAAAGGCACAGTCACCACATCTTCATGGGTGTCGTATTTAAGCTCGACTCGGGTGAACATACCGGCTTTTAGGTTTGCTTTGGTGTTATCAATTGCAATTGTGACTTTAAAGGTACCGCTTTGAGCATCGACGATAGGACTGATACGTAACACATTGGCAATTATTTCATTTGCTTTGGAAGCATTCGTGCTATTTGAGTATTGGTTACTGATTCTAGCTTGTTGACCTAAACGCAAGCTTGTCAATTGCTGCTCTGGTAAATGAACAATACCGTGTAGTTCATCTTGGTTAACGATATAAAATAGCTCTTCAAACTCCTTGGCCATATTACCTTTTTTAACATGTCTCATCGCAACTATGCCATCAATTGGTGATACGATTTGGCTTTCGATAACATGTAATTCAGCTAAGTCGCGTTGTGCGATAGCTGCTTGTAAGTTGAACTCTAATTTGGCCATCACATCCTGACTAACAAATTCTCTATTTTTCATTTGCTTCAGGCGATTCAGTTCTTGCTCAATGATTTGAACTTCAGCTTGTGAACGTTTGTAATCATAGTGCTGACGTTTGGCGTCGATTGTCGCTAAAGCTTGACCTTTAGTCACTCGGTCGCCTTCTTCAACGTTAATCTCTTCAATTAAACCTGCAATACGCGTGACTACATGGGCTTCTTCTGGTGCTTCGAGTGTTGCTGTGGTGCTATAAAATGAAGATACATTACCTTGAGTAACATGAGATACTTCAACAGGGACTGCGTATTTTTCTTCTTCTTTTGACTCTTCCTGCTCACCAGTACAACCAGTCAATCCAGTTGTCAGTGCTGCGATACAAAGTAGTGGGATTGTCATTTTTTTCATGTTGATTAACCTATCCATGGGGTACCTGCCAGTTCAATATTTTGAATTAATGACGCTCAATAAAGCTAAGTGTGAAACCTTAACTTGTAAACGTCACGTTATCATTTGTAACTAATGTTAACTTTCTTATATCTAAGCAGTAACCGTGCCAAAGTTAATTGTTGTTTAATATCAGTAGTTTACCTGTTTGATGGTCATTCTTTAGCTATGGGTAATATTAATATGTAGTGAAAATGTTTATTTTTTAGTGTTAATGGTTAATTTAACCTTGAGCATAAATTATTCAATTTGGGCTGACGTTGTTTATTTTTTGAGGTAAGTTAACTATCTAAAGGAAATCAGATAGATGTTAAGGGTTACAGCCATTTATTAAGCAAGTTTTAAGTTATACCTTGTGTAAAGAGTTTTAGTTACAAGCCCAAACCAAAATAATATGGCTGCAGATATAAAGGAGACTGTTTTGAAAATCATCCAAGCAACAATTGAACAATTAAATTTGGTTACAGCCTTATTCGATGAATATCGTCAATTTTATGGGCAATCTGCAAATACAGAACAATGTAAAAAGTTTATTAAAGAGCGTTTAATCGAGAGTGATTCGGTGATTTTTATTGCGACTAATGATGAAGGAGACGGTTTTGGATTTGTTCAGCTTTACCCAACATTTTCGTCTGTAGCGATGAAGAGAATGTGGATATTGAACGATATGTTCGTAGCAACCGCTGCAAGACAGCAAGGAGTTGCCAATAAACTCCTTAAGCAAGTTGATCTGTTTGCGCAATATACAGATGCTAGTACTGTGAAATTAGCAACTGCAGTAGATAATGATGTGGCTAAAGCTTTATATGAGTCACTTGGCTATACTAAAACCACCGCTTTTGACCATTACACCAAGCTATTTTAGTTACCAATTACAATATAGTTGTAGCGACTAAATATACCACTAATACGAGGACCTGATCCTTCAATTGTGATTAACCCGTTTTTTACTCGAGTTTTACCATATTCATAAATTCACGTGTTTATGTAGTCGGGTATAAAATGAAAGATTTAATTTTCGGTGTTGTCGGTAATATGGGACCTGAAGCAGATATCTTATTTCAAGATATTATTTTCAAAGAAGAGGTTGCCCATGGAGCTGTGAAAGATCAAGATCATATGGGAATGGTGGTAATTAAAAATCCTGATATTCCAGATCGTTCAGAAGCAATCAACGAAGGTGGTAGCGATCCTATTCCTGAAATGCTTGAATCAGTAAAGTTCTTGGAAAGAAATCAAGTACATTTTGCTGTGATGACATGTAATACCGCACATTATTTTAGAAATGATTTGCAAGCTCAAACAGATGTATATCTTTTGGATATGATAAAAGCAACCACTCATAAAATTCAGCAAGAAAACCCTCAAGCTACTGTCGGTATTTTATCTACTAATGGTACTTATAATTCTGCCATTTATGATAAATACCTCGAAGAAGCGCAAATAGCGTTTTTCAAACCCACTGTTGAAATCCAGGAGCGCTACGTGCACAGTGCGATATATGGCGCTAAAACGGGTGAAAAAACTCAATGTGGCCAAGATATTCGTACACCTTTTGGCATTAAGTCTGGCGAGTTTGTCAACAATGCTAAATTGCTTTGCAAGGCTATTGAAACGTTAACAGAGCAAGGTGCTGACACGATTATTTTAGGTTGTACTGAACTGCCATTAGTCCGCTCAATTCTGGAAGCTGAGTTCATAGATGTTGAATTCATCGATCCGATGGAAACGGTTGCTGAAAAAGTAGTGGAAGTATATGAAGCAGCAAAACACTTATATTTTAATACACAATCAATTGCCGAAATTGAACAGGTGAATTTAGTTGAAATCCACTCTGTTGATGATGTAGCTCACTATATTGTCTCAAAAGCGAAAGCACATCAGTTGCATATAAATAGCTAAGAGGCATTAACCAACGATATTTATTTCGACCCATTCATTTTGAGTATTGAACTATAAATACACATGTAATGAACTTGCTGTTACTGCACGAACTAGGGCTTGTTTCGCTTTATTAATCACAGCTAGGAGATTGATCAAGTGGGATAGGGCGTTGAGCCTACAGTAACAGCCGATTTATTGGTTCATAATGTTGCTTTGCTCATTTTACTATTTTTGTATTAGCAGAAAATTAGCAGTGCTTTGAAGTGCAGATTTTGAGTTTACTGAAGGTGTTCGTATATTTAGATTTTTATTCGGTAATTTATTTATTTTCAGGTTCTTGTTTTGAAATTGAATTGAATGGTTCTTACCAATATCTAATCAGATTAAGTGAATATTCTAATGTTCTTTTGTAGCATGCATTGGCGTAATCCAGTCTTTTATTGGAACAGATTTTGTCATTTATTTACATAATATCAATATTCCGTCTCCTCAAATCATCGCGTTTTTACGTGAAATCAATGATTTTTAAATTCTTAAAATAGTAATCATACTATGTGAGCTTTGTGATTATGGCTTACAAAATTGCAATTTAGGTGTGTT
>NZ_BPEV01000026.1 GCF_019654955.1 Shewanella sp. KT0246 | reverse complement strand
GGTCTTTAAAGACATACAGTAAACCAGCGAAAGTAAAGTTCTTCTATAAAGCGATTGAAAATAAGCGTAAAGGTTTGGCCAAAGCGACAGGTATGAATCAACAATGGTCAGGAGATATTACGTATTTAAAAGTAGGGACTAGGTGGCATTATTTAGCCGTTGTCATCGACTTGTATTCCCGCCGAGTCATAGGCTGGGCATTTGGAAAGAACAAAACAACAGAGTTGACTTTAAAGGCCTTGAAGCTAGCAATAAGAAAGCGTAAACCCAGCGAGACTGTTCTGTTTCACACCGATAGAGGGGCAGAATACAGAGCTCATGTGGTTCAACAGTATTTAGCGTGTCACAACATTAAAGCCAGCATGAACAGGCCTGGTTGTTGTACAGATAATGCAGAGGTCGAGTCTTTTTTTCATTCATTGAAAGCGGATGTAATCAGAGGAAACACATTTGAAACGAGCACTAAATTACATTCTAAGCTCAAAGGTTATTTAAACTATTTTTACAATAGACAGCGCCTGCATTCGAGCTTAGGATATAAAACACCTGTTGAATTTGAGCAGAAATTATTTTGAAAATGGACGGTGTCTATTTTATCGGGTGAAGATCACTGCTAACAGTTTTCTCGGTTTCGCTTCGCTACACATTTTAGCCCCAATTGTCGTAAATCTTCAATTATTAGGCCGTCATATTCGGCATCATATAGCCTATATTTTACAATTTATTATCGGTTGAATCGAAAATGATTAGACAGTACAAATCAGAGGATATCGAGTTAATTCTCGATATTTGGCTTAAAGCATCAATACAAGCTCATGATTTTGTCGCAGCAGAGTTTTGGGAATCTCAAGTCTCAAATATGCGTGAAATCTACATCCCAGCATCGAAGACTTATGTATTCGAAAATGAAGGTTATGTCACTGGCTTCTACTCGTTATATGAAAACCTGTTAGCTGCGATTTTTGTTTCGCCTGAACATCAAGGTCGAGGTATTGGTAAGCGATTAATTGCACATGCAAAAGGACAATGTTCGGAATTGACTTTAAACGTATACAAAGACAATGAAGCAACTTATCAATTCTATTTATCACAAGGTTTTAAGGTAGATAATGAGCATGTTTGCGAGCATACTGGTTGTGCTGAGTACGCTATGAGTATGAACACATAACAAGAGACTATGGTGCTAAATAAAGCATAGCTAGCCCAACTCACTAGGGCCCTCTATGTTTTAACGTTTGGTGCGTTTGCTAAGTTGATGTCCGTTAAAAGAGTCGATAAAGAGTGGCATTTATTTATCGATTCAAATACAGATATTCCCACTAGGGCTTATGACGTAATCATTCCAAGTGAATTGTTAGAAAGTGGACTTGCTCTGTATTTAGGTGATATTTTTCATGAAAGTGCTAGGGGGATAACACAGAGGTTATTCGCTTAAATAAAAAGTTACTCCTCTTTATCTTGCTAGCATTTTGATCTCAGTTATTTTTCAAGTAATAAGTTACCCGATTCCCTTCAAGTAATAAGTTACCCGATTCCCTTCACGTAATAAAAATAACGACTTCTCTATCAAATCGAGATATTTATACATTTTAAAATCGAAAACCATTATATTTACCTGTTTTGCATTCATCTTTAAACAGATAAAACCACACTGAAATAGTCTAATAAACCTCATTAATCACTGTTGATAACTTATACAAACCTTTGCTTGCTGTGTTAGAAAATTGAACATACACTGTTATTAAAGTGTAACTTCAATATCTTGCTGTTTTTTTTGTGTTTTTATGTTCAATAAAGCAGCAGATTTAAAGCGATAACCATAAAGGATTTAGGTATAGATATGGCAACCTCTTTCACACCCAAGGTACTTTCGTTAGCAGTGATTATCGCTGCCGCAACATTGTCAGGCTGTGAAAAGCCAGAGCCCCAAATTACGCCTAAACTAGTGGTGGTTGAGCAAGTGAACACTGCAACTGTGCCCTTATTTGGTAACTATGTTGGGGTAACTCAAGCGTCATTAGATGTTGAGGTTCGGGCGCGTGTCGACGGTTTTGTACAAGATAAAAGCTTTATTGAAGGCAGTGCGATTAAAGAAGGGGCATTACTTTATAGCATTGATAATCGTCCTTATTTAGCCGTTGTTAACAGATTAAAAGCTAACGTTGAGTCACAACAATCAGTGCTAGATAAATCCAAGCGAGACGTTGAGCGCTTAAAGCCTCTTTATGAGCAAGACGCCACCAGTCAGCTTGATTTTGATAATGCGATTTCGGTGCTTTCTCAAGCGAGGTCAAGCCTTGCCGCCAGTAAAGCAGAGCTAGAAGAAGCTGAACTTGAACTTAGCTATACCCAAATTACCTCGCCAATTTCAGGTCTGGTGAGTCGTTCTGAAGTTGATATCGGTGCATTAGTCGGTAGCAGTGGTCAATCATTATTAACCCGAGTGAAACAAGTCGACCCTATTTACGTGACCTTTAATATGTCAGCCCTTGATTACCTCAACGCTCGCCGACGTATGACAAGCTATAGCGAACAACAAGAAGCCGAAGCTGAAGGTAAAGCTGTAGAGGGATTTGTAACCATTACACTGCCAGATAACAGTGAGTATCGTTTTTTAGGGGATGTTGGTTTTACTGACCCATCAGTTAACCCTGAAACGGGTACATTCCAAGTAAGAGCTGAATTACCAAACCCAGATAGAGAGTTACTTCCAGGTCAGTACACCAATGTTCGTATTAAACTAAATGAAGTTAATAACGCGATTGTTATCCCGCAAAAGGCCACTCAAGTTGAGCAAGGCGGGGTATATGTCATGGTGGTGCTGCCTGACAATAAAGTGGAGCGTCGCTTTATTGTGATTGAGCATCAAGGCCAAATGGGCGTGGTGGTCAAAAGCGGACTAAAAGCGGGAGAACTGGTGATTGTTGAAGGTATGCATCGTGTGCGTCATGGTCAATTAGCTGAGCCATTAACTGCGGATGAGTACCTTAAAAGAGAAGATGTAATTCTTAAAGAACAAGCGCTTAAGCAACAGGAGCAAGAACAAGAACAGGAGCAAAAATAATGGCTCAGTTCTTTGTTAATCGACCTGTTTATGCGTGCGTAATTTCTATTGTCATCGTGCTACTAGGCTTAATTGCCATGTTTCAGCTGCCGATTGATCAATATCCGTATATTACGCCGCCACAGGTAAAAGTGTCAGCATCATACCCAGGTGCAACATCAACTACGGCTGCTGAATCGGTTGCCACCCCCCTTGAGCAAGAGCTTAACGGCTTGCCCAATATGATTTACATGAGTTCAAAAAGCACCAACTCTGGTAGCGCCAATGTCACTATTACGTTTGACGTGGGTACGAATCCAGATCTCGCTGCTGTTGATGTGCAAAACTCTACCCAGCAAGCGACTGGTAGTTTGCCCATTGATGTACAAACAGAAGGGGTATCGGTATCTAAAGAAGCCTCAGTAGAGTTATTAAAGCTTGCTCTAACCTCAAGTGATGAACGCTTTGATGAGATTTATTTAAGCAATTACGGCACCATAAATATTGAATCGGCGCTTAAGCGAATTCCTGGCGTTGGCCGAGTACGTAATACTGGTGCACGAAGTTATTCGATGCGAGTTTGGTTAAGACCCGATACGATGGCTGGTTATGGTTTAACCACTGCGGATGTGATTAACGCAGTAAAAGCACAAAACAAAGAATCTCCAGCGGGTTCAATTGGCTCTCAGCCAAATAGTGACTCATTGAGCATGACACTGCCAATCACAGCAGCAGGGCGTATGAGCAGTGTGCCGCAATTTAAAGAAATTATTGTTCGAGCCAATAATGATGGTTCTATCATTCGTTTACGTGACATTGCGAAGATTGAGTTAGGCTCTTCCTCTTATACCTTACAATCTCAGCTTAATGGCGCTAATGCGACTATTTTACAGGTTTACCTATTGCCTGGTGCTAATGCATTACAAGTCACCAAAAACGTTAAAGCCGAGATGGCAAAACTTGCCGAAAAATTCCCTCAAGGCATGAATTGGGAAGTGTTTTTTGATGCTTCGGTATTTATTGAAAACTCCATTGATGAAGTGGTTAAAACATTGGTGGAAGCACTGATATTAGTGATTCTGGTGGTGTATTTGTTTTTACAAAATGTGCGTGCGACGTTAATCCCGGCCATTGCCGTGCCAGTGTCGCTAATCGGCACTCTGGCCGCTATGTTAGCGTTTGGGTTTACCATTAACACAGTGAGTCTTTTAGCTTTAGTACTTGCCATTGGTATTGTGGTTGATGATGCAATTGTGGTGGTCGAGAACGTTGAGCGATTAATGAATGAAAATGGTTTATCGCCAGCAGAAGCAACTCGTTCAGCCATGAAAGAACTGTCGGGCGCGTTAGTTGCTACCAGTTTAGTGTTGGCTGCTGTATTTGTTCCAGTGTCATTCTTATCTGGGATCACCGGCATTATGTACCGCGAGTTTGCTGTGGCAATTACTGTCGCTGTTCTCATTTCAACCGTTGTTGCGCTGACATTATCTCCTGCATTGTGTGCTTTGTTATTAAGACCGGGTGATAAACCCACCTCAGGTTTTTTCAAATGGATGAACGATAAGCTTGATATCAGCACGACCAAATATACTGCGTTGGTGGCGTTAACCACTAAGCATGCGAAACGCAGTTATTTGTTGTTTGCCTTAATGGTCGGTGGTGTTTACTTCATCATGTCGACGCTGCCATCAAGCTTTATGCCTGATGAAGACCAAGGTCGTTTCTTTATTGACATGACCTTACCTGATGGCGCAACCGTTAATCGCTCACAAGCTGTGCTTAAAAAAGCCGAAGCCTATGTGTTATCCCATCCTGCCATTGCTTATTCATTTACCCTTGCGGGGGAAAATAAACGTTCAGGTTCTAACCAAGCAAACGGCCAGTTTGAGGTGATTTTAAAACCTTGGGTTGATAGAGCCGAAAGTGATGCAACTGTGCAAAAGGTCATGAAAGATATTCGTCTTTCGCTACATAACATTTTAGAAGCAGAGTTTAATCTGTATTTACCATCTGCAGTACCGGGGCTTGGTAATGGTTCTGGGGTTGAAATGGAGTTACAAGATACTTCTGGGACGAACTTTAAAGGCTTAATGGAAACCGCGGATGAATTGGTTGAAGCACTGAAGCTACAACCTGAAATTGCCTCTGCGAGTTTGTCTTTGCAGAGCGCGATTCCGCAGCTACATCTTACCGTTGATGAAGCGAAAGCCATGGCAATTGGGGTGAATGTGGCTGATATTTACAGCACGATTAAAACCTTTACTGATTCATCGACGGTAAATGACTTTAATTTATTCGGCCGTGTTTATCGAGTAAAAGTACAGGCTGAAGAGCAGTACCGTCAATTCCCTGAGCAAATAAAAGACTACTACGTTCGCTCAAATACGGGGGCAATGGTGCCAATTGGGGTGCTGGCAAAATATGACTATACGGTAGGTCCTGCAGCAGTTACGCACTATAACTTGTTCAGTAGTGCCTCGATTAATGCAACCCCAGCTCAAGGTTACGCATCGGGTGATGTGATTAAGGCCATTGAACGAGTGGCTAAACCTATGTTGCCTATTGAGTTTAGTTACGAGTGGACTGGGATTACTTATCAAGAAGTGCAATCTGCCAATCAAACGAGCATTGCTGTTTCGTTAGCGATGCTGTTTGTGTTCTTATTTTTAGCTGCTTTATATGAGAGTTGGACTATTCCCATAGCTGTACTGTTGATTGCGCCAATTGCGATGTTAGGTGCGTCATTGGGGACATTAGTTAGTGGCATGGAAAGTAACTTGTTTTTCCAAGTGGCATTTATTGCGCTTATTGGTATGGCTGCTAAAAACTCAATTTTGATTGTTGAATTTGCCAACCAGTTACATAACGACGGTAAGAGTAGACTTGATGCGGCTTTAGAGGCTGCTACCATGCGCTTTAGGCCTATTTTAATGACCTCGATGGCATTTATTCTTGGGGTATTACCATTAGTACTATCCGTTGGGCCTGGGGCTGTGAGTCGTCAAAGTATTTCTATTCCGATTTTGTGCGGTATGATTTTCGCCACCTCGATTGGTATTGTGATGGTGCCGCTATTTTTTGTGACTACAGCAGGTTGGCTTAAATCAAAAGTGTCAGCCAAAACGGTTGTATCAAGCACAACGCCAGAAACCGTTAAGGAGGCAGAATAATGTCTAGTTATCAACTTAACTTTTTGTCTCTTGAGCGTTTTGCTACTGTGCTTAATAGCAAAGTACTGAGAAAGTCTTATCCAATAGGGCATCATTTAACCTATAAGTTTGGCAGCGCTTTGCAAGCGATAGGTTTTAGTGTGCTGTTATCAAGCTGTGCTATGGGTCCTGAATATGAAAGGCCAGTGCTGGAAATCCCTGAGCAATATCATGATGACCTAGCCCAAGAGTCGCAAACAAACTTGGGTTTATCTAAATGGAAAGAATTTTATTTAGACCCAGAGCTTCAAGTGCTTATTTCTCATGCATTATCGCAAAATTTAGATTTAGAGACGGTGCGCTCTCGATTAATTGCTGCTCGTTCTAAAGTTACTGTGACTGATGCAGCCCTGTATCCATCATTAGGGCTTGAAGCTGGCGCTGAACGCTCAATTGATAGTGCAATAACCAGTACTGATCCTGACCATGGTAATGAGTTTACGCTGGATGGCGTTGTATCTTGGGAACTTGATATTTGGGGAGCGAATAGACGCAGAAGTGAAGCTGAATATGCCAATTTTATCTCGGCTCAAGATTCGTTAAACCTAGCAGTTATCAGCCTTATTAGTGATGTGGCTAGTCGCTACTATGAATGGTTAGATATCGAGCAACGCTATCAAATAGCCTTAAATACTGTTGAAATTCGTTTAAAAGAACGTGACTTGTCTCGTTTGCGTAAGAAGAACGGGGTTATTTCAGGCTTACAGGTGCGTCAAGCTGAAGTGGAATATCAAAGCGCTAAAGTGACCTTGCCCGATCTAGATTTTGAAAGAAAAGCTAAATCAAACCAGCTGAAAATATTACTAGGGGAGTTTAATTATCCGTTAGAGGTAAAAACTGGCACTGAGTTATTAGAAGATATTCAGTTATTTCCCACTACTTTTGCTGTTGGTGTGCCGTCACAAATGTTATCACAGCGTCCTGATGTCAAAGCAGCAGAGCAAGCACTCATAGCTGCTAACGCTAATGTGGGTGTAGCAAAAACAGCTTTCTTTCCACAGTTCACGATTAGCGGTAGTTACGGCACCGAAACGGATGAT
This sequence comes from Shewanella sp. KT0246, assembly GCF_019654955.1. Taxonomy (GTDB): domain Bacteria; phylum Pseudomonadota; class Gammaproteobacteria; order Enterobacterales; family Shewanellaceae; genus Shewanella; species Shewanella goraebulensis. Next base: position 66,708 of record NZ_BPEV01000026.1, on the reverse strand, counting down.
CTTAGCAGCATATTTGACAGCCAAGGCGTGACTTGGTCTCTATTGGGGGGCATTACTGCGCCGATTTTCAATGCTGGCAGTATTTCCGCACAATATGAGATTGCTAAGCAAGAATATAAACAGGCTAATCTAGCTTATCGTAGCATCGTGCTTCGGGCATACTTTGAAGTCAATGATGCGATGAATAGCTTTAGGCGCTCAGAGCTTGCTATTGAAGCGCAGCAAGATTTGGTAGCAGCTTCAAAAGAATACACGCGTTTGGCTATGCTGAGGTATCGTAATGGGGTATCGAGCTCGTTAGATTTAATGGATGCTCAGCGAAGCTTGTTTAACGCAGAATTAACCTTGAGCCAAGTTAGACGTGACCGTTTATTATCAATGATCACCCTTTACCGTTCATTGGGAGGAGGTGTATTGACTGAGCAAGAGCTAAAAGATGTTCATAGCGTTAATCTTGAGAAACAGTCAGTTGATGGTTCACAGAGCACTGACTGATTAAGGTGTTAACTTATCAGTATTAGTTTTTAATAAACAATGATGACAATAAAAAGAGCTAACAGGCTAAATTCTGTTAGCTCTTTTTTTGCATTCTTCATCCATTATAAAATCATTTTAGTTTATCCATTGCATTTTTAGGCTGGCTCTAGGTTCTCATTAAGGCATTTCATCTGTTTACCGTTAACCCCTCAATATTTTTTGTTGGACTTTAGGATACATTTTGATGCAAATGTTGTCCTATCCCGCTGTTTTGGTTTCAATTAAATAAACATTAGCAATCTATGTTTTTACATTTATTAAACAGTGGCGAAGAAAATTCTTGAGATTCATCGCTACACACTCATATTGGGATCGTGATCGCTATGTGAAAAAATCTTCATGGTAGACTCCTGCGCCATTAAAGATGAGATTAATTCCTATTAAGGTTTAATTAAGGATAGCGTTGATGAAACCACTTTCAGTTAAATTAATTAGTGCTGCAATTGCTGCTGCATTATCGCCTCAGGTCGTTGCAGAGACTCAAGAAGTCGTATCCAAAGAAGAAATTAAACAATCTATCTCAAACTTCCATGAAGTGATTGTTGTTTCAGGTTCTCGTATGGAACAGACGCTTGATCAAGTTGCTGGCTCTGTTGTGGTTATTGATGAAGAAGCTATTGCCCGCAATATGAGCACTGATTTTTCAACTTTGTTCCGCAATGAAGCGGCTGTTGATGTTAAAGGCGGAGCAGGTAAACCAAGCTCGGTGACTATCCGTGGTATTGGTGGCAACCGTGTCATGATGGTGAAGGATGGCGTTCGTGTAAATAACCAATATGCTTCACCATTAGGTCCTGGTGCTGAAGGTACAGGCCGTGGTTTAACTGAAGTAGAAGGCTTAAAGCAAGTCGAAGTTTTAAAAGCTGCAGCATCAACTATGTACGGTTCAGATGCACTTGGCGGTGTATTAGTGATGACATCAAAAGATGCTGATGACTATTTACGAGGCGAAGATTACTACTTCTCAGCTAATGCGGGTTACACCGGCATGAATGATGAGTATAGTGCAGGTTTTACCAGTGCGTTTTCTGCAGGTAATTTTGATAACTTAGTGACGTATCAACGTCGTGAAGGTGAAGAGCAACAAAACTACAGTGAAACACTTCCTGATAGTGATTTGGTGACAGATAGCTTCTTAATTAAAAGTAAATATCACTTCAATGATGACACTAACTTGCAGTTAACTGTTGATTATATGAATCAGCAGCTTGACCGCTGGGAAAACACATTTGATAGTGCAGGAAATAGCTCTATTGACTATGATCGTCAAACACAATCATTAAACACTTCGCTACGTTTACGCTCTACTAAAGACCGAGTAATTCACGACAATGTCGATTTCGTTTTGTATTACGGTAAAACAGATCAAAGTGAGAAGCGTGATTACTACAATGGTGCTAACGGTGAGGCTCGTGATATTTATGAGCACAGAGATTACCAGTTTGATGAATACCGTGTAGGTTTTGCCAGTACTTTTAGCAAATCTTTATCCCTAACGGGTCATGACCACAACATTATTTATGGTGTGGATGTTGAGCAATCAGAAATGAGCCGTCCACGTGATTACCAAGTGGTTGACGATGCGGGTAACTGGTCTCCTTCAGATACTGATACTTTCTCGTTTGCTGATACTAAAAGTTTACGTGTAGGTGCTTTCATCCAAGATGACATTACTTTCTACGATGGTAAGTTAAACGCGATTTTAGGTCTGCGTTATGACTACTTTAAAAATACGCCTGATCAAAACCAAGCTGAAGAAGCGGGCCGCGACCCAGCTGATTTTGAAGAAATGAGTGATGGCTTTTGGTCGCCGAAACTAGGCCTTGTTTACCACATGACGCCGAACGTCAATGTGTATGCTCAGTACGCTTACGGTTACAAAATGCCTACGCCAGATCAAAAATGGGGTGAGCTTGAAGTTAAAGATGGCAAAATGCCATTCCCAGTAATGATCCAAGCGAACTACGATTTAGAGTCTGAATCAAGCCATACTATCGAGCTGGGTGTACGTGGTCATCACGGCGATACTCAATACGAATTCACTACTTTCTATACTCAAGCAAATGACTATATCGACTGGGAATTTGTTGGCTGTGGCGGGCCTTTAGGTTGTGTACTTCCACAATCACTTGAATACCAATACACAAACTTTGATGAAGTGACTTTGTATGGTGCTGAAGCGTCATTTAGTCAGTGGCTGAGTGACGAGATCGAAATTTGGGGTAACATTGCTTACACTCATGGCGAAGATCAAAACGGTGATTACTTAAATTCAGTTAGCCCGCTTAAAGGTAATGTGGGTGTAAATTACTATACATACCTTGCCAATACCGAAATGGACTTTGGTTTGACAGTACGTTTTGCTGACCATATGGATCGCACTACTGATTTAGATATTTTCCCGGGTAATATTCCTGGAATGGATTTCAATGAAGTATTTAATACCGCAGGTTACGCAGTCTTTGATGTCACGGCTAACTTTGTTTTAAGTGAAAACTGGTCAGTACGCTCAGGGGTATTCAACGTGTTTGACACTGAGTACATCGATTATGCTGATGTTGCTGGTCAATCAAAATTCCTGATGTCCAACTTAGGTGTGACTGAAGAAACTTATAGCCAACCTGGACGTTACTTCAGCGTTAAATTGAACTACACGTTTTAAGTGATGGTGATTTGATATCTGTTATCACTATTGCCACTTAATCAACTGGTAATAGTTCAAAAAAGCCTTAAATTCTATTTGAATTTAAGGCTTTTTTATTGTCGCTAGGTTTTTACCGCCTAAGTTAAAACGAAGAAGCTTATTTGATATAGCTTAAGCGTTAACTTGTTTAATCTAAGTAGCTACTCAAGTCACTGCCGACAGGGATAACGACTTCTTGCTGCTTGCCATGGAATAAATAGGCTTCTTTATCGCCGACCAAGGTTAAAGTATCACCACGTCGCCAAAGTGCTGTACCTTCCTGAATACCAATCACTGGCGTAATAGGGTCAACTAAGGTGAACTCAAGTAATCGTTGTGCTCGAGTTTCGCCATTATGACCAGGTGCTTGATAGTTGGTGTAGTGCGGGTTTAGTTGAAATGGAAGCAGTTTAAGGCCCGTAAAGGATGCAGGTTCAACAATTGGCATATCGTTTGTGGTACGAATACTTAAACCTGTGATGTTAGAACCTGCGCTCCAACCAATATAAGGCTTACCATTAGTGACTTGTTCATTGATTAAATGGATTAGGTCGTAGCGATAAAGTTCGTTTAATAGCTGGAAAGTATTACCACCGCCAACTAAAATTCCATCTGCGTCTTTTATGGCTTGTTTCGGGTCACTGTATTGATGAATGCTACTGACTTCAATTTTCAGTGGTGACAAACCTTCGGTGACCATTGCAAGGTATTTATCATAGTCAACACTCACGCCTGCGTAGGGAATAAACACCCATTTTTTAGCATGGGTTGTCAGTGGTTTGATGTAATCAATGGCATGGGCTAAATAAGCGGTATTGCCTTCACGAGAACTGCTCAACATCAATGCATTCATAGCCATGTAAATATCCTTAACTGGTTAATTATTAACTTCTTATTCTGGTATACACCGATATTAACAAAGATTAATCGCTTTCCATAACTTAACTAATGACTTGGGCGTAAATGAGTGTAAATTTTAAGTTTAGATTAATGCAAGCTACCTAGACTCTGCGACAAACAAGCGACACATTCAGGTTAGGTAAGGCTTGCTGTGATATTTTTTTCAAAGTAGTCGACATTTTATGTCTATTTTTGACATTCGACCCTTGAAAAACAATTTTTAGGACATATTATGTCGTTAAGTGTTCATCGATTGTTTGATTAAGACAGACGAAAAAAATGTAAACAGTACCGCGATTAACGCGAACTGATGGGTTCAATATTTAAGTTTAAAGCGGCATCTGTGCCAGATAGGAGTTGTAATGTTACGTATTATGTTATTGATTGGAACTAACTTAGCGATTTTGCTAGTAGCTTCAATTGTTATGTCTCTACTTGGAGTGAGCACTTCAAGCATGAGCGGGTTATTAATTTTTGCTGCAATGTTTGGTTTTGGTGGTGCATTCATCAGTTTAGCGATTTCTAAGTGGATGGCTAAAAAGACCATGGGTTGTGAGGTTATTACATCACCACGTGATAACACTGAACGTTGGTTGGTTGACACCGTTGCTCGTCAAGCAGAGCAAGCTGGTATCAAAATGCCAGAAGTGGCGATTTACCAATCACCAGAAATGAATGCTTTTGCCACTGGCCCAAGCAAAGACAATGCATTGGTCGCGGTAAGTTCTGGTCTACTTTATGGTATGACTCAAGACGAAATTGAAGGCGTGCTAGCGCACGAAGTTAGCCACGTTGCCAATGGCGATATGGTGACACTGACCCTAATTCAAGGCGTGGTAAACACCTTCGTTATCTTTGCTGCCCGTGTTGTAGCAGGTATCGTGAACAACGTAGTGGCTAACAACAGTGAAGACGGTGAAGGCCTAGGTATGTTTGCTTATATGGCGGTTGTTTTCGTCATGGACATGTTATTTGGTATTTTAGCGTCAATGATTGTGGCTTACTTCTCACGTATCCGTGAATTTAAAGCTGATGAAGGCGCTGCGAAACTAGCCGGAAAGCACAAAATGATTGCTGCATTAGAGCGCTTAAAAACGGGCCCTGAAGCAGGCGCAATGCCAGCACAAATGTCAGCACTAGGTATTAATGGTAAAGGTTCAATGGCTGAATTCTTAATGAGCCATCCACCTCTTGATAAGCGTATTAGCGCTCTTAAGAACAGCTAATATCTTAATATGATTAACAAAAGGAGCCTTGTGGCTCCTTTTTTATTGCTTTCTTTTTACTCTTGAACGAGTAGAATAACCTCGACTTTAATATTGCGGATACAAAGAGTGACGCATGTTAAGGGGTTGGTGCAGTTATTAGTTGTTAGTTATTAGTTATTAGTGGTTACTTTTGCTGTTGCTAAAATAACCAGTGTTAGCTAAGTTTATAGCTGAGCCATAAATGTCGTGCTGATAACCGATATCGAAGAAAGCCACTTGATGAGAGCTTTCTCGATTATCACAAATGGAGGGTATTATAGTGAGCAATAAAATTCTTGTAGCATTGTTTGCAGCAGCTCTTGCTGTACTAACTTTGTCATCAAATGCTTTTGCCGCAGATGAAAATCTTGCTGATTTCCACGCTGAGATGGGTGGTTGTGAAAGCTGTCACGCTGACGGCGAGCCTTCAGCAGATGGTGAGTATGAGTTCGAACAGTGTCAAAGCTGTCACGGAACACTTGCTGAAATGGACGATAATCACGCACCGCATGATGGAATGCTAATGTGTGCAGATTGTCACGCACCACATGACATGAATGTTGGCGATGTACCAACATGTGATAGCTGTCATGATGATGGGCGTTCTGCTCAGTAGTTTCGATAACTTGATTGCTATTTTTCATCGGTGCTGATTATGAGTACGATGCAAAAAAGTTTAAAAAAGCGCCGTTGATGTTGGCGCTTTTTTTATGGCTTTAAATACAGTTTGTCGTCAAACTTTAATTTGAAGTTCAAAACATTCTCAAAATTACTCTCTTCTTGTACCTCTAAAGAGGTATTTATAATCGTTTGTTTTCAATGGTTTGCGCAAACTTGGTGCGAAATGGTGCACTTATGTTGCACAGTTCTTAGCGCTTCTCTTTTACTTTTTTGTTAAACCCTTGTTAAATCATTACCTTAGTAATTGGCACAACTTTTGCGATGTTATTGACATAAAATTTTGTCAGTAAAGGGAAGTTGCATGTCTAATATCCAATCTAGTTGTGCTTATTGTGGAGTTGGCTGTGGCGTTACTATCTCACCGAAATCAAACTCTTTAAACTCAAGTTCGCTAAATGCTGGTTCTCAAAAATCAACTGCATTTAATGCAAATTTTGAGTTGATTGGCGATCAAGCCCATCCAGCCAATAAAGGTCAGCTTTGTGCAAAAGGCGAACGACTCATCGAGAGTCTGGTTCAGCCTAATACTTTGCGCTACCCCAAATTAAAATCAGGCAAACCAGTTTCTTGGGATGCAGCGCTGAATACAGTGGCAGAGACTTTTAAGCAAACAATTGCAGAACATGGGCCAGATTCAGTAGCCTTTTACCTTTCAGGCCAATTGCTGACTGAAGACTACTATGTTGCAAATAAACTGGCCAAAGGCTTTATTGGTACTGCCAATGTAGATACAAATTCGCGTTTATGTATGTCTTCGGCGGTTAGTGGACATATGCGCGCCTTCGGCGAAGATGTGGTGCCAGGTTGTTATGAAGATTTTGAACTTGCCGATGTGATTGTATTAGTCGGTGCCAATAGCGCTTGGACTCACCCAGTGCTATTCCAGCGCATGATAAAAAACCGTGAACAGCGTGGCACAAAAATCGTTGTGATTGATCCTGCTAAAACCGCGACTTCAAGTCAGGCAGATTTACATTTACAAATTGCCCCAGGTACTGACAGTTTACTATTTAATGGTTTGCTGCAGTTTATTGCCGATAATGATGCTGCTGATACCGATTACATTGCGGCGCATACTCAAGGTATTGAAGCTGTGCTGACTGAACTGTCACACGATAAGCAACAATTTGAAGTGGATAATCTAGCCACTTCATTGGGGTTATCAACCAGTGAGTTGCTGCATTTTTACCAATTATTCATTGGAAATGAAAAAGTAATGACAGCCAGTTGTCAGGGGGTAAATCAGTCGGTTTTAGGAACTGATACCACCAATGCGATGATCAATTGCCATTTAGCATTAGCACATATCGGTAAGCCTGGTAGCGGCTTCTTTTCTCTCACAGGACAACCCAATGCAATGGGGGGCCGCGAAGTCGGTGGTTTAGCTACGCAGCTTGCTTGTCATATGGGCTTTACTGATGCTGAACGTCAATTGCTTGCTGACTTTTGGCATACCGATGATAAGAGCGGTGTTATTGCTAAAGAAAAAGGTTTAACCGCTGTTGAGCTTTTTGATGCCATGGCTGAAGGAAAAATTAAAGCGGTATGGATTATGGGAACTAACCCGTTAGTGTCGCTACCTAATACTGCTAAAATTCAGCAGGCATTCGATGCTTGTCCTTTTGTAGTGGTATCTGATATTACTCAAGATGCAGCAACGGCCAAACAAGCGGATATTTTGTTGCCTGCATTAGGTTGGTCAGAAAAGTGCGGCACTGTGACCAATAGTGAAAGAGTCATTACTCGCCAGCGTGGTTTTATCCCAACAAAAGGTGAGGCTAAAGCTGATTGGTGGGCACTTGCTGAAGTTGCTAAATTAATGGGCTTTGAAAATGAATTTGATTTCAAAAATAGCGCTGCAGTATTTAAGGAATTTGCACAATTATCAAAAGCCGTAAAAAGCCGTTTTCCTGAAAAAAAATTCGACTTAACTGGCATGAGTGATTTAACGGATGAGCAATATGATGGTTTAAAGCCGACTCAATGGCCTGTGGCAGATACCTCACAACTAGGTCAATCGAATCAAAGAGTTTATCAAAATGGCTTATTCTCAACCCCAAGCCAAAAAGCGCAATTTATAACCACTGCACATTCAACAGCAGTTAGTATGGCCACTGAAGTTGTTAATCAGCATCAAATTAAATTAAACAGTGGTCGCAGCCGCGATCAATGGCACACCATGACACGTACTGGTCATATTGCCAGTCTTCGCGCCAGTATTCCTGAGCCATTCATTGCAATGCACCCGTTAAAAATCAAGCAACTTGATTTACAAAATGGTGACTTGGTCAGTTTTGAAACTGAAGTTGATGATGCCGAAACTGTTAGTAGAAAAGTTGCTGCTGCCAGAGTTGTTTCTGATGAGAATCAAGCTCCAGATATTGCGTTTATGCCAATGCATTGGTCGTCGCAATTTTCAGTTGGCGATGGGGTTAATCAGGCTTTAAACAGCGATGTTGACCCAGTATCAAAGCAACCTGCTTTTAAGTGTCAAACCGTTAGCATTTCAAAAGTTTATGCCGCACTGCAAGGGGTTATTTTTGGTGAGCATGACCCTGAATTTAATGGAACTTGCTGGAACGTGCAGCAGTCATTATCACAAGGCGAGTGTTTTCACATTGCTTTTAGTGATGCAGAGCAAGGTTTTGGGTTCCAATCGACGCTTTATTCTCTTAAATGGACCATCAGTTTATTCAGTAAGCAACTTATTCATGTGCAATGCAATATTCATAAAGGTCTGCTGGTATCGCTAAAATTGTTAAGCGAACAACAGGTTGAAGTGGCGCTTGAACCTATGCACTTGCTTATTGGAAAAGAAGTCGATACTGCCTTAATGCAGCAATTGCATCAGTTAATCAAAGCAGGTAACAGCCCACTTATTTGTGCATGTACAGGCGTTACGGAAGCTAAAATTCAAGATGCTATGCTGCAAAAACTCGACAACACCGTATTTAATAAACGCAGCGCAACAGACAATATTTCAATTAACCAAGCTGACTTTAATGCAGCACTTAGTGAAACTCAGGCAGAACTTGGATGCGGAAAACAATGCGGCAGTTGTCATAGTGAAGTCGTCCAATGTGCCAATGATATTTGGTTAGTTGGGCTTGAAGATATGGCTATTGAAACCAAAAATTCTGAAAATGAAGCGAAAACGCCAGCGGTAGCCACTCAAAACACTGAAGTAAAAGCAAAACCAGAAAACACCAAGAAAAGTCCGACAAAATCTACACAAGAGGAGGTGGCGTGATGAGCCATTCATTTAATAAGTTAGTTAACTTTAATCAGGCCATAACCTCTTTAAACCAAGCGGATGAAAATCAATTAGGCGCAGGTGAAGTTGAAATTGTTGGAGCAGGTTGTGGACAACTGGATTTGATGACGATTAAAGCAGCGCGGATTGTTTCTCAAGCCGAAGCGTTAGTTTATGACAGCTTAGTCAGCAGCGATATTCTTTCTCTAGTGTCACCAGAGTGTCAACGCCATTTTGTCGGCAAGCGTTGCGGTCAACCTAGCTATAAACAAGATGATATTAATGCTTTGCTGGCAAAACTTGCGCTTCAAGGGTTAAAGGTAGTGCGTTTAAAAGGTGGCGACCCGCATATTTTTGGCCGCGGAGCTGAAGAGTCTATTTACCTTGCTAAAAAAGGGGTAGTGAGTCGATTTACACCCGGAGTAACAGCAGCATTAGGTTGTGCATCTACCACAGGTATTCCTTTAACGTATCGAGGCACCGCGCGTTCAGTCACCTTAGTAACAGGTACACGGTTTATTAGTGAAGGTAATCATCAAGCGCCAACACAATGGAAAGCCTTGCTTGCTGCAGAATCAACCTTAGTTTTTTATATGGGCAAAGAACAAGCCACTGCAATTTCAGCAGGTTTATTGGCGGTGGATGCACCTGCTCAACTTCCTGTTGCATTTGTGACCAACGGTGGCAGACCGAATCAGTTAGTGACATTCGCTAATGTGAACAACATGGCTGACAAAGCACAAACCATTAAAGGCAGCGGTCCGACACTAATTATTATTGGGGACGTCGTTGCCGTTGGCCAAGAGTTAACAGCGTTACTTGATGATATTGATACTCACTCTGCTGATGCCAATTTAGCAAATAACAGTATGGCTGATTACCATCTAGATGAGGTTGTAAATGGTTGAACAACATGATGAGACCATGCTGACAGCCGAAGGTTATGATACCCGTAAATTGGTTAAAACCTTGGGGAAAGGCATTAAAGGCTGTCGCAGCTTAAACTTTGCTGAGGCGTCACATTTAATCACAGCTTATGCTAAAGGTGATGTAACTAATAGCCAAATGGCAGCTGCAATGATGTTGATGCGTGTTCGTGGTGAATCCATTGAAGAATTGGCGGGTGTCGCTGCAGGTCTAAAAAAATTAGTCCCACCTCAGTGGCAATCAATTAAAGCTGATATCGACTGGCCAGTTTACGCGGGTAAGCGCGAGCAATTACCATGGTTATTATTAGCCGCTAAAACACTCGCGAAAAATGGCAAAACCATTATCTTACATGGTGATAGTCAATCCTTGCCTCATCGTCGACATGTTGAAGCTTTTATTTCTGCGCTAGATATTCCACGCTGTTTTACCGCAGAACAAGCGAAATCCAACTTAGCGTCTTCTGGGGTTATCTACGTTAATTCTGCTGATATTGTTCCTGTACTTAATGATTGTCGCTGCTTACACCAAGAATTGGGGCTTCGAAGTTTAATTCAAATGTCAGTTCGTTGTATTAATCCAACTAATGCTGCATTTAGTTTACGCAGCTATTTTCATCCCGGTTTAGATAAGCAGCACCAACAAGTAGCAATGTTGCTGGCTGCACAACAAGTACCTAATGGAACTGAAAAACCTGCCAATATTGCCATTTTTAAAGGTTTGCAGGGTGAAACAGAGATTAACCCGAGAGTGACCACTCAGTTAAGCTTGCTGCGTTTTAGTGCTAACGGTACTCAGTTTACCTCTAAAACTGAGCAGTTGGACATGCCCACACAGCTTGAGGCTTTTGTTGGTGCAAAAGTAGGGCAGTCTGATTTGCCTGCATACTTGCTTGCACAGTTGTGGCGCGGTGTTGATATTAACGAAACCGAACTGACAGATTTACAGTTGCAACAAGCCATTAGCAGTATTATTGCAACAATGGCCTTAGTGTACGCCTTGTTATCACCTTCGTTAACCATTGAAAAGGCAATTGAAAGAGCCAATAAAGACTGGCTTCTTCGCAATAATAGCGCCTCTTTTAAAGATGACTTAAGCCAAACTGGTGAGACGTTTATGAACTCTTATCAAGCGGATGCTAATGTTTGTGAGCAGCGCCCATGAAGTTATTGATTTCAGGAGTTTTAGCGAATTTAATATCGTGTTTTTTAACCATAACGTTCGGAGCTAATTCATGGTTAATTTAGTTTATCGTGACCCTTCGTTTAAAAATGAAGATTTGTTTGTTGATTGTATGTCTGAACTGAGTTCTGTTGAGCCTTGTGTCGAGATGAGCTCACTAAGTCAGTTAGAACGCCAAGCCATGAAAGGTAATGGTTTGTGCTTGGTGTTTTTTACTGAAGCGCTACAACCGATGCAACAAGTTTTTATTGAGCGATTACTAGCAAGTACTGCATTGCCAATAATCGTTAATGCTTACGCTTGGGACGAGAGTCATCTTGAGAACCTATTAAAGTGTGGTCGAGTCACTTTTGTGCCAGAGAAAATGACTCCTAAGCGATTAAATTCATTAGTCGGCTTAGCAAAAATTCGCTTTAACAGTGCGTCTAATATGCTTGAAAAGGTCAAGCTACTTGATGCCAAATGTACAGGTTTAAAACTCATGTCTAAGGCCAAGTCAATGCTACAAAGACAAGGTATTTCTGAATCACAAGCTCATGAATTAATTCAAAAACAGGCGATGGATAGAAGTATTAGTCTTGCTGATATGGCGCAGCAGATCATTTCTGCCGCGCAACAACTTGAGGCAAAGAAGATGCATCAGTTTGGTGCAACTGCTCCTGCGGTGAACAAGGAAGCCTAAGCGTATATATTTCACATGACTTTAAGTGATTAATTATCAGTGGGTTACATTATTTATCGGGTTGGCATAGTCGATGCAATATGTAAATACATGTAGTGAGACATTTATCCAAGATTAAAGGCTAGCGATTTTTTGATGAATATGAGGGTTTTACTTAAGGCAATGGCGTCTTAGTCACACTCATAAAGATTTGTTAGTCAGTGAAAGTTTTTTCAGTTTATATTTTAAAAATTTGAATCATAGGCAATGGCGCCATCTCTGTTAATCCAGAGATTGGCGCCTTTTTGTTTTTTAGTATTCAAAAAAATAAAGGAGCCTACGATGGCTAATTCAACAGGAACGTCGAATTCAACGAAAGTAACGAGTGCAAAACCAAAGCTTGTTGTGATCGGAAATGGCATGGTCGGGCACCATTTTATTGAACAGTTATGTAGTCAAGGCTTACAAAATCAATTCGATGTTGAAGTCTTTGGTGAAGAGCCTCGTCCAGCATATGACCGTGTGCAGTTATCCAAGTACTTTGAAACAGGCAGCGCTGATGAGCTGATGTTAACAAGTGCGCAGGATTACCAAGATTGGGGCGTAAAACTTCATCTAGATACGCGCATTACGGCAGTAGATACAGAAAATAAAACCATTACTACCGAAGATGGCATCACTGGCGTATATGATCGTTTAGTGTTGGCAACGGGATCATATCCTTTTGTACCGCCAATTAATGGCAATGACCGCGAGCGTTGCGTGGTTTATCGCACCATTGAAGATTTACAGGATATTGAAGCTGCCGCTAGCCAGTCTAAGGTCGGTGTGGTTGTTGGTGGCGGGCTATTAGGCTTAGAAGCGGCAAATGCACTAATGGCGTTAGGAGTAACAACCCATGTGGTTGAGTTTGCACCGCAGTTAATGCCTGTTCAGTTAAATGATAAAGCAGGTGATTTACTGAAAAGTAAAATTAATGACTTGGGTGTTTCGGTTCATACTTCAAAAGCGACCACGGCCATTATTGATGGTGAGTCGGCTATGCATCGCATGACATTTAACGATGACACCTTCCTTGAAACTGACATGATTGTGTTTTCAGCAGGTATTCGCCCGCAAGATGCGTTGGCTCGTTCAAGTGGGTTGGCAATGGGTGAGCGAGGTGGCATCACTATTGATGATAATTGTTTGACTTCAGCGGCAGATGTTTATGCCATAGGTGAATGTGCCTTATGGCAAAACCGCATCTTTGGCTTAGTTGCACCAGGTTATCAAATGGCGCGTGTTGCAGTGTCGCACATTGCTGCAAGTGCTGATGGTGCAACTTCATCTTCTACGTTTACAGGTGCGGACATGAGCACCAAGCTTAAATTACTGGGTGTAGATGTTGCTGCAATAGGTGAAAGTCGTGGTTTTGAAAATGCACAGTTTGTTGAACTTTCAGATAACCAATCTGGAATTTATAAAAAACTCTGGCTAGATGAAACCGGTAAGTTCCTAAAAGGCGCGGTGTTAGTCGGTGATAATAGTGACTATAACCGACTATTAGACTGTTATTTATCGCAAGATGAAATTGAAGGCAATGCGGTTGAGTTGCTAATGACTGGCGATGAGTCAGCCGTTGAGCTAAAAGACACCTCTATTATTTGTTCGTGTCATCAGGTAACGAAAGCCGATATCGTCAATTCAGTGAAGGAAGGTAACCATACCATCGCTGAAATTAAGTCATGTACCCGCGCAGCATCAGGTTGTGGAGGATGTTCAGCACTAGTTAAGCAGGTGATGGATCAGGCGCTTATTGCTGAAGGAGTTGAATGTAACACAGGTATTTGTGAGCATTTCGAGCATGACAGACAGTCGCTTTATCATTTATGCCAGGTCGAGAATATTACTGACTTTGACACTTTGATTACTAAGCATGGTAAAAAATCACCCACAGGACAACACAGCACGTTTGGTTGTGATCTTTGTAAACCTGCTGCAGCATCAATTTTTGCTTCGCTGCAAAATAAATATGTATTGAACCAAGAAAGTAGTCACGTGCAACTTCAAGATACTAATGATGCCTACTTAGGTAACTTACAAAAAGACGGCACCTATTCCGTTGTACCACGTATTGCGGGCGGCGAAATAACGCCAGATGGCTTAATCGCAATTGGCGCAGTGGCCAAAGAGTTCGACTTATATACCAAAATTACCGGTGGTCAACGTATTGATATGTTTGGCGCCAAATTATCTGAGCTACCGATTATTTGGCACAAGCTTATTGATGCAGGGTTTGAGACTGGTCATGCATACGGTAAATCGCTACGTACTGTTAAATCTTGCGTCGGTAGCACTTGGTGTCGTTATGGTGTTCAAGATTCAGTTGGCACCGCGATTGATTTAGAGAATCGTTACAAAGGTCTGCGTAGCCCTCATAAAATTAAGTTTGCTGTTTCTGGTTGTACCCGCGAGTGTGCTGAAGCACAAAGTAAAGATATCGGTGTGATTGCAACGGATAAAGGTTGGAATTTGTATGTTGCTGGTAACGGAGGCATGCGTCCACGTCATGGTGATTTATTTGCCACTGATTTAGATACTGAAACCTTAGTGAAATACATTGATAGAGTTTTAATGTTCTATATTAAAACTGCAGATAAGTTACAACGTACCTCTGTTTGGATGGAATCATTAGAAGGCGGCCTTGAGTATCTGCAATCTGTAGTGATTGAAGACAGTTTAGGCATTGCTGCTGAGTTAGATTCGCAAATGAATAATGTAGTAGATACTTATCAGTGCGAATGGAAAACCAGTTTAGATAAGCCTGAGTTTTTAGCGCGCTTCAATGAGTTTGTTAACCCTGATGCGATGCCAGAAGGTGAGACACATTTATACGAGCGCGTTCGTGAGCAACGTTTCCCATTAAGCCCTGAATCATCAGGTGCTGGAAATATAGCGATTAAAGACATCACCAGTGAACAAAACGAGCAAGCTGTAGCGGAGGAATTAGTATGAGTTGGGTAAATGTATGTAATGAGTCAACTTTACCTCAAGGAACAGGTGTTGCTGCTTGGGTTGCTGGTAAAGCGGTTGCGATATTTGATCTAGGTAAGCACGGATTATTCGCTATTGATAATGTTGACCCTGCGACTGGCGTTAGCTTATTAGCTAGAGGATTAATTTGCGATATGGAAGGGGTGCTCTGTGTTGCATCACCGCTATATAAGCAACATTACAGCCTTGAGACTGGCGTGTGTATTGAAGATGAAGCATTAGTTGCTTCTCCCTATGAGATTAAAAAGGAGGCTGGCCAAGTTCTTATCTTGGCTAAGTCATAAGGACGTGAAGAATGAGTTCTGAAAAATTTAACTTACTGTCGTTTTCGGGAAAGATGAAAACACTGCATTTAAGCTGGATTGCATTTTTTATTACTTTTGTCGTTTGGTTTAATGCTGCGCCGTTATTGAGCGTAATCGCGGATAGTCTAGGATTGACTAAATCGCAGATTAAAACCTTATTGATATTAAATGTCGCACTAACGATTCCTGCGCGAATTATTATCGGCATGGTGACGGATAAATATGGACCTCGTTTAACTTATTCAGTGTTAATGGGTGTGTGTTCGATACCGTGTTTTATGTTCGCTGTCGCAGACTCGTTTGAACAACTCGCATTAGCGCGTTTTTTAATTGGTTTCATTGGCGCAGGCTTTGTTATTGGTATTCGTATTGTTAGTGAATGGTTCCCTGCAAAAGAGCTTGGCACTGCTGAAGGCATTTACGGCGGTTGGGGTAACTTTGGTTCAGCAGCTGCTGCATTTACCTTACCAGCCATTGCAATATTTTTTGGTGGTGAAGATGGCTGGCGTTATGCCATTGGTCTAACAGGATTAATGAGTTTAGCGTTCGCATTTGTGTATTACTTTAATGTCACTGATACGCCAAAAGGTTCGACTTATTTTAAACCTAAAAAAGCAGGCGGATTAGAAGTCACTAGTAAAGGCGATTTTGCTTTACTGATTTTCATGAAGATCCCGATGTACGCAACTTTAGCACTACTTGCTTGGAAGTTATCACCTGCAGGCGTTGCTATGCTTGATGGGCAAACTACAAACATTATTTATGCAGGTTTAGTCGGTATCTTCTTTGTCGACCTTTATCAAACATATCAGGTGAATAAAGATATTTTTGTCAAAGAAGTACCTGAGTTTGAACGCTATCCTTTTAAGCAAGTTGCGGTGTTGAATGTATTGTACTTTACGACATTTGGTTCTGAATTAGCTGTTGTCTCCATGTTGCCATTATTTTTTGCTGAAACCTTTGGGTTAGGTATGGCACAGGCGGGGATGGTGGCATCGAGCTATGCGTTTATGAACTTGATGTCTCGCCCTGGTGGCGGTTGGTTAAGTGATAAATTTGGCCGTAAAAATACCTTATTAATTCTTACAGCAGGTTTAGCGGTTGGTTACTTTGCTGTTGGGCAAATTGATGGTTCTTGGTCATTGCCGTTAGCTGTTGTTGTGGTTATGGCATGTTCTTTCTTTGTTCAAGGCGGAGAGGGAGCGGTATTTGCGGCTGTACCACTCATTAAGCGCCGTTTAACGGGCCAAATTGCAGGTATGACAGGGGCGTATGGTAATGTTGGCGCGGTATTTTTCTTAACCGTTTATTCAATGGTACCGACCTCTGTGTTCTTTTATGTTATTGCTGTCAGTGCGGTACTCGGTTTTATTACTTTATTCTTTATGACTGAGCCTAAAGGCCATATGGCTGAAGTGAATGAAAAGGGTGAAGTGACACTGATTAGTGTTAATTAATCTTCTCTATCAATCACTAACACCGTTTTGTATTAACTTTACGGTGTTAGTTTTTTTATAGGATTGTGATGCAATCAAACCATAATACTAAATTGAACACTGCAGGTTTGAATAAGGCAGAGAGTGAGAACACCTTAACTCAAGCAGTTGCTCATGTTGATACTCATATCGAGGCTCATATCGACAGTCACTTGGGTAAGAGCAAAGCTGTTTTAGTGGATGCAACAAACCCAAAAGCTGAGCAATTACCGATTTCTGGAGTTTTGGAAGTATTTGCAGGACAAGTGTCTGATAAAGGGCGCAAACCAGATAATGAAGATGCAATTGGCATCAAAATACCTACGGGTTTGATGTTAACCACAAAAGGGATTGTGAGTGTCATCAGCGATGGAGTGAGTGCAGCTGAAGGTGGTGCTAAAGCATCAGCCATAAGCGTGTCTAACTTTATCGCTGATTACTATTCAACGCCTGAATCATGGAGTGTTTTGACCTCTAGTACTCGTGTTTTAACTGCGCTTAATCGCTGGTTGTATGGTTTAGGTCAAGACTATCGCGATGCACGGAAAGGCTATGTATGTACTTTTAGTGCGTTAGTGTTTAAGTCGTGTTCGGCGCATATGCTGCATGTGGGTGATTCGCGAATATATCGCTTTAGACAAGGTCAACTGGTCAAATTAAGTCGCGATCACAGCACATCAGTGAATGACTTTACCAGTTATCTTACTCGCGCATTGGGAATGGATGTCAATCTAGAGGTTGATTACAAACAGTTTAATATTGAAGTTGGTGACCTTTATTTAATGACCACAGATGGTATCCATGATGTGGTTACCGATCATGAACTGGCTAAAAGTTTATCGAATTTTCAACAATCTAATCCAACTTTATCGGATAATTCCTGTGAGATATTTTGTCAAAAGCTGCTTGATAAAGCCTTTGAATTGGAGAGCAAGGATAACTTAAGCGCCCAGCTTATCGGAGTAAAACAGCTACCCACTCAAGCCATTGACGATGTTTATCGTAAACTTTCTAGCCGTCCTTTTCCGCCGCCAATGGCAGTAGGGATGAAACTGGATGACTATGAAGTCACTAAAGTGCTGCATCAAAGTCAACGCAGCCAAGTGTATATCGTAAAAAATAAGCTCGGTGAAGAACGCTGTATGAAAACACCGTCAGTAAATTACATTGATGATGCAGCTTATATTGAACGTTTTATGCTTGAAAGTTGGATAGGTCATAGAATTAATAATCAGCATGTGGTGAAAGTCGTTGATCATCATGTTAATAAGTCGGCGCTTTATTATTTGACTGAATATCTAGAAGGCTTAAGTTTGGCTGATTGGATGGAACAACATCAGCGAGGGCCTGTTGAGGATGTATTACTGTTACTAAAGCAAGTAGAGACTGGTATTCGGGCTTTTCATCGTAAAGAAACACTTCATCAAGATTTAAAGCCAGATAATATTTATCTCACTCGAGATGGGGTGGTCAAAATTATTGACTTTGGTGCTTGCCATATTAAAGGCATTGCTGAAATTAATACGCCGCTTAAACGAGACAAGATACTGGGTACTGCGGATTACACATCACCTGAAGTTATTCTAGGTTATCAGTCCGATGGCAGAGCTGACTTATTCTCTTTTGCCGTTATAGCTTATGAAATGCTTGCTGGTGAACAGCCTTTTAAAGGACAACTAGCCAAATGCCATAGCAGAAATGACTTTTTAAAGCTTACTTATATCCCCGTTTATGCAACTAATCCCATGGTGCCCGAATGGATGGATAAAGCATTACAAAAAGCGTTATCTGTTGAGCCTTCATTACGCTTTGCTGATACCAATGAGTTTATTCACGCATTAACTACACCCAGCCAAACTGATTCCAAAACCTTCATTCCTTTTATTCAAAGAAATCCAATTAAATTTTGGCAAACCATGTGTGCAATTCTATTA
Source organism: Shewanella sp. KT0246 (assembly GCF_019654955.1). Classification (GTDB taxonomy): domain Bacteria; phylum Pseudomonadota; class Gammaproteobacteria; order Enterobacterales; family Shewanellaceae; genus Shewanella; species Shewanella goraebulensis. The sequence continues at coordinate 47,887 of NZ_BPEV01000026.1, read as the reverse complement.
CTGTGGTGCTTTTATTTGTTGTTGGGTTAATACTGACCGTCAACTTCGAGCTCTAGAAAGTCTCTCTTCTTGTAAACCTCTCAACCTTTCGTTATATGTCATTTTACTGACGCCATTGTATTTAATTCATGTTTATCAACGCTTTAGGTGTTTTAGTGCTATTTGGGCTTATAGTAATAAAGTAGGGGGTAATATTTTTTTTAGCCTATTGGTCTAAGCGCCTTTAATACTCGGGGTGGATTCAAGCTAGTCAGGAAAAAGTAATACTGAGCTTACTGGAAATGTGAAGGGAATTAACTCTTCACTATGGTAAGGGCAGGAAGCATGGACTTATTCAAGCGTGAAATATTGCATCGCTTACAAACAATAGCAGGGATGCTTGCTCTTGTTGTCTGTCTAGCTTCTTTTCCTAGTTTCAGTCAGTCAGATTTAAGTGAATATGATGAACTTGCTAGCGGAGCAAATAATATTGCTCGTATCAATCAAGACGGAAGTGATAACTCATTAAACTTAAATCAATCTGGAATGGACAACTTATTCCGTTCTCATCAAGGTGGCTTTAATAATTCAATAAATACTAATCAACAAGGCTCGCAACATTTTGCTGGTTTGATTCAGTCAGGTTCTGATATTGAAGCGCAAATCTTACAAACCGGGGTGGGTAATGTGGTTGTCTCTTTGCAGCATGGAGAAAGCTTATATCTCGATGTTATGCAAACAGGAACAGGAAACGTAGCTTTAATACAGCAAAGTGGTTACGAAAATTCTATCGAGATCCAGCAGTACGGATCCGGGAATGCGGTAGGTGTACTCCAATGGGGTAATTCACAGCATGTTGAAATCACTCAAAGATGTTGTGGTAATTAATCCAAGCATAAATAATTTTTTTAAACATAGTAAAGGGAAATACGATAATGAAACACTCTAAAATAGCTCTTTTAGTTACAGCTGCAATTTTTGCTTCTAGTAGCGCATATGCAAGTAGTGGTAATGAAGCAGAAGTTGAGCAAAATGGTACTGGTAATTCAGCAACTGTTAACCAAGTTGTAAATAGCAATGACAATGATGCATTTGTTGATCAGGATGGTACTTCAAACACTGCGACAATTAATCAGTCTGATACTTCTGAGTCTACTGCAACTGTAAATCAAAACGGTAGTACAAACACTGGTAATATCACTCAACAAGTTAGTACCCAAACAGCGGTAGCAGAAATTAATACAGTAGGTAATTTAAACCAAGCTGATATTACACAACAAATTTTTAATGCTGATAATGCAACTGCTATAGTGAACCAAAATGGCGATGAAAATACAGCAACTATCATACAAGATAATGGTGACGGTGCTACTTCTACAATTAATCAAAACGGTTTTGATAGCACTGCAACTATTGATAATCACTGGTCAGATTATGCTGATGCCACGATTACACAATATGGCGGCCCAACTAACACAGCATTAATTGATCAAGATTCTTCTGATGCAGCTTCAGCTTCGATTACTCAAGATGGTTCTTTAAACAGTTCTACAGTCATGCAAGATACGCAGAATTATTCAGGTGCCGGTTCAGATACTACTATCGCAGTAGTGAGCCAGGTTGGTAACGGAAATATTGGTAATACAACTCAAACCGGTTTAGCAAATAATGCGAATGTTCTGCAAATGGGTGACGGTAACCAAGGTTATGTAACTCAATCAAATTTGAGTAATATGGCTGATGTTGATCAACTGGGTGATAGTGGAACGGCTACAGTGCTTCAGAGTGGTGAAGAAGGGCAAGCTACAGTTATGCAGTCTGGAACTGGTCAAACAGCAACAGTAACGCAATCTGAATACAGCCAAATGGCCTATGTTACACAAGCTAATAATGGAAACACAGCAACTGTTAGCCAGAGTGGCTCTTCAGCTTTAGGTTTTGGTAACACAGCAACTGTTGATCAATTAGGTGACGGTGATAGTGCAACGGTTACACAAAGCGGTGATTTAAACATGGCTGTTGTGGACCAAGGGTCAAATAGTTTTGGTAATGGAGTAATGGTTAGTCAATCTGGTACTTCTAACTACGCAGGTGCTGCAACAGATTTAGGTGCCGGTAGCCAAGTTAACATTACTCAAGACGGTACAGGCAACACTGTTTCTAATCATCCTTCTGCAGTGAATTATTATGGTTCGGATATTGGTGCTGGTACATTCGGTGATGGCAATATCATAAACATTAGCCAAACTGGTACATCTAACCATGCATATGCAGATGGTGCTAGTACTGGCTCTACTATCGATATCATTCAATCTGGTTCTTTAAACGAAGCGGTAGGTGAATCATGGGTTGGTACAACAAATGACATTAATATTACTCAAACGGGTTCTGAGAACTTTGCAGATGTTTATGTTGAGGGTGGAAGCCTAAATGCTGCGACAGTTATTCAAACTGATATGGGTAACTCTGCTTTAGTAACTCAATTTGGTTCTAGCAACACAGCTATGGTTAACCAAGGTATGTAGTACTAAAGTATAAGTAAGGGTTTTTAAACACCCTTTCGGCTAATTGTTAAAGCCAGGTTAGCTTGCTAATCTGGCTTTAATGATACAGGTACAGTATCAGAGCTTATTAATTATCTTTTATTCGCAATCACATGGAGTGTAAGTGATGTTTAAAGTTATCAACTGGATGATAGTTTCCCGTTCTCAATTACTCATCGATTTACTTGATTGTCGTTGGCCTCAAGAGTTTTTGGTTAAGCTTGCAAAAGCAACACCAGCAACAATGAGTTCTCAACTCGCAACTCAGCAAATATCTTTAGTGGTGTTTGATTTGGCCACCATAGATTTACAACAAGCTTATCAATTACAACGACTGATTGAGCGCGAGCATTATGTTGTAAAGACAGTGTTTATAAATTTTCCAAAACAAGTTGATGCAAAATTTCTTATCCATCCTGCCACAACGACAGGCGCATTCTATATTGATGCGGATCTAACCGAAATTAGTAGTGGTTTAAATGAAATTTTGAAAGGCCGCAGTGTCATCCCAATTGATTTACATAAGTCGATTATGAATGATGATGCAGATGACGAATCGGAGCATCTTACTATTAGAGAAAGAGAAGTGTTACAAGCACTTTTAACAGGTAGTACTAACTTAGATATTGCGAATCAACTATTTGTTAGTGAAAGCACCATTAAAACTCACCTTTATAGAGCATTTAGAAAAATTGGAGTTTCAAGTCGTGGGCAAGCGATTGCTTGGGCTCAAACTCATATGCATGAGGTAAGAGTGTGAAAAATTCTTTATTGATATTCATCAGCCTTAATTTCTTATTTGTCATTTTGATGAATGAGTCGGTGGCTGCTGAAGTTAATAAAGTTGAAGTCGAACCTCAAAAACAAGTGTCAGTCCCTGAGGTGAAGCCAGCTTTAGATGAAATCGTGCCAGAGTCTAAAGCATCTGTGGCACAAGAAAATTCATTAAAAAAACCAGGGACAAAATCAATCATAGTTAATGATAACAAACCTAAACAAGAATCAGACTTAATTGATGGACTTATATTAAACAGAGCTATGACAAGGTTAGGTCATAGATTTTATCGTGAATTTGTAGCTGCATATCGAGATATTGGCGGTAATAACAAACACTCGGGCTTAACCGTTGTTGAGCAAGCAACAGCAAGAAGTGGTAGTAAAATTTTAATTCAACATAATCGTAAAACCATATTTGTCACTTTTGTTTCACCGGTGAGTAGGAATATGGACGATCAGGCCGATTACGCAGCTAAGAGAGTGAATGCTGCTGTGACTAAAAGAAACGAACAAGCAGTGTTGGGAGCGTTATTTGATCCTGATCTTGCTCCTGATGAGATATAAGCAGGGAATGCCAATATGAAAAAACTAATATTAACTTCAATAGTATTAATGTTCTCACTTGATACTTTTGCAACTCAATTGATTTATCAACCTGTGAATCCAGCCTTTGGTGGCAGTTATTTAAATGGTTCATACTTATTAGCGAATGCTGCGGCTCAGAATGACCACGATGGTGGTGGTTCTGGCTATGTTGCGCCAACGGCTCTTGAAAGGCTTTCTAGCTCATTGCAGTCAAGATTAATGAGTCAGCTATTTAATGATGCAGCTAATGGTGGGGAAGGATATTTATTAACTGATGATTTCGAAATTAATGTCGTCAATGAAGATGGTTCGTTAATTGTACATATAACTGATGTGCTAACTGGCGAAACAACCATTATTGAAGTTGGCGGTATTGTTGATGATAGTGTGGGTGGCTAACAATGAATAAAATTATTATAAGTTCTTTAGTCATCTTGCTTTCAGCTTGTTCATCAGTTGATGAACAATTTGAAGACATTGATGCAACGTCTAGCCTAATGCCAAAAAGTGAAACTTATTATGACCTAACAAGTTTACCTTTTCCGCAAGGCGCTATGGTTGCTGCTGTTTACGACTTTAGAGACCAAACAGGCCAATACAAGCCAATTCCATCAAGTAACTTTTCAACAGCAGTGCCACAGTCTGGGACAGCGTTTTTAGCGCAGTCTTTAAATGATTCGGCTTGGTTTATACCAGTAGAGCGAGAAGGACTTCAAAACCTTTTGACTGAGCGAAAAATTGTTCGCGCAGGACTTAAAGGGGATGCGAGTAAACTTCCACAATTAAACAGTGCTCAGGTGTTAATGGAAGGCGGAATTGTCGCTTATGATACCAACATTAAAACTGGCGGTGCAGGCGCACGTTATTTAGGTATAGGTGCGTCAGGGCAGTATCGTGTTGACAGTATTACTGTCAACCTACGTGCAGTGGACATTCGAACAGGCCGTTTACTGAGTAGTGTTACGACAACTAAAGCGGTTATATCAAAAGAAATTACTGCAGGAGTGTTTAAGTTTATTGATGCTCAAGATTTATTAGAAGCTGAAGCTGGCTATACTTCAAATGAACCAGTGAGTCTTTGTGTTGTTTCGGCAATTGAAAGCGCAGTGGTTCACTTAATCGCTGATGGGATTTGGAAAGGGGCGTGGAGTTTAGGTGATTCAGCAACAGGAATGCAAAACACAACCTTACAGAAATATTGGTTAGAAGCTCACAGCGAAGCGAAAGTGAGCGCGAGAATCAAACGAGGATAATTTATCAGCAACACGTAAAAAAGGTGCCTTTGAGGCACCTTTTTTTACTTATAAATTACTTATTAAGATTTGATATTCACTATAGCCAAATGCTTAGCTTATTTTTATCTTGAATTTCAAGGCTAATTGTATCAGCTACTGATTCATTGATTGGCATAACCCCCTGCATCAGCTCGTCTCGTCTAAACCAATGAAATAACAATTCTTCACCGACGGTCATAGTTTGAAGTTGCGCTTCAAATTGAGCATCAACTTGCAAGTTATTAGCTGCAATCAATAAATCTCCAGCACTTAATCCAGCTTGATGAGCAGGGCTAGCTCGGGCCACCGTTAAGACTTTTAGGCCGATAGATTCCGGTTTAGTTTTTGCGCCAAATGCGATTTTATTGCCAGACACATCTCCGCCACCTAAATCGGTATTTCCTGCGCTTGCTCGAAGTCGCATAGTAATCCCTACTTTTTCAAGTAAAGGCTTTAGCGGGATATCTTGGGTGTTATCAAGGTAAGCAAATAAATCATCGCAATTTCTGTTTAACAGACTTTCGATAATTTGTTGGTGGGTATCAATCTGGGTGCCAATGTTTTTTGAGCCATAATCTTGCCAAAGTTCGCGCATAACATCATCTAAACTCTGTTTTCCGTTAGTTTCTAGACGGATCGTTAAGTCCAAATAGAGTGCGAATAACGCGCCTTTAGTATAGTAGCTGACAATGGCATTATTGGCATTTTCATCTTGCTTATAAAATTTAGTCCACGCATTAAAGCTCGACGATTTTAAGGTTTGCTTAAAACGACCTTGAGAGCGATAAACTCGAGTCATGATTTCGCTAAGCATGGTTAAATATTGAGTTTGATCTACACAACCACTTCGATAAGTTAAAAAGTCATCAAAGTAGGATGTTATGCCTTCATAGGCCCAAAGTTGCTCTGTGTAAGCTTCTTTAGATAAATCGAATGGCGTAAACTCGGCAGGTTTAATCCGTTTTACATTCCAACTATGGAAATACTCGTGACTACATAGGGATAGATAAACCCGATAATCTTTGTTGACCTCGTGCTCCATATTAGTGGGTAAATCTTTTCTAGAACACATTAACGCAGTGCTTGCACGGTGCTCTAATCCGCCAAAACCATTACCTAAAACAGTGGTTAAAAAGACATAGCGTTCAAAGGGAGCATTGCCACCAAAAAGGTTTATCTGGTATTCACAAATGGCTTTTAAGTCTTTACATATGCGCGGCATTGATGCGCGATGTTTACCGCTGAGGACAACATCGTGCGGTACGCCGCAAGCTTCAAAGCTTTCAATAGTCAGTTCGCCCATTTCAACAGGGTGATCAATGAAGTCATCATAGTTATCGGCATAAAACTCTCCAAAGCCGAATTGTTCACCTGCAGTTCTTTTCATGCTGGTGGCTAACTTCCATTGCTTTAACTCATCTAATGCTGGTTTTTCAATGGTTAAAGTATGCTTGGTTTCTTCAAGTTCTTTAGCGCATAAGAAAACGCTACTGCCATTAAAAAAGCCATGGGTAGTATCTAAGTGCGCTGAACGCACAGATAGGTCCCAAGCATAAACTTGATAACTAATTTTGATAAAATTTTCACTGTTTTGGCATTGCCAAGTTTGTTTATCTAACTGCAATACTTCGATCGGTTGTTCATTGTTATCAACCGCTTTTATATCAATCAGGTTTCTGGCGAAATCACGGATCATATAACTGCCAGGTAGCCAAGAGGGTAATGACAAAATCTGATGAGGTTTTGCTGTGCTAATTGTTTGAGTGACTTCAAATAAATGCGCTTTAGGATCGATAGCAATGATGTGATAATGCATGAACAAATTCCAAGTAAGTGGGTGTTGCTAAAAAGAAATGCGAGCTAGAAGAATCTTAATGCTGCCAAAATCACTCACAATGTGCAAATGCTGATGTACAAATCTTCTAAATCTAAAAGGAGTATTTACTGGAGTGACAAAGGCGGTAGTTGATACTATAAGATAACCTAGTTTGTAGATCCCGTAACAGGCTTCACCCTACATAAACGATAAGGATGATTACCCATGGCCGAAGAAACCATTTTTAGTAAAATTATTCGCCGCGAAATTCCTGCGGATATTTTATTCCAAGACGAGCTAGTCACTGCGTTTCGTGATATTTCACCTCAAGCACCGACTCACATTTTAATTATTCCGAATCATCTTATTCCGACTGCTAATGATATTAAAGCTTCAGATGAACTTGCGTTAGGTCGCATGATGTCAGTTGCAGCTAAATTAGCTGATGAGGCTGGTATCGCTGAAGATGGTTATCGTTTAATTATGAATTGTAATAAACATGGTGGCCAAGAGGTTTATCACATTCACATGCATTTGGTAGGCGGAAAACCATTGGGTTCTATGCTAAATCACGCAGGATAAATTGAGCGAAATGAAAATAAACAGTGATTTTTTTCCGCTAACAGAAGTGGCAACCCGCTTTGTTAATCAATTAGCGCAGTGCCGCAGATTGAATATCAGTGTGCTTGAAGCCAGTGAACATCATGTGTTACTTGAACTGCCATATAGCCAGGATATTATTGGCGACCCAGATACTGGTGTTATCCATGGCGGGGTAGTGACTACGCTAATCGACACTGCATCTGGGACTTCGGTTGTGAGTGCGATTTTAGCTAAATATGAGTCTTTAGAGATATCACCAACACTGGATTTGCGTGTCGACTATATGAAGCCAGCTGAACCCGATAAGCCGCTATATGCCATTGCGGAGTGTTATCGTTTATCTGCCAATGTAGCATTCACTAGGGCGATTGCTTATCAAGACAGTGTTGATGACCCTATTGCTCACGCCGTGGGTTCATTTATGCGTATTAGTCCTGAAATGGTAGGTGAAGAATTCCGTCAAGCATTAATGGGCGAGTCAAAAAATACTGTAGAGTCAAGCAAAAGTAATGTTGAGACTCGAGAGTCAGTTACGCCAATTGCGGATGCTTTTGCGGCGGATGATTTAAATGTTCATGATATTGTTAAACGTGCCATCGACTTGAACGATTATAGTTATTTATTAGCTAAAGTGCCGTATACACAGTTTATCGGCATGAGTGTTAATCGTTTCGGTGATGAAATGGTGTTTAAATTACCGCAAAAAGACGACAATATTGGCAACCCGATTTTACCCGCTATTCATGGTGGTGTGATTGCAGGCTTTATGGAAATGTCGGCAATTGTGCAACTAATGGTGTTTATGCAAGCGAAGAAAGTGCCTAAAATTATTGACTTTTCAATTGATTATTTAAGGGCTGGTTTACACCAAGATACCTTCGCTGAGTGCAAAATCACCCGTCAAGGTCGCAGAGTCGCTCATGTTACAATCAATTGTTGGCAAACAAATAGAAAGCAATTAATTGCCACCGCTAGAGCGCACTTTTTATTAGACCAATAGGCTTTTGTCTATTCTGTAGAAGAGTAAATAATGTAAGCCGCTTAGTATTAGCCGCTTATTATAAGCTACCTAATATAAGTCATTTATTAACAGTCAGTTTCAACCCAATTGGGTTAAGTTATCAAGAGGATGCATGATGAAATTTTCAATAGTTGTCGTAACATTAGTATTAATGATGTCAGCTTGTGCGAATCACACCGCAGGTGTATCAGCAGGTTCCAATGGCGAAACTCGGGTTGATAATTACTCATTTGGTCAAGAAGTTACTGTCGAACAAGTTAACGTGCGTACTCAAGGTGATTTATTACAAGGTTCGGCGTTAATTCTAAGTAAGGTTGGCACCGATTTACGTCTGCAATATAAATTTACTTGGTATGATGCTGGAGGATTTACCATTGAAGATGAAGCTACAAGCTGGAAGTCTCTGAAACTTCATGGCAAACAACAAATGCAAGTAACTGCAGTCGCACCGAATGCCTCAGCCACACGATTTGATGTTTATGTGCGCAAAGCCTTTTCCAATTAAGCGTCAACATTTTTAAAAAGCACCCTTATTTGGGTGTTTTTTTATACCTAAATTTCATGGTTTTTGGGGTGATGCAAATTTGTACTTAAATAGTTAATGAAAAGTTCTCAGTAACAGTGTCGTACTTATGTCTAATCGTTTATAATCCGCCTCGCCAAGGGGTGTTAGCTCGAAAAAGAGTTAACTGAGATGTTTTATGACAAACCCTTAGAACCTGATCCGGCTAATACCGGCGTAGGAATAGGCTGCATTTTTTAAGACATCATTTTTGAACTAGCGCTAAAGCAGTAAAGCGAACTCGACCATTTTGTCACAGATGCACATCACTCATTCACTATGCTTGCCGGATCTCAAAATTATTATTTGAGGTCCTATGTCTTTATTTAAACCTAAATCGCCTGTTGCGATTGCCATTCTCGCCGCTTTATCGACTTCTGCTGTTGCACAAACTGAAGATATTGAGCGCGCAGCGCCAAATGCAGAAAAGATGGAAGTCATTGTTGTTAATGCTGATTTCAGTAATATCGAGCTTGAAAAAGCGCCTTCTAGTGTGACGGTAATCGACAGTCAGCAATTACAAGACGAAGGGGCGCAGCATTTTGAAGATGTGTTGAATTCAATAGCCAACTTTAACTGGTCAGGTGGTAGTTCACGTCCAAAATATTTCCAAATTCGTGGTGTGGGTGAGCAAGAAGAATATCAAGGCGCACCTAACTCATCAGTTGGCTTTATCGTTGATGATATTGATTTATCAGGTATCGGCATGGTTTCAAGCATGTACGATATGCAACAAGTAGAAGTGCTGCGTGGGCCGCAAGGGACTCAATACGGTGCTAATGCTTTAGCGGGTTTAATTTATTTGAAAAGTAATGACCCAACGGATGTATTTGAACATGGTGCACAAGTATCAATGGGGGACGATGATTTACAAACCTTCTCTGGTTTCAGCTCAGGTCCCTTATCTGACTCTGGTAAATTGTTGTACCGCGTATCGTTAGAGCAGCATTCTCAAAATGGTTACCGTGATAATACCTATCTGGAGCGTGAAGACACAAACGCCCGTGACGAGTTTACCGCTAGAGCAAAACTGCGCTGGTATGCAACCGATGACGTGCAGCTTGATTTAACCTTATTACACGCCAATTTTGATAACGGCTATGATGCTTGGACATTAGATAATAATGGTTTTGAAACCATTACGGACAAGCCTGGAGTTGATAGTCAAAAAACCACTGGCGTTGGCCTAAAAGCGATTTTTACTCAGTTTGAAAAATTTGAACTGACTTCGTTGACCTCATTTGCGCAAACTGACCATCACCATAATTATGATGGTGATTGGGCTAACCCTGAGTACTGGGCTTCAAAAGAATGTACTGCTTATGATGATAACTGGGTAGAGATTGGCACAGAGCCATGTGTTTACGATTACACATGGGATAAGCAAGGCGACCGCAAAACCATTTCACAAGAGTTCCGTATTAGCTCGAACGAAGCAGGCCGAATTTTTAACGATTCTACGGACTGGTTATTGGGTTTATATGGCATGAACCTAAAAGAAGATAACGATTTATACTCTGAATACAATGGCTGGCCTGATGAAGTCTTGCAATCAGAATATGAAGCCACCAACTATGCCATTTTTGCTCAAACCGATACTCAATTTGGTGATGGTTACGTATTTTCTGCAGGGGTACGTTTAGAACGTCGTGTAAGTGAGTATTCGGACAGTAATGGTGACGAGTTCGATCCTACAGAAAATATGTGGGGCGGGCATTTAGCGATTTCTAAAAGCTTAAATCAAGATCATAACGCTTACTTTAGAATCGCTCGTGGTTACAAAGCGGGTGGCTTTAATATGACCTTACCACCTGAACTTGCCGACAAAAAAGAATTTGATACAGAAATTCTATACAACTATGAACTAGGCCTTAAATCATCATGGCTAGATGCCGCAGTGGCGACCAATATGGCGTTATTTTATATGGACCGTCAAAACCAACAAGTATCAGCGTCACAACAAGATCCTGACGATCAGCAACGCTTCATTTTATACACTGAAAACGCTGGTAGTGCCAAAAACTATGGCGCAGAAGCTGACTTTAAATACTACGCCACTGATAATATTGAATTTTACGGCAGTGTAGGTTGGTTAGAAACAGAATACGGTGATTATCAATACAATGATAAATACGGCAACGTTATAGATTTAACGGGGCGCGACCAGGCTCATGCGCCTAACTTCACTTACAGTGCTGGTATGAGTTATGTCAGTGATTCAGGCTGGTTCACCAACTTAAATGCGAGTGGTAAAAGTGACTTCTATTACTCTGATAGCAATGAATCAAAATCAGATGCTTACACTATATTCAATGCGCGCATTGGTTATGAGTCACAAATGTGGTCTGCTTACTTATGGGGCAGAAACTTATTTGATGAGCAATATGGCGTACGTGGTTTCTACTTTGGTAATGAGCCAGATTTAGATTGGGCTGACAAACAATATGTTCGTTATGGCGATCCTCGTCAATTAGGCATTACACTTGATGTGAAGTTTATGTAGCGTTTACTGGTTATTGATAAAGCTAAATTTCTTTAACAATAACAATGGTTTTAATATAGTTACTTAACAATGTTATACAGTGAAATACCGCCATGGTTTGCCATTTCTTTGCTAAACTACGGCGGTAATTTTACTTAAGTCGTCCCAAAGGAGTTCCTGATGAAATTAACAGCTGAAATCAGTATGTACCCGTTTAACGAAAACTATTTAGATCCGATAAAATGGTTTATTGGCCGTGTTGATAGCTACTCAAATATCGAAAGAAAAACTAATGCAATGGCAACTCAAGTTTGTGGTGAATATGCAGATGTTATGTCAATGCTTGCTGTGGAGATGGAAGCCGCTCACCAAAAGTGGGGCAAGGCTGTTTTTGTGTGTAAATTCATTGGTGGTGAGCTGGATTTAACTCACACTGAATAACGTTCATAACGAACTATTGCTACTCATTATAAGAAACTAATTATTAAGAACTATTTCCCTTAAATACTTTAGTTAATTTATTTTTGTATAGAAAAAGAAACTATTAATATGCTTGCTGAGATTTTCCGTTACTTTCAAACCGCGATAACAGAAGCGTCCGCTATGACAGGGTGGGAAGCTATTGCTGTTGTACTTGCGATCGCCTATTTAGTTTTAGCCATGAGAACCAATATCTGGTGCTGGGCCGCAGCTTTTGTTAGTACCGCTATTTATACGGTGTTGTTTTGGAAAGTCTCACTATTAATGGAATCCCTACTTAACGTCTATTATATGGCTATGGCAGTGTATGGCTTTTGGTTATGGCGTTATGGCAGTAATAAAATTGAAGGCAGCTCACAAGACACAGAGCTAGCTATTGTGAGTTGGTCATTGAATAAGCATTTGATTATTATTGCGGTAACGTCAGTAATATCATTGATTGTCGGTTATTTGATGGCCACGAATACTTCGGCATCTTTTCCATACCTTGATGCGTTAACTACGTGTTTTGCCGTGATGACCACCTACCTAGTAGCTAAAAAAGTAATTGAAAACTGGTATTACTGGATGGTGATAAATTCATTGTCTATATATTTGTATCTTCAAAAAGGCTTAATGCTTACTTCTGGTTTACTGGTTTTATATTTATTTATGGCGGTGAGTGGTTATTTTATGTGGCGTAAAAAAATGCAGCAAGATACGCTTGAAGCACAGTTAAATCTAGCTAAATAACACGTGTTAATAAACATTCAGCTATTTTTTAATTCATAAACTGAGCGAGAATAAAGATTAATAACCGATGACAGTATTTAACCCTTGGGCATTATTGCCAACTGAGCTTAAACATCAATTGCCGTCATCATTAGTGGTGGATATCAGCGACAATTGTAATGGCGTCGATAGATTGTCTGCAGGGTTAAGTAACAGTAATTATTATCTTAAAATGCCATCTCAAGACTGGGTGTTACGTGATAATAAAGATATTGAACAGTGGTGTGATAGAGACAATGAAGTGGCTTGCTGGCGAATGGCACAAGCTATCAAATTAGCACCTAAACTCATATGGCAAAGTGAGACTAAGCAGTTTTATTTAAGTGAGTTTATCAAGCAAACAAGCTTTGATTGGTCATCTACATTCTCTGAATATGGTTTTAGCTCATCTAATCGACCCAGTAACAATTCCTTTCGATATGGCGATGGTTTAGCTGAACAGTACGAACCCGTTAGCCAATTACTGAGCTTACTAAAGCAATTCACTACCTTAGCATTACCCCCGAAAGTCATTAGCATTACTGAGCAGTGGCAGGTCTATCTTGAGTCACTAGCTGAACTGTCAAATAACCAATTAGATGAACAATGGTGTGATGCTTTTGAGCAACTAACAAACTTAAAGCCAGCAATGACTTCTTGGCTGACTGATTTAGAGTCTTGTTTGATTAGGCCTCAATTTTGTCATCGCGATTTATCACCTTTTAATTTATTGCTACAACAAGATAATTTGTTGTGTATCGATTTTGAATATTGTGCAGCAAGCCATCCGATGTTTGATTTAGCCTCGATTTTGGCAACCCATCAATTAACTGAGCAACAAGCTAAAGATCTTTCTGAGCAATATCTATGTCAGCATCCAAACCTACAATCCAATGCTATTCACTATTTAGAACAAATCTATAACTGCTTTTGGGCATTTGGTGCGGCCTGGGCATTAATGATGGCAGCTAAAAGCACGCACTCAGAAGATGAGCAACTCATTAATGTTACTTTAGTTGATGAAAGTTCAACTAACTTAAAAACTTCATATTTTTTGTTATTCAACAAATACCTATCTTTAATATCATAAGGCTATTATTCTTAATCAATAGCCAAGATTAAGGAGAACGTCCGTTGAAGAAGTCATTCGTTCCATTATTGCTGGTGGTGTTTTTGGTGGGGTGTTCCACTAAATTTAGCTATTTCTTTCTCGATTGGGCCATCGAGTGGCGGGTAGAGGAGTACGTTACTTTTGATAAACAACAGCAAAAAAAGTTTGATGTAATACTAGAGAAATTCCTAATCTGGCATCAAAAAGATGAGTTACTCCGATATAGTCAGCAGCTCAATTCTCTTTCAAAAGCGATACAAAACCAAACTGTTACTCCTGAGTTATGGCAACAGCAAGTCACCGATGCTAAAGCACATTGGTTTCGCATTTTTGATTTTGTATTACCTGATTTATTACCTATTTTATCCAGCCTTTCTGATCAACAAGCTCGCGAAATGATAGAAAAGCTTAAAGAGGATAATAAAGAGTTAAACCAGAAGTATGCCGGAAAAACTCCGCAGCAATTGCTAGACGATTCAAATGAAAAAGTCATTGATAACATTGACGATTGGTTAGGCAGTGTTTCGTCACAGCAAGAAGCATTAGTTAAGCAATACAATAAACAGCGAATAGCGACACTTGATATGTGGCTAGAGTATCGACTGGATTGGTTAAGGCAATTTCAACAAGCCATTGAAATGCGCGATGATACAGTGCTACTTGAGCAGCGTATGCGCTTATTGATGACATCACCTGATGAATTGAAATCAGAAGTTTATCAGCAACATGTTGACCAAAACTCTCGTTTATTTGGTCAATTAATCATTGACCTTAATAGCAGTTTATCAGCCAAACAAAGACAACATTTCACTAAAAAAATGGATGAGTTAATAGCCGACTTAAGTGACCTATCAAAGGAGATTAAGTAAAGGTTACGTAATGTAAATTAGTAATTTTTAATCATGTTTTGAAAGATTTATCTACTATGCTTGGTCTAGTGACGTAATGAGCGAATATTTTAAGGAATAAATATGAGTAATCTTTACCAGCAGTTTTTAAACTTTTTAAAACATATTGAAGGCATAGCACCATTAGCTTTACGTGTTTATCTTGCGCCAGTATTAATGCAAGCGGGTTACAACAAATTGTCGCATTTTAGCGATACCGCAGCCTGGTTTGGTAATCCAGACTGGGGATTAGGCTTACCGATGCCTGAAGTCATGACGGCATTGGCTGCTGGTACAGAACTATTTGGTGGTTTTTTATTGTTAATTGGATTGGCGACTCGACTTGTTGCAATTCCGATGATGTTTACCATGTTCGTCGCAGCTTTTGCTGTACATATTGATAATGGTTGGTTAGCAATAGCGGATGCGAGTTCTTGGTTAGCGAATGATAATGTTGCTGCTTCGGCTGAAAAATTAGCCGCCGCCAAGTCCATTTTGCAACAGCACGGAAATTATGAATGGCTAACCAGCTCTGGTAATTTTGTTATTTTGAATAACGGTATCGAGTTTGCCATAACCTATTTATTTATGTTGCTGGCTCTACTGATGCTGGGAGGTGGTCGATACACCAGCGTTGATTACTTTATTCGAAAGCGTTTTATGTCATAAATAGAATCGTTAAAAAATCCCACTTCAATGTGGGATTTTTGTTAGTATCAGTCTGAATTTAATTAATGTGATTGATAAAAAGGACATTTCATTGGACGCATCAGAATTATTACTCACCCGACAATCAACACCGAGATTAACGCTACCAGCACCTTCAGAATCTCAACTGGATTTTATTCTTAATGCTGGTGCTCGTGTGCCTGATCATGGTGCTTTAACACCTTGGGAGTTTATTATTGCCGCTGGCGATGGCCTTAATAAATTAGGCGAAATTTTTGTTAAAGCAGCTAGCGCTAATGGAGCTGAAGAAGCTTTTATCACTAAAGCTAAAGGCATGCCTCATCGTGCACCTATGGTCATTACCATTGCGACTAAAAACCAACAGCATCCGAAAGTTCCGTTGCTAGAACAGCAACTTGCTGCAGGCTGTGCGACTATGGCAATGCAACAAGCAGCATTTTCTATTGGTTTAGGCGCAGTTTGGCGTACAGGTGACTTTGCTTTTAATGCCACTGTGAATAAAGAGTTAGGCTTAGCTGAAAATGAACAAATTGTAGGTTTCTTATATGTTGGAACTCCAGTAGTTAAAGCACCAGTGAAACCTTTAAAGGAAGGTCGTCAGTTTGCTCGTTTTTTATAGTGGTATGATTTATCAAAGCACTTTGAACTAAAAAGTCTGTACATCAAAGCAAACATAAAAAGAAAATATAAAATATGGCGCTGCATCAAAAGCAGCGTCGGTATGATAAAAGTCATTGGGATAGTTGCTAAAGCAAGTTTGATTTACTCATTAGGGTCTAATGAATCTAGCGGCAGTAAATTCTGATAAATATAGTAACCCAAAGGCCCAAAAAATAGGCTGATGGTTCCCCATAAATATCTGCGCACATTATCTATATGAGCGCCAGTTGTCATTGCTCTATGACAAAACATGATATGTAAAATACTGAGTAGTAGTATTAACAACATCACCAAATCCATTTGTTCCATGTCTGCATCCTTGATTACTGCAAAGAGACTTATTTAAGCTTAATCTCATTTTGGAAATTCGCAGTAAAAACAATAAAAAATCCATCTTATAGTTGATATAACTTACTTTAATTTCACCTACTAATTCAATGGTTTTAGTGAATACTTATACAAAAGGTTGAAAATAAGATTAATAATTAAGAAGTTACTAATTTACCGTGCCCATTTTATGACTGTTTTAGTTTTGTTTTAAGGGTTTTGTCGTCTAACCATAGTGGGTATTTACACATAACGGATTGAAATAAATCACTTTCAATATGGTGTTTAAGCCATTTTTTTACTTGTGAATACTGGCTTTGTTCAAACCAACTTCGGTTAACGTGGGCAAATTGGCGAACGAATGGGAAAATAGCATAATCGGCAAAGGTTGGACTGTTAGCAAGTAAATGCTCTTTGTCGTTCAGTTTAGCCTCCAGTATTGCTATGAATTTACATGCTTTTTCGCGGTAATACTCTTCCGTAAATTCAAGGTGTCTATCTGCATATTTGTACTTATCTAGCCGCGGTTTAAATTCATTATCGTTTATATCAATTAATGCTTTTGTATCTTTGTCAGTTAACGACTCTATCAATAAATCATATTCATCTTTGCATAAATATTCGTAATTCGTTGCAGGATAATGGCTGAGTGAATAATTAATGATATCTAGACTTTCTTCTAATATAAGCCATTTATTAGTAATGCTTTCGTATTGGTGTTGGCTTTCGGATTGAATGGCTAAAACCGGCACCGTTCCTTTAGGGGAAATCTCCAGCATTTCAGCAGGTTTATTTTTAAGGATGATTTCTCGTACCTGCGGGTTTAGAGAAGATAAGTGTAGGCCTAAGCGGGCTCTCATTGCGTAAGGACAACGTCTAAAACTGTATAGAATCATGTGGCGTGTTTATTTTTGATTTCTTAATGTACGAGCCATTCTAAGACGTTAATCAATGGATTGTTAGTAATAATTGCGCTTAGCAATTAATATTAACTCCCTTCGCAGTGTGATCTTAATCAAATAAAATTGCCGAGATAAGTGTGATTAAGGTACAATTCTGCGCTTTTATTTGAGGTAGGCCTCATTTACTCTGGGGTTGTTATTGTTGCCTATTGGCGTTAATCAATATTGCTCTATAACAAAGCTCTCAAATTTAAAGCTTAATAAACACATTATTTCGATAAAACCTATGCACTGGAAATTAAGTTCCAGCTAGCGGAGAAAACCATGTCACACGTTGTAGTTTGTGCGTTATATAAGTTTGTTGCCTTACCTAATTTTGAATCTATTAGAGCACCGTTATTAGCCCATATGGAAAACGCTGAAATCCGCGGTACCTTACTACTGGCTAAAGAAGGCATTAACGGTACAGTTGCTGGTAGCCAGCAAGCCATTGATGGATTACTGGCATGGTTAGCCACACAAGAAGGCTTAGCTGATATTGTGTGTAAGCTTTCATTTGATGAACAAATGCCTTTTTATCGCACTAAAGTAAAACTTAAAAAAGAAATTGTGACTATGGGCGTTGAGGGAATCGATCCTCGCGAAGTCGTAGGTACTTATGTAAAGCCTAAAGATTGGAATGCGTTAATTTCAGATCCTGAAGTGCTATTAGTTGATACCCGAAATGACTATGAAGTACAAATTGGTACGTTTAAAGATGCTGTTAACCCTGTAACAGAGACATTCCGTGAATTTCCTGACTACGTTAAAGAAAACCTAGATCCTGCCAAACATATAAAAGTCGCCATGTTCTGTACTGGTGGTATTCGCTGTGAAAAATCGACTGCTTATTTAAAAGAGCAAGGGTTTGATGAGGTTTATCACCTTGAAGGTGGCATCCTAAAATATCTAGAAGAAGTAAAGCCTGAACAAAGTTTATGGGAAGGTGAGTGCTTTGTATTTGATAACCGCGTCGCAGTGAACCATCAACTTGAAAAAGGCATTTACGATCAATGTAATGCTTGTCGCATGCCGATTACCCAAGAAGAAATGCAAACAGAAGCTTATGTTCAAGGGGTTAGTTGCCCACACTGTATTGATAAAATTTCAGATGAGCAACGCCAGCGCTTTATTGAACGTGAACGCCAAGTACAATTAGCAAAGCAACGTGGTGAAGCGCACATTGGCAGTGAAGTAAAACAAGTCATTGCACAGCGCCGCAAAGATAAAGAGTCGTTAAAGCAAGCGCAAAACGAAAGCTAGTTAAAACTCTACTTTTATCAGTTTGTTTTCGATAAGGAACATCACCAAGTTAAAGTTTTTTATTTAGGCTTAAATAGCTAAAAAGTACACGTTATTAAAATAGCGTGTACTTTTTTATGGGTGTTCTCATGAGTTAAAGCTCAACTTACTTAAAATACAACTTACTTAAAACACAAATTAATCCCTATTGTGGCTAACTTTTTCTGTTCGGCATATAAATCTTGTATTAATAACTCACTGCGTTGAGTTGCTTCTTTATCCTGCTCTTTGCACTGCGAAAACTTAATCGTCAAATCTGCTTGTTGCGCTTTAACCTTTATTTGTTGGTTGCTGCTGGATGTTCGACCTAAATTAAACAATACTGCGAGACGCAGAAGGGTTAATAAGCGCATAAAAGCTTGGCGCTGAATCTCATCAGCTATTGTCATTGCTGAATAGTTTAGTTTTTTTCGATGATTGCCTACGAGCAAGACTAACATTTGCTGTTGCTGTTGGTTAAAACCCGGTAAGTCACTATTTTCGAGAATGTAACTTCCGTGCTTATGGTGTGATTTTGAATTAATCGAAATGCCAATTTCGTGGAGCTGACAAGCGCCTTCTAGTAACCAACGATAATCTGCTAATTGCCATGAATTACTGACTTGCTCAAATAAGGTCAAGGCAGTTTTAGTCACCTTAGATGCTTGGTTAACATCAGCATGATACAGCTGAGCCAAACTCGATAATGTGCGTTGCCTAATATCAACTTGTTGTTCAATCTTGGCAAGCTCATAGAGGACTCCTTCGCGAAGTGCACCTTTTGCAGCTTGCAAATGTTCAATCCCCAATTGCCGAAAAAAACTGATTAAGATTGCCAAACCTGCAGCTAGAAGTGGGATCCTTCTTTCATCTAATTGCTCGAATTCAAGCTTGTCGATACTACCGACATTGATGAGGTGTTTCTTTAACGCTAAAAGGTTTTTACTGGTTATACCTTTGCCATTATCAGTCACTTCACTGATGGCGAGAGTGATAGCTTTTGCTGAGCCTGAACTCCCTAACACGAGTGACCAATCTTGGTTAAAGTAAACTTGGCTTAAGCATGAAAATTGCTTATCTGCAGCTTGAATAGCTTGTTTAAACGCTTCTTTTGTTAGGTGTCCATTCACAAAAAAGCGTTTGTTATAACTGACGCAGCCACATTTTAAACTGGCTAAGTGTTTAGCGCGTTTTTCATTACCCACAATCACTTCTGTTGAGCCACCACCAATATCGATAACTATATTTTTTTGTTCAAGCACTTGGCTGTGGGCGATACCGGTATAAATTAACCGCGCTTCTTCATGACCTGAAACAACATTAATTGGGTAGGGCAGCACTTTGCGGGCTGCAGTTAAAAAAGATTGGCGATTTTTGGCTACCCGTAAGGTGTGTGTGGCGACAATTTTGACTTGGGCTTTCGCTAAGTTTGAAAAACGCTGACTAAAGTCTTTAAGACATTGAACACCATTTTCGATTGCAACTTCCGCTAACACATTGTGATTATCAAGGTATTTGGCTAGCTGCACTTGGCGTTTTTCTTTATGCAACACTTGCAAAAGCCCGTCTTGTTCACGAGCAATAACTAAGTGAAAACTATTTGACCCCATGTCGATAGCGACAAAATGTTGTGAGTCTTGTGCAATAACATCAGCCAATTTAAGCCTCTTGTGGTAATTCTGCTTGGTTCTTATTGTTATATTTGACTGCTAATGCAGTTTTTACTTTCTTTTCGTAGCTATTAAGGTATTGATGAATAGCAATTTGGCTACGAAGTTTGCGTTTATTTCCTCTAGGGTTATAGCGATTATCATGCTGCTGATTAATCACCCTAGACTTAGTATTATCTTTAAATTGCAACGAAAGTATAGCAATAACCATCTGTTTTAACTGCTTATCATATACTGGGGTTGAGACTTCAATTCGTTCATCAATATTACGCGTCATCCAGTCAGAGGAACCAATAAACAGTTTTTGTTCACCGCCGGCATGGAACAACATCACCCGTGAATGCTCTAAATAACGATCGATAATACTATAAACCTTAATGTTGTCGCTTTGCCCTGGTATTTGGGGGATTAAGCTGCACATACCACGGATAAGCATGGTGATTTTTACACCAGCATTTGAGGCTTCGTATAACTTATTAATCATGATGTCATCCACCAGATTATTCAGTTTTAGCTGAATACTGGCAGGCTTTTTTTGTTTAGCTTGTGCAATTTCATCATCGATTAAGCTTAAAAAGCGTGTTCGCGAGTTATAAGGCGAGACGATGAGATGATTAAATTCGTCTTTACGGTAAGGCCTTTCAATTAAATCAAAGACTTGTTTGACTTCACCTGCAATATCTTGATTGGCGGTAAACAACGAAAAGTCAGTATAAAAACGGGCTGTTCCTTCGTTAAAGTTACCTGAACCTATGTGGCAATAATACTGGGTTTGACCATGCTCTTTACGGCTAATGAGGCATAGTTTTGAATGGACTTTTAAACTCGGAATACCATGATGCACAGTCACTCCGGCTTCAGCTAAGCGCCGAGTCCAGTTAATGTTTGATTCCTCATCAAAACGGGCTCTAAGCTCAATGATTGCGGTTACTTGTTTACCATTTTTAACGGCATCAATTAGTGACTGCATAATGTGGCTTTTCTTCGCCACTCGATAAAGGTTAATTTTAATGAATTTAACTGCTGGATCGTAAGCGGCTTGTCTGACTAACTCTGTAAAATGAGAAAACTTATGATATGGGTAATTAAGCATAATATCTTTATGCCTAATTGCATCAAAACTGTTGTCAAACGCTAAAAACTGACTGCTATCAATAGGGTGAAGCTTCTCGTTTACCAGTTTTTTACGACTTGGATTAGGGAAGTCCATAAAGTCTTTGAAGCTATGATATCGACCGCCCGGCACAAGGCACTCTGTAGAGCTGATATGCAAGTGTGACTTGAGCATCTCTAACATATCTTCAGGCATATTGCGGTCATAAACCAGTCTTACTGGTTGAGCATTTAAGCGTTTTTTAATCCCTTTTGTCATTCGCTCAAGTGTTGTTTGTTCAAGCTCATTACTGATGTTGTAATCCGCATCTCGGGTCATTTTCATTGAGAAAACTTGAATGGTATCGAACTCAAAAAAAGGTCTAAATAAATCATCAATACAGTGACGGATAATATTATCTAGCAATATTAAGTGTTTAATTTTTGATGTTTTTTCAGTTGGTAGCTCTAAAAATCGCGGTACATTCTTATTGGGCACTTCCACCAAAGCGTACTCTTTATTATCGCCCGATTGCAGGCTAGCGACTAAGTAGGTTGTCCCATCAACTAAGTGCTGCACTAAATCACTTTCATCGGTGACGATATGGGGTGCTATATGACGCTTCAATTGATTTTTAAAGTACTTCTTAAGCCAAGCACTGTGAAACTCACTCAGTTGAGTCTCGTTAATTAAAAAGATATTACAGCGAGCTAACTCTTTCATTAATACAGGGTAAATTTGATCAAACTTCTCTTGTAAGTCGAATACTTTTTCCTGAATTTTGGTCATTAATTGCTGGTATTTAAGCTGTTTAGAACTGATCCCAGAAACGAGTATCGCTCGTCTCACTGCAGCGACTCTGACCTGAAAAAACTCATCCATGTTACTTGAAAAAATCCCTAAGAACCTCACTCGCTCAATGAGTGGTACAGAAGCATCATAAGCTTCTTGTAATACACGTTCATTAAATGACAACCAAGACAGTTCTTTATCAACGAATTTAAGATGACGGGATTCAGTCACATTTTGCTCCTGCAAAGCATTACGGTAGTACTTTCATAAAAGCCATAATCGAATGGTGCGAAAATAATACGCTAGAGTGGAATAGCTAATTCACTGTTTAATATGAATAAAGTTCAAAGGTATTTTACTGCAGTAATATGACAATTTTGTGATGTTATTGAGGCGAACACTGTTTTCAGCAAATTCAATAGTGCAACAAATTGATTAAGCAAATTAAACCAATTGATGAAATTGTCAGCTAAATAACAGTGAACACTAAACTTTATAAGATCCGATATAAAGCTTGTGTTATTTTTAGCATTGATTTGAATTTTTGAGTGGTAAGAAATGTTTATTGGGTTTGATTATGGCAGTGCAAATTGTTCCGTTGGTATTGAAAAAGAGGGTGAAGTCAGGTTAATTCCGATCAATGGCGACAGTAATTTCTTATCATCTACCTTATATGCAATGGATCGAGAGTTAATCGCAGAAGCTGTTTATCAACGTATTGCACCAGAATTTAAAGCTGAATATGGCAAGTTACGCTCAGCGCAATTAAGCCGCGCAAGAATGGTACGCCATGATTTGGATATTTATCCAGATGAACAAGTGGTGTTTGTAGGCCCAGAAGCCATCGATGCTTACTTAGATTTACCTGATGAAGGTTTTTATGTCCGGTCGCCAAAATCGTTTCTTGGTGCCAGTGGTCTCCGCCCAGAGCAAGTTGCTTTGTTTGAAGATATTGTGACGTTAATGATGCTAGAGGTCATGTCCCGTGCAAACAAATTAATTAACGAACCCATTACCCAAGCAGTTATCGGCAGACCAGTTAATTTCCAAGGAATTGGTGGAGAATTAAGTAATCAACAAGCCCAAGCGATTTTAGAAACCGCCGCCAAACGAGCAGGTTTTGAGCAGGTAAGCTTTTTATTTGAGCCAATGGCAGCAGCCATGGATTTCGAAGCCTCAATGAGCCGTAATCAAACAGTATTGGTTGTGGATGTGGGCGGTGGTACGACGGATTGCTCTATGGTGAAAATGGGCCCTGATTTACAGCATAAAACCGATCGCAGTGACGACGTGTTAGGCCATAGTGGTCAGCGTGTGGGTGGTAATGACTTAGACATTGCCGTTGCGATGAACTGCTTTATGCCTCATTTAGGCTTGGGATCGCAATTAAAAACCAATTTAACGGTACCACGCCAACCGTTTTGGAATGGCGTTGCTGTGAATGATATTAGTGCTCAGCGTGACTTTAATTCACTGTCTACGGCGAAGCTAATTGATGAATTAATCAAAGATTCATTAAAACCTGAGTTATTGACGCGCTTAAAGTCATTAAGACAGCATCAAATGAGTTACCAGTTTGTGCGTCAAGCAGAGCAATCGAAAATTGGTTTATCAACTCAAGCTGAGTACGACGCTGATTTATCATTTATTGAGTCTCAATTTGCAGTTGGTGTAAATCAAACTGATTTTGAAACTGCAGTGGATCAACCTGTAGCCAAATTAGTCACTATTATGAAGCAAGCAGTTGAAGAAGCAGGTGTTATGCCTGATGTGGTTTATGTGACAGGCGGTACGGCCAAAAGCCCAGTTATCCATCAATGTATTACCGATCAATTTAGCCAAGCTGAAATCGTGGTCGGCGATCACTTTGGCAGTGTGACCAGTGGCTTAGTGCGCTGGGCTGGTAAAGTATTTAACTCTTAAGGAAAAGTCGCTTTATGTTTTCTCTATCAAAAATATTTTTAAATAAAAAACTATCGTCAGCCTTACTCATTGTTGCAACAAGTTTCCTCACAATGAGCTGTAGTGATGATGTGGGTAAAGTGAGTCTAGGAGTGTTTACCACTAAAGATATTAAGCTCAATATGATGGTAGACCCGATTGTGACTGGCGTGACTTGTCATGTAGCGAGTATTGAAGCGGATTTAAGTTTTTCTGATCCTTCTGATTCCGCTATTTCATGTCGTCAAACCGGTGAAATTACCCCGCAAATGATTGCTGCAATTGATATGTCTGCATCGGGCGAAATTGTGTTCAAAAAATCAAAAAGTATCTTTTTCAAAACCATGAAAATTAGACGAATTTTTGATAAAGAAAACCAAACACTAATGTATGTTTCTTATTCTACAAAAGAAACCTCAGGAAGCTACAAGCACAGCCTGTCGACAGTGCCTTTATGGGGAACTAAAGCTTACAGCCAGGTGCAAGCAACAAACTAGTATTTATGGTGTATTAAAGACTTAGATATAGTAACAAAAACAACAATAGCTAAGGTGACTACATGGATTGTCCTTTTTGTCAGAATGAATTAAATGATGGCGCGCTTAAATGTGGTCATTGTCTTGAATATTTATCTAACCATGTGTGCCCTGATTGCCATGGCACATTACCTTTAGAGGCTAAAGTCTGTATGCATTGTCATTATCGCTTTAGCCAAATAAGTATTGATGTCACCCAGTTGTCTATGTCATTTAATTCAGAAGTGTTGGCATCATTGTTATTCAGATTTCGGTTTTTACCCCAAGAAATTGTCACTGATGAAGATAAGATTACGATTAATACACCAGGCATTTTTAGGCTATGGAATAACACTGATGAAGTCCCATGGAATAAGATTGCGGGCTTTAATTATCGTAGCGGCATTATTTGGGACAAAGTCGAAATTGAAACTCGAGGTCAAAAACCCAGTGTGATAATTGGCTTATCGAAAGCCAACAGTGACGAACTGCGAAGAGTACTGCAATCCATCGTAAACGCGAACTGATCCGCTAACGGGTTTTAGATAGAGTTTATTGGTGTTGTTAGTGATAGTGCATATAAAGCAAAAAGGGCTTTCTCTATGAGAAGGCCCTTTATTTAAGCCGCGTAAATTTAAACGTTATTTTCCAATAACGTTATTAAAGCGTTCAAATGCGGCAGTTAAATCAGCAATCAAATCATCAGGATCTTCTAAACCGATGTGAAGTCTAATGAGCGGTTTGCTGGTATCCCATTGGGTTGCTGTGCGAAGCCTATCAATTCCGAATACACCAAGAATTAAGCTTTCATATCCGCCCCACGAAAAGCCCATTTTAAAGTGGCGCATGTTTTCCACAAAAGCAGTGACAGAAGCTAAGTTGCCTTGTTTTAGTACAAATGAAAACAAACCATTGCCGCCACTAAAGTCGCGCTGATAAAACTCATGACCAGGACAAGTTTCGAAAGCAGGGTGTCGCAAATGATCGACTTCAGGTCGACTAGCTAACCAATTAGCGACTTTAAGGGCATTTTTATCATGTTGGGCCATGCGCACGCCTAATGTACGTAACCCGCGTGCAGCAAGATATACATCGTCAGGTGAGGTAGTTTGACCCATGATGTAACTGTTTTCACGCAATTGCTCCCAGTGTGCTTCATTGGCTGTGGCTGTGCCCATCATCACATCAGAGTGGCCGACAATGTATTTGGTCGCTGCTTGAATCGAAATGTCGACGCCCATTTCAAATGGACGTGAATTGATGGGTGAAGCCCATGTGTTATCGAGCATTACTACTACATCGTGTTCATGTGCAATACGGCTTAATGTTGGCACATCTTGAATTTCCATAGTAATAGACCCAGGCGATTCTAAGAATAAAACTTTGGTATTTGGCTGAATTAAGTCTTTAATACCTTCACCAATCAGCGGATCGTAGTAGGTGGTTTCAATGCCAAAACCAGCTAGTAATTTATTACATAAATCACGGGTTGGCTCATAGGCGCTATCGACCATTAGTAAATGGTCGCCACTTTTCAAAAATGACAGTAAGGCGCCACTTATAGCACCAGCGCCAGATGGATAGAGGGCTGTACCTGCACCACCTTCTAATTCGCTAATCGCTTGTTGAAAAGAAAAATGAGTCGGGGTGCCACGACGTCCATAAAACATTTCACCATTGGTTTTGTTTTTAATGGCAAAGCGCATGTCATCCATGGTGTCGAAAACAACAGTAGATGCGCGATATACTGGCGGATTGATAATACCTTTAGAGTATTTTTTCTCTCTACCCACACTGACAATTTGCGTTGCGAGTTTGTCTTGTTGATGACTCATAAATTCATTCCCAATTAATGCAAGGTGATGTTATTCATTTTATTTGGCCATCCTACCATCTATACGGCCATAATAAAGCGCTAGGATGATAATAATGCTTATTTTGATTCTGTTACTGGAAACTCTAAATAAAACTCGACGCCTGAATCGTCAGTTAAGTTCTGCGCTCGAATACTGCCTTGATGAAACTCAGTGATTAATCTTGCGATATACAAACCTAATCCCAAATGGGGTTTTGCCTGTACACCTTGGGGTCTGATAGACACCATGGATTCAAAAATTTGTTCACTCATATCAAAAGGTAGCAGTGGTCCGCGATTTTTAACGGTTAATTTAGCTGTTTTGCCTGTGAGTTTCAGTGACACTTCAATGGGATCTTCAGTGCTAAACTCAATAGCATTATTGATTAGTTTATCCATTAGTTGGGCAATGTACTCAGGTACGCCGTGCATCGACATTGAGTTATCGTCAATGTCTACGGCAAACTCATTGTCAGGGTAAGTATATTGATAGCCCTGCATGCAGCCACTGACCACTTGTTGCAGTGAAAAATCGCTTTGTTCAACGTGTGATAAACTGGCCTCTAGACGAGTGGCTTCACTTAGATTATTTAAAATGAGATGCAAACGACTGACGCCTTCTTGTGCGCGAGCGACATACTTTTCGCTAGCAGGCTCAAGGGTTTGCAAACTTAAATGCTCAAGTGATGAGCGCACTACTGCAACAGGCGTTCTTAGTTCGTGAGACAAGCGTGACGACATATTTTCAAGATAATGTGTATATTGCCCCAGTCTACCAACAATGCTGGCAAAGCTTCGAGATAGGTCGCCAATTTCATCACGAGTTTTAGAAGGCACAATTTGTTGCTTTACCCGACCTTGGCTGTCGATGGCTTGTTCTGATTGATCGCGTAATTTACGGATACGGCTAGAAATACTCGATGCGAAGATAAACAATGCAAGTGTGCCCATACTCATGATGGTTAAAATGACATTAAAGAGTTTTTCTAATGCGCGATTTCGTAAGGTACGAATGCCATGAGTGGTTTCTTCTGCAATTACCGCACCCATGACTTTGTCGTCAATCCAAATAGGACTGGCCGCGGCTAATACTACCGCTTTGTTATCTGGAGTTAATCGCCAAGTTGAGCCGCGTTTACCATCTAGCGCTTGTTGGATATG
This sequence comes from Shewanella sp. KT0246, assembly GCF_019654955.1. Lineage (GTDB taxonomy): Bacteria > Pseudomonadota > Gammaproteobacteria > Enterobacterales > Shewanellaceae > Shewanella > Shewanella goraebulensis. Next base: position 20,091 of record NZ_BPEV01000026.1, on the reverse strand, counting down.
GCTGCCACTAAGTTCAGTTGAGTCTTGTAAAGAGTCAACAAAGTCCTGCGGTGGTTTAGTTAAAATCTTATAGTACAAAGGCAATAGATGATCGCTTTTAAATTGACTCCACGCGCTACGATTTTCTGTTTCAGTTAAGCTTGATGACCAAACGTTATTACTGGCACGAATGTCTCCAGACTTAGCTAATACACGACCGTGATTATCCACCACCCAAATACGTGAGCTATTGTGGCTCATGCCTTTGATGATATTTTCAATTTCTGGAGAGGGCACCAAGACTGTACCTAAATGATCGACAGAGTCGATTGCCGATGTGCCAATAATGGTGTTCACTGTGCGAGTTTTAACATCATCCACGTTATAAATTGCAAAACCAAGCTTACTGCCCACCATAGATAGCGGCATTCTGAATTCGATATTATAGCCATCTTTAGTCGCTACCCATTGGCCTTGTATGCGGATTTCTGGAGTGACGGGCATCGAGAGAGTGGGGTCTTGCGGCAATTCAAATGCGCTTAACCAACCATCTTGCATATTAGCCACAATATAGCGTTTAAACAGTCCATCAGGCGCTTGAGTCGCAATGATTAAGTGATCGTTTTTATCCACACGCAGACTGTTTTTACTGCGATACACAAGCTGCTTATCGTGCACCTCAAAAAAACCATATAAGTAACCGCCATATTTACCCACCATATGGGTAAAATTAATATCAACAGGTTGGTTTTCATCACGATTAAAAATCACATGCTCACTGGAGTAATTAATCACACGGTGCTGATACTGCTGCCAATCAATCAATTTCCCATCTAATTGAATGGGGCCTGATAATGGATAGGCATATAAGTCGCGGCCTTTTTCTACTTGGCTTAAAAAGCTCGCTTGATGATTAAATAGTTTAGGTCGTTCATGCAATGCTGTTGCTAATGCTTGTGTGGTACCCTCAAGGGTTTTTTCTTGACCATGACGTAGGTATTTTTCCATTTCCCACACGTACTCATACCCCAGCCAAGGCAAGCAAAGTAGGAATAAAGATAAGATAACAACTTTGGCGCGAAGACCAATGGGGATATTAAACATTAGCTAACACTATCCCAGCGATAACCCATTCCGTAAACCGTATCGATGCAGTTAAAATCTTTATCAGCGCTGATAAACTTTTTACGTATACGCTTTACATGCGAAGTAATCGTACTGTCATCGACAAAGATTTTTGCTTCTTGCATTAAGTCTTGACGGCTTCGGACATGCCCAGGGTGTTTTGCCATCGCATGCACCATCCAAAACTCAGTAACGGTTAACTCAATCGGTTGTTGGTCCCAATACACTTGAATACGATTGCCATCAATGGTTAAAGACCCATGTTCGATAAGGTTGTCTTCTACCGTAGCGGCGCCAATTAATTCTGAACGTCTGAAAAGTGCGGCAATCCGTGCAATAAGGTGAGGAAAGCTCACATCTTTTGATAGGTAGTCGTCAGCCCCTAAGCGCAGGCCGCAAACTGTATCAAAGTCGCTGTCTCTAGCGGTCAAAAAGATAATAGGCAAACTGCTAGACATGGAGCGGAGTGATTGGCACAAGGTAAAACCACCATCGATTTCATTCTCTAGGCCGATATCAATAATAGCTAAATCAGGTAGGCGGGCGTTAAAGGCGAGCATAGCCGCAGGGCGGTTAGCATAACCTTGGACATTATAGCCTTGCTGTTGTAGCAATTCTTTGTAGTTTTCTCTGATAGCGACTTCATCTTCAACGATGGCAATTCTTTTCATGTAATAGCATTGATTGTGACTTATATGGCTGACTATACATGATTTCTGTTCCAAAAAAATTGCCTCAAAGCAATTGCCATATTGTTGCCACATTTCATCCTCACATTGCCATTTTTATGCCCCTTAGTTGCCATTTCAATTGTGTTTAATAGCTACATCGAATGAGACACACATTTTAAGCCTCATTTATTAAACGACATTAATAGAACTTAAAAGGAAAACACCATGAAAAAGCAATTAATCGCAGTAGCCGTTATCAGTAGCCTATTTATCTCAAACATTTCAGTGGCTAATGATGAAATGCTAGACGATAGCAATCTGATGACTGAAGCAACTGAAGTCACCGATGAACGTGAACACACAGAAGAGTTAGTCGGACTGACTTCAGGTGCAGTATTAGGCGCTGTCGTTGGCGGTCCAGTTGGCGCAATCATTGGCGCATTTGCCGGAACCTTAATAGGCAAAACAGTAGGAGATGACTCTGAAATTAAAAACCAAAAAGAGCTATTGGCTCAGCAGCAACAATCGATTGAGATTCAAACTTCAGAATTAACCGCATTACATGAAAAGCAACAATCTTTAGCGGAAGTAACAGATGAGTATTTGTTAGTGCAATCGCAGTTAACAGATTTACGTGAAGCACAGCAGCAACAGTTACAAGAGCTAGCTATTGGCCTCAACGTTCAGTTTAAGACAGGCTCTTCCACTATCGAACCTCATTTTGTACAGCAGTTGGATGATGTGGCCTATTTAATGGCGTTATCTCCAGAGTTGATGTTGGACTTAACAGGTTATGCTGATCGCCGCGGTGATAGCACATTTAATCAAGCACTTTCAGAGCAACGTTTAATTGAAGTCACTAATTACTTAGTCAGTCAAGGTGTGTCATCTGAGCGCCTGCACGCTAAAGCTTTCGGTGCATCAGCGCCTTTACATGCGCAGCAAAGTTTTGAGAATGACTTTTTTGACCGCCGCGTAACCTTAAAAATCATGCCAGTCGGTGAAGCACTCGCTGCGAACTAATTTTAGCTTAATTACCGATCCAGCCTTCGTGAAACATTTCGCATAAATATCGCTTTATCAGGGTCTTATATGAATTGTTTTTACGAAGGGGAGTGCTGAGTTCATGGAGAGAAAATAATGAAAAGGGTAACCCGTTATCAGGTGAGTGAATCCGCAAATAACAAGCGAGACAATGACAAGCGAGAAAATGAAAGTATTCGCCGATTTAACAATATAGCTGCTTATGGCTGTTCAGGATTAATCCTAGTGGTGCTGATGATATTGAATGTGTTATTTCCAGTGCATGCAATGTCACCGAACAATACTCGTATGGTTGAAGTTGAAGGGCAAGCAGACAGCGAAAAGGTGACACAAGGTATTTTGCGTTATCAGCATAATGGTCAGCGGTTTGAGAGTTTGCCTCTGAGCACCGATGTGCAAATGAAAGTCTCGGGCTGGACAAATAGAGTGAGTGTTAAGCAAACATTTACTAATGACTCTACAGTTTGGATTAATGGCAGTTATATATTTCCATTACCGCATAATGGCGCGGTAGATCAGATGCGTTTAATTATTGGAGAACGCGTTATCGAGGGGGATATTCAACCGAAAAATGTCGCTAAAGCCACTTTTGAAAAAGCCAAAGCGCAGGGAAAAAGAGCCAGTCTTGTTTCGCAGCAACGTCCAAATATTTTTACCACTGAAGTCGCTAATCTTGGTCCCAGTGAAACTTTGACCGTAGAGATCAGTTACCAAGAAAAGTTGGTTTATAAAGAGGGTGAATTTAGCCTTCGTTTCCCAATGACCATTAATCCACGCTACTCGCCAGCGATTAAGGGTACTGGAAAAGCCTCAGCGAGTGAATCTTCATTATCTAACTCATTTTATGAGTCATTATCGCCAAGTTTGCCGACTTCGATTTTTAACTTTTCTAATGAGTTTTTTATTGCTGATAATTTTGACGATTCTAAAGAGAAAGAATCTTTAACGGTGAGCTTATCAATTGAGTTAGATGCGGGCTTTAAAGTAGCGAATATCGATAGTCCCTATCAACAGGTGTCAAAAACCGGTGCTAACGATAAGTGGCAAATTGAATTTGTTAAACAAGAAAAAGCCAATAAAGACTTTGTATTAACCTGGCGCGCAGATGAGTCTGTTATCGAAAGTGCGCAGCCACTGACAGCGGTATTTACTCAGCGCGGTCAAACCCATGCAACATCGCTTGATACTCGTTCAGGACAGGTTAAAGGAATTGATGAGTTCAAGAATATGCAAACAATAGGTGACAGTCATCAAGCTCATAATAACGTTGAATATGGTTTAGTTATGTTAACCCCGTCTTTTGCTACTGATAGTGGTTTCTTACAAGAGCAACTCGAAAGTAAATCTGAAGCTCAATATGAAAGGATTAGTCAATCTCATGTCCCTCGTGAACTTATCCTGGTGATTGATACTTCAGGCTCTATGTCTGGTGGCTCACTTAAACAAGCTAAACAAGCTATGTTGTATGCTTTAGCGGGATTAACCAGCCAAGATAAGTTCAATGTCATTGAATTTAATCATTCGGTCAGTCAGTTATCGGCGACATCTTTGCTAGGTACAAGCTCGAATATCGGAAAAGCGAATCATTTTGTGAGAGGGCTAGAGGCTAACGGTGGTACTGAGATAGGTAAAGCACTGTCGGCTTCACTAATAACTAATGAAACGGTACAAAATTATAAAGCTGTAGCAAATTATGGCGATAGCACGCAAGAAAGTGCTTCTGCGCAGAACCATTTAAGACAAGTTATTTTTATCACCGATGGGGCTGTTAGTAATGAGCATGGGCTATTTCAACAAATTGAAGCTGAATTAGGTGACAGCCGATTATTTACTGTGGGTATAGGCTCAGCGCCAAATGCTTACTTTATGGAACGTGCCGCCATGTTTGGCCGAGGAACCTACACCTACATAGGTAAAACATCAGAAGTTAAAACCAAGATTGCTAAGCTACTAGCAAAAATTGAAAAGCCAGTGAGCACCGACATTAAACTTACATACCAAGATGGGACTGTTCCTGATTACTGGCCTGTCCAAATCCCTGACTTATATCAAGATGAACCATTATTGGTGAGCTTTAAATCGCCTTCATATAACCAACAGGATTTGATTGTTTCAGGTTATAGCCAAGGCCAATTTTGGCAGCAACAGATTAGTCGCAATAACCCTAAACAAGCAGTAGGTCTTGATTTGATATGGGCAAATGCGCAGATAAGTGCAATTGAAGCCACACAAACGAGAGCAAACTTACCGAGGGTTAAATCTCAAGTTGAAGCCTTAGGGATGAAATATCATTTAGTGACCTCACAAACCAGTTTAGTGGCTGTCGATAAAACCCCCGTGAACCCAATGGCCGAGTTTAATCAAAATCTACAGGTTAAAAGACATTTGCCAGATGGCTGGCAACGACCACAAGGCGTGTTACCCCAAACGGCAACCTCGAGTCGATTAAACATGCTTATTGGTCTGAGTTTACTGATTATCGCGCTATTACATGGACTTTGGTTAAAAGGCTATTTACCAGGCCAGAGATTGGTTTTACCAAAAGGTGGCAAGTTGGAGGCTTTATGATGTCGTACAAGTGGATTTTACCGTGTTGTGTGGCGCTTATAGGAGTGAGTTTTTTATCACAAGGAGCATATATGCAAATTAAAGCCAATTTTGCTCAATATTTGATTGAGCAAGCATGGAGTAAAACGTTAGAAGATCAATTACCCCACAAGCCATGGAGTTGGGCTGACACTCACCCTGTGGGGAAGTTAAAGCTTTACGCCGATAAGGAAACTGATTTGTATCCTATTGGTCAGCCAATGTTTGTATTGGCTGGCGCTTCAGGCAGAAACCTCGCCTTTGGTCCCAGTTTATTATTGAGCGGCGCAGGAGTAGGTGAGCAGGGCAATACGATTATTGCAGGTCATCGCGATACTCACTTTTTACCGCTACAAAAAGTGAAAAAAGGCGACATTATAGAGTTAGAAACACCACATGGTTTACAACAAAACTATTTGATTACTCAGATTGATATCGTTCATGAAACGCAAACTGAAGTGCTTAGTATGACGACGGATAACCAGCTTACTTTAATTACTTGCTATCCGTTTGAAGATTTGTCCGCTAGTAGTGATTATCGCTATGTGGTCACGGCGAAAAAAGTGAATAGCGGACATCGATTAATATAAAATCTATTAATGACGAATAACTCCCATTAGCGAGTGGTGTTTAATGTTAGCGATTAGCTAGAAATGGGCATAACTCTATTTCGTCCAAGTCGTTTTGCCTCATATAACAACTTGTCAGTGGCTTCAATAAGCTGGCTAGTTGTTTGCTTTTCTTTCCACTGCGCTACACCAAATGACGCGGTAATATTATCGATACGCGTTTCACTGCGTCGATCTTTAACACTGAGTTTCTCAATAGAACGGCGCATTGCTTCAGCTAATTGTCTTGCAATACGTTGGTTGCTATTTGGCAGTAAAATAGCAAACTCCTCACCACCAAAGCGATAAAGTTTTACCCCATCTCGGCAAGATTCTTTTAAACGTTTAGCAACCACCTTTAGAACTAAGTCACCAAGCTGGTGGCCATAGGTATCATTAAATAGCTTAAAGTGGTCAATATCAGCAAGGATCATGCAGCAGCCAGCAGGAGATTGATTAACCATGGCATTAATGTCTTCATTGAAAGCGCGGCGATTAAGGACTTCAGTTAACGCATCGAATAACACATCTTTTTCTGTTTCTGCCAAACGCTGCTTGAGTGCTTCGATTTCACTTTGAGCTTTGGTTAGTTGTTGCGTAAAGCTAACCGTACTTGAATGAATACTTGCTGACTCATTCACTATGCCACGAACCACTTTAATCACTTGCTCAAGAGAGAAACCTTTACTTTCAAGTTCGGTTAGTTTACTGAACTCTTTCTCTATTTTTGATTGGAAATTACTGGTGTCATGGTTGGTGTCTTTTAATGATTGCGATAATTCACAAACCATGGCATCTAAGTTTTGCCTCATGTCGCGTACATCTAACTCAACAGGATCAGAGATGTGCTCTCGATAAAGTAATTCACTGGATATAGGCGAATATTGTTGATTCTGTGCTATCACAGTATCAAGCGCGGTATTCAGTTTAGGATTTGATTCTGCAACGTAGGCATACCAAAGAGCATAGTTTGTCGGTGTGGTGGGTATGCTGTGTTTTAACATCAAAGGAACTGCCTTTTTTAAATTCAAAGCGGCAGATTTTAGTAGATCATTTGACATTCAATCCCTCAAATGTGAATGGGCCACTTAGCAAATTAAATAATGAGCGAAGATGTTTGAAAGTGACATAATTATTAAATCATAATCCATAAAAAAGCACCTGTCATTAGGTGCTTAGTTTAAATTAAAAAGAGTAGGATACGGCGAACATGGGGCCTGTGAAACTGTAATTAATATTGTAGTCTAAGGTTCTAAACTCTTTGTCTAAAACACTACGAGAGCGTTCAAGATCAATGTCTACATCGTAATAATTATAGGCTAAAGATAAGTGCCAATCTTCGCAGATTTCAGCTTGAACTCCAGCACGAATATCGACCAATGAACCTTTGATATTATCGTATTTAATCGCAAAGTATTGCGCGTGAGTGTTAAATACCCAGCCAGGATAAAATTCGTAACTGGCATAAACACCGATATCGGGAAGAGGTGCTGTGAGGGCGTTATCAACAATTCTAGGAGTTAGGGTAGCGGTATCACACAAGCTATTGGCATCGGTATTGGCTTCACACAAACCAATAGTGCCTTCGAATACGGTTTCGATAAACATTGTGTGTAAACCGATTGAGGCACCTACAGTATAGTTATCACCTTCCCAAATATCATAACCATAACCTAAACGTAAAATATCAATATTGAGTGTGGTGGCTAGTTTAGCGTTACCATCGATTAAAAAGCTTTGATCATTGTCGCCAAACTCAGGAATTTCAATATCAAAACCTAATTGCGGTGTATCGGCATTACGGTGAAGTGACTTCCAATCGAGGTAGATATTATGACGGTCATTGAAACTGTACTTGAATTCAAAGAAAGGAAGAAACTGTTCATCTGTAAGTAACAAGTCATCTTCAAAATCGAGTAAATAGTAATTACCAGTATCTTTTGCACTTTTTACTAGCATGGTTGAATCTGAGCTAGCGTAAAATGCACCAATGGTAATTTTATATTCATCAGCTTTTACATGGCCGGTAGTACAAACTGCAGCTAAAAGTCCTAAAGAGGCTCGCTTAAACATTTTATCTCCGCACTTATTATGTGCTCAACTTGAGCCATTCGTGCTTTTTATTTTTATTGGATAATCAGGGTTATATCTTTTTGTGTATTTATACTAGCATTATGTAACCAGATGTGAAGTTTTTGTTAGTGTAAATCTGCCTTAAAATGATCCTAGATCAATGTTTGTTCGTAGCTCATGACTTGAACAGTAAACTACGCCTTTCGACTTACCCTTTTAAGTTGCTGTAAAATAACATTAATAATATCATTAAACTTGACTTGCCAAGTAACGTAAGAGTTATGTTTTTAATCGTGAAAACACTGTATATCTTTATAAGACAATTATAAAATCTTCAGTTTTTTCAACAAATTCACAGTCATTTATTTGACAAAATGTTAATTTTTATGAGTTGTTGTTTTTTGTCAAAAAACTGCTGATTGGAACCATTTGTATCAAGTCAGCATTTTGAGTAGAAATTTCAATCACAAACCCCAACTTAAAATTATAAACTCCTAGTTCACAGTCAAAAATCATAGCTAAATACTCTTTGCAATATTTTTGCTATAAAACGCTATTAACATGGTTAAGTACATTCACGTTTGAGCATTAAGCCATTATGGATACAGATTTACTAAAAACGTTCTTAGAAGTTTATCGAACTCGGCATTTTGGCAAAGCTGCTGATAATTTATTTTTAACTCGCAGCGCGGTAAGTTTTAGGGTTAAACAACTTGAGACATTGTTAGGTGTGTCTTTATTTGATCGCCAGCGTAATAATATTCAGCCAACGCCTGCTGGTGAGCGAATGTTAGAACATGCCAATACAGTGTTAACTGCGGTTGAGCGAGCCAAACAAGATGTGTCGCTATCAAAGCTGCAATCTGTGCAACTTACTCTTGGTATAGGCCATAATGTCTGGGATAGTTTCTTAAACGATTTTATGCAGCCATTAAGTTCTGGCTTAGAAGATGTTTCCCTAAGAATGGATGTGATTTCGACAGCAGTGATGTCGAAACAATTGTCTGAAAGAACGCTAGATATCGCGTTAAGTTTCGACCCATTGCGAATCGATGATATTGAAATCACAAAGTTAAACCGAGTGAACTTGGTGTTGGTAAGCCATCAAGAAGGGCAAACCATTGATAGTCTTAAACAGTCTCAATATATAAAAGTAGATTGGGGAACGGCTTTTAATATCATGCATGCACAAGAGTTAACAAACTTACCTATGCCAAAGTTACATACCAGTTCAGCCCAAATTGCGTGTGAATTTATGCTGAGTAATGGAGGCTGCGCTTTTTTACCAGAAACCATGGTTAAGGCAAAAATACAAAATAACGACATATTCTTAGTCGAGGGCGTAAACCCTATGCGCCGACATATTTATGCCGCTCATTGGGGGAAAAATGAGCGTTTAGATGAAATTGAACAAGCGCTAATACTGCTTACTGATAAAGCTTATCAATAGCGTCAGGTTTGTTTTATTAACAGCAAATCCTCATGTAAACATGACTTAGGCAGTATTAAATTAAAACTCTTGGGAATATTCAAACCTACAAAATGTAGGCATTCACTAGTATTGCGCACCAGGTGATGCCGCATAAAGCTAGACTTAAAAATACTGCTGCAGAAGCTACATCTTTCGCTTGACCACTGAGCGGGTGGATTTCATCGCTGATGCGATCGACAACCGCCTCGATGGCCGAGTTTAATAACTCTGTTATCAGCACAATAAAAAGTGTCATTATCATCAAAATGGATTCAACTAAACTGACATTAGCTAATAGTGCAATAGGTAGCAGTACCACCACAAGAATAAGCTCTTGTCTGAATGCAGCTTCGTTTTTCCACGCACTGATGAGCCCTTGAATTGAAAAGCCTGTGGCGCGGATGACCCGTTTTATCCCATGATTATCTACTGGTTTCATTTTTAACCTTAGTATTTGATTGTTTGCTCTCGCGAAATTGTTTTACTACCCATTAAAAATATTTTACTTGCCATAAAAATAGCAAAGCTTGATTTCCTGACTACAATCAACAGGCTCTAGAATTGATACTGTAAAAGCGCAATTTCGCTAACATGACTAGCAAGGATGCTACTATGCCAAGATATTTACTGTCTATTATATTTCTGTTCATCTATTTATTAATTCCTATTTGTGGGTTTGCCACTGACACTGTGCCAATACAACTAGCTAGCCGTTTTCACAAAAGCATCAATGTTAACGATTATTATGTGAGTGAAAAGCTTGATGGAGTGAGAGGTTATTGGAATGGCGAAAAGATGCTCTCGCGTTCGGGGAGAGTTATTGTTATCCCCGAGTGGTTTACTGCCGATTTTCCAAAAGAAAAAATAGATGGCGAATTATGGATAAAGCGAAATGACTTTGAGGTCGTTTCAGCACTATCGAGAAGTCATAAAGCTGAAAGCCCATTATGGCAGCAAGTGACGTTTATGATCTTCGACTTGCCTGAACACGGCGGTGCTTTTAGTGAGCGAGTTGCGAAGATGAAGCATATAGCAGTAAATTCAAGATATATACAGCAAATACCTCAGCAAGAATTTACTACTCAAGTGCAGTTATACAATGAACTTGATAGGGTGATAGAAAATCAAGGTGAAGGTTTGATGCTACATAAAAAAACGGCGTTGTATACAATTGGTCGTAGCCCCAATATTGTCAAACTTAAACCCAAATATGATGCTGAGGCGGTGGTCGTTGCCCATAATGAAGGTAAGGGCAAGTATTCCGGGTTATTGGGCTCTATCACCGTTGAAATGCCTGATGGTAAAAGGTTTAATATTGGCAGTGGTTTTAGTGATCAAGAAAGAGCGGACCCGCCAGCGGTAGGTGCGGTAGTGACTTACCAATATTTAGGGTTCACTAAAAATGGTATACCGCGTTTTGCACATTTTTTACGACTAAGGCTGGAAGAATCAGGCCAGATTAATTTAGAACAAAATAATTAGACTTTAACTTTAAGCTTAAATAAAACAAGAGGGAACGACATTGAACTCCAAGCTTACATCTAAAAGCATAAAGGATAGCGATAATCCATTAAATTTGGCTGAGGTAAAATCTGTGTTGTTTGTTTGCCTTGGTAATATTTGTCGCTCTCCAAGCGCTGAGGCAGTATTTAAAGATAAAGCCCATGAATTACAACTTGAATTGCAAATCGATTCCGCAGGTACTGCAGCATATCATCAAGGTAATCCTCCAGATCCCCGCTCAATAAAAGCCGGTGAAGCTAGAGGACTCGATTTCAGTGGTATGCAAGCTAGAAAAGTCACAAATGAAGACTTTAATCGGTTTGATTTAATTCTGGCTGCTGATAACAGTAATTTGGAGGATTTGTTCAGTCGTTGCCCTGTTGAATATCAACATAAAATTAGGTTGATATTATCTTTTGGCGATAATGAGCTTAATGGAGTAGAAGAAGTGCCTGATCCGTATTATGGCGGCGAAAATGGTTTTGAAATTGTATTAGATTTATTAGATACAAGTTTAGGTCGTTTGGCGCAGAAAATTAATAACGGATAGCGTCTACTACTGAAATTAAAAAGGCTTATCAACTGATAAGCCTTTTATTTTCATTAAATGACGTTAAAGTTTACTTTTTTGCTAACGCCATTTTAATAAGTCGTCAGGAACATTTAGTCATTTTGATGGCGTTTACCGGAGCGTTTTAATCTTTCTTGTTCAAGCTTTTGTTGCTTAATCGCTTCTTTTTCTGCAAGCACTCGGGCTACTTCAGCCTTTTCAATTTCTGCCATTTCTGGCGTTTCCAAGGTCAATAAACCGGTTTTACCTGAACGGAATTCATGCAGTAATAATTCAGAAGCTTTGTGTAAATCGATTCGACCGCCGGGTCTCAATGCACCGCGTTTACGGCCAATTTCTTCAAGTAACTCAATGTCTGTGTCAGGTAACGATTTAAGCTTATAACGTTCACAAATTTCATCAGGGTAGGCATGTAAGAAGTACTCTGCGGCAAACATGGCCACATCTTCATATTCCATAGCGGTATCTTTAATCGCACCGGTAACAGCAAGGCGATAACTACTGGCTTCATTATCAACTTTTGGCCACAAAATACCTGGAGTATCAGACAGTACGATACCGTTTTTCAAATTAATTCGTTGCTGACGTTTTGTAACCGCAGGCTCATTACCTGTTTTAGCTAGCGTACGTCCAGCAAGGGCGTTAATGATGGTAGATTTACCGACATTAGGAATCCCCATAATCATGGTACGAATATCTTTTTCGAGTTTATCCCGCGAAGGAACTAGTTTACGACAAATATCTGGAATACTCTTAACTTGGCCTGGTTGCAAAGTAGTAATGGCCGTTGCTTTAACGCCTTGCTCACGTTCGAGGTATTCAATCCAACGTGCCGTCACTTTAGGGTCGGCTAAGTCTGATTTGTTCAGTAGTTTTATACATGGCTTATCGCCCCTTAAGGTCGAAACCATAGGGTTTTCACTACTATATGGAATACGTGCATCTAATACTTCGATAACAAGATCGACTTGAGGCATCGCCTCTTCAATCTCTTTTCGAGCCTTGTGCATGTGTCCTGGGTACCATTGAATTGCCATGTGTTTGCCTTTTTTAAAACTACTGCTAACAAAGGGGGCATATTCTACCTTGTTATGCCGCCAAATGATAAAAAAAAGCGCCAATTGGCGCTTTAATCCTATTGAATTAATACCGGAACTTAAATAACACCCAGTTCGCGTAATCTTTCCATTAAATAGCTATCAGCAGTATAGCGCTCAGATAGCACAACCTCAGGGTTTGGATGTAAAAATAGCGGTAAAGAAATACGCGATTTAGTCTTGTCCGTCCCTTCTGGGTTAATCACTCGATGTGATGTTGAAGGGTAATAACCACCAGAAGCTTCTTGAAGCATGTCGCCGATATTAATAATAATATTACCAAAGTCACTTGGTACATCAACCCAGTTATCATCTTTGGTTTGTACCTGAAGACCAGGTTCATTGGCTGCTGGTAAAACGGTGATTAAATTAATGTCTTCATGGGCTGCAGCACGAATAGCCCCCAGCTCTTCATCACCAGCCATTGGCGGGTAATGTAAAACACGTAGCAGTGTTTTTTCACTTTCAGCAATCATTGCAGGTAATGGAATAGAGAACTTAGCGGCAACATCGGCTGGTGCATATTGTTCAATCCAGCCTAATAACTCTGCTGCTAAATCATTGGCATGTTTGTAGTAAGCTAAGATATTGGTTTTTAGCGACTCAGGAATTCGGCCCCAAGGATATACGTGAAAATATTCTTTGATATCTTTTACGCTATGACCTTTAGCTGTCTCAGAAATTGAGGCAGGGAAAAAACCATCCTGTGTCTCTGGTTTAAACAAAAAATCATTTTTTTGTTCAGATTGAAAAAACTCGTACCATTCTTTATAGATGGTTTCGACAAGTTCTTTACTGATAGGGTGATTGGATAACACTCCAAAACCGGTTTCTCTTAATGACTCAACAAATTGTTTAGCACAATTTTCTGAGCGGTAATCAATTGTTTCTAATTTCATATTTTCTACTTATTGTTTTTTTGACCCGATATGATTTTAACCTTCGTCACACTTTGCTGCAATTTTTTGACTTGAAAACAGGTCTAATAAGTCGAAATAGTGATGTTTATTAGGCATACTGCCATCTGTTTAGATATTGCGATACAGTAAGAAGGTCAAGATTGAAGTTAGGACGATGCAAATGAATGAATTAACTGAGTTTGAAAAGTATGTCATTGAGCAGAAAGGAACTGAACGTCCATTTAGTGGAGAATACGTCAATCATGAAGCTGAAGGTCTATACCTATGTAAAAAATGCTTAGCGCCTTTATATAAAAGTGAGCATAAGTTTAATGCTTTTTGTGGCTGGCCAGCCTTTGATGATGAAATTCATGGCGCGATTAAACGTACATTAGATGCTGATGGAAAGCGTACTGAAATTACTTGCCATGATTGCGGTGGTCATCTTGGACATGTTTTTAAAGGTGAAATGCTCACAGGTAAAAACATGCGCCATTGTGTTAATTCAGTGTCGATGTTATTTAAAAGCTATGAAGATATTGAAGCTGAAAAGTGTAATGCCACTAAGGCATTGCAACTGGCAACATTCGGCGCGGGTTGCTTTTGGTGTATCGAAGCCGTGTTTCAAAGGCTTGATGGTGTTGAGAGCGTTTATTCTGGTTACAGCGGCGGCACGACAGAAGACGCACACTATGATGCCGTGTGCAGTGGTGTCACTGGCCACGCCGAAGTGATACAAGTAACTTTTAACCCTGAGGTTATTAGCTACAACACGTTATTATCAGTGTTTTTTGCCATACATGACCCAACCACGCTTAACCAGCAAGGCAATGATAAAGGTCCGCAATATCGTTCGGTTATTTTTACTCATAATGCCCAGCAGGTCGATGATGCAACGATTGCCATCAGTAAGTTAATACAGCAGGGGATTTGGCCAAAACCGATTGTGACTGAAGTGTCTATGTATGAAGCATTTTATCATGCTGAAAATTTTCACGATGATTACTTTGCCAAAAATGCAGAACAGCCATATTGTCAGCTGTTGATTAAACCTAAATTTGAAAAAGCGATGAAGCAATTTGAAGCGCTATTGAAAAAAGACTAATAGATTATTGGCTATTCATTAGGTTAATTTTTAGTACTTGAATGTCAGATTTCAAACATAAAAAAGCGAACTGAATAGTTCGCTTTTTATTGTGTGGACTTTATATAAAGTTAACTTAACTCTTATTGATTAAGAGTCTAGAGCATCATCAGCCACTTTGTAGTGTGGATCTTCTATGACGTTAACTTCAACTAAGTCACGCGCTTTATGCAGTAACTCTTTACAGTCGCCACTTAAATGTCTTAAGTGTAATCGCTTACCTGCAGCAACATAACGCTCAGCCAAAGTATCAATTGCATCTAATGCTGAGTGATCAGCAACGCGAGAGTTTTGGAAGTCAACAATCACATCTTCAGCATCATTTTCAGCATCAAATAGTTCTAAGAAGTTAGAAACTGAGCCAAAGAATAATGGACCATTTAACTTGTAAACTTTCCAGCCGTTAGCATCAATGCTTTTTTCAACATTGATGTGCTTGGCATGTTCCCAGGCAAAAACAAGAGCTGAAACGATAACACCAACAAATACCGCAAACGCTAAGTCTGTGAATACCGTTACTGTGGTCACTAACACAATAACAAACGCATCATGTTTCGGCACTTTACGCATCACTTTAAAGCTTGCCCATTCAAATGTACCCAGTACAACAATGAACATTACGCCTACTAAGGCTGCTAAAGGGATAATCTCAATAAAGGCTGCACCAAATAGAATAAAGGCTAGTAATGCTAATGCGGCAGTGACACCTGATAGTCGACCACGGCCACCAGAGTTGATGTTAATCATTGATTGGCCAATCATGGCACAACCGCCCATAGCACCAAAGAAGCCACTTGTGATGTTACCAACACCTTGACCAACACATTCTTTGTTACCACGACCACGGCTGTTAGTCATTTCATCAATCACTGTTAGTGTTAGTAAGGATTCAATCAGACCAACGGCAGCAAGAATACATGCATATGGCAATATGATGTAAAGTGTTTCTAGGTTAAAAGGTACACTTGGAATTGCAAATGAAGGCAAGCTGCCTGCAATTGTTGCATGCTCATCACCGCTCATGGTTTTTAAGAAATCGAGTACGTTTCGGGTATCTAAATCTAACCCCACAACTAACGCCGTTACCGTAAGAATAGCCACAAGCGAAGATGGAATCGCAGTAGTTAGTTTAGGTAAAAAGTGAATAATTGCCATGGTCAGTGCCACAAGTCCTAGCATGATCATTAGTGGCTCTTGTCCTAACCAAACCATGTTTCCTGCAGCATCCTTAACTTGGAATTGCCCAAGCTGAGCTAAGAAAATCACAATGGCTAAACCATTCACAAAGCCAATCATTACTGGGTAAGGAACAATGCGAATGAACTTACCGAGTTTGAATACCCCAGCAGAAATTTGAATAATCCCCGCCAGCACCACAGCTGCGAATAAATACTGCACTCCGTGTTCAACAACCAGAGATACCATTACAACGGCCATCGCGCCTGTAGCACCAGAAATCATTCCCGGACGACCACCAATTACAGCAGTTATAATGCCCATAATAAAGGCTGCGTATAAACCGACCATAGGTTCAACTTGTGCAACGAATGCAAAAGCAACGGCTTCTGGAATAAGTGCAAGAGCAACAGTCAAACCAGATAAGATATCTGCTTTGCTACTACTAGTTTTGTGACGAAGTAAATCGAACATTTAGCCCCTGAAAACAATTGATGTGTTTGAAAGTAAAAGTGTGCGTATGTTAACAAAAATTAACCCTTGGCTAAACCTGAAAATAAGCTTAATTGAAGATAAATAGAATATTTAATCAAACTGTAAACATAAAAAAAGCCACGCTAATTAGCGTGGCTTTTTAAAATAAGTATTATCTGTTTTACCTAAAGACTTATGCCTTGGTGGTATCAGATGAGGCACTGTTAGCTACTTTAGATTTTGCAGCTTCAGCATCAGGCTGAGATTTCTCGTATTCACGACCTTTAGGGACAGCTTGCTGAGTACGAGCTTCAGAAACAGGTTTCGTTGTATCTGACATCACCATAGAACCAAAGCGGCTCGCGGCAGCAGGTTTTTTAGCTGGCGCTTCAACCTTAGTGGCTGTTGCTGTTGGAGTTGCAACGACTTTGCGTTGAATAGCAGCAGGTTTTGCCATTGGAGCAGAAGCTATTGAATTATCTTTAGCTGGTGCTTCTGATACTTCAGTTTTAACTTCTTCAACTTTAATGTCTTCAACTACAGGCTCTTGAGCAACAGGCGCTTCAGTTTTAACTTCTTCAACTACAGGCTCTTGAGCAACAGGCGCTTCAACTTTAACTTCTTCAGCTACTGGCTCTTGAGCAACAGGTGCTTCAACTTTAACTTCTTCAGCTACTGGCTCTTGAGCAACAGGTGCTTCAACTTTAACTTCTTCAGCTACTGGCTCTTGAACAACAGGCGCTTCAGTTTTAACTTCTTCAGCTACAGGCTCTTGAACAACAGGTGTTTCAGTTTTAACTTCTTCAACTACTGGCGTAGCTTCGACAGTAGGTGCCTCAGTCTTAACTTCAACAGCTTCGGCAGCTTGTTCAGCATCTAGTTGCTTCTCTAGCTCGTCAACTGGTGTAAATACTGCTGTTGCAGGAGATGTTTCATCTTCATCACGACGACGGCGTTGACCAGCAGCTCGAAGGTGACGTGGGCTACGACGGCTACGACGTTGACCTTGTTTCTCTTCACTGTCTTCAGCATTAACTTCTTCAGTTGTTTCAGTAGTTGCATTAACTTTTTCTGGTGCAGCGGCTGCAGCCGAACTTGATGAGTCAGTTGCTGGTTTAACAGCTTCAGTAACTACAGGTGCTTCAACAACTGTTGTATCAGCTTTAGCTTCTTTAACAGTTTCTGCTTTTTCAACATTAACAACTTCAGCTTCTTTTGAAGATTCTGACGTTGCAGCTTCAACATTTTCAGTTTTCGCTGTGTTGTCTTTTCTAGGGCGACGAGTACGAGCTGGCTTAGCTGACTGCTCAGTTGCTGTAGGTTTTGCTGCTACTTCAACAGATGCATTAGCTGAGGTTGCTTCAACTTCATTTAACTTAGCTTCGTTTTGTTCGTTTTCGATACGAACTTTACGGCGCATGTTACGACGTTGGCGACGTTCCCTTGCTGCTTCTTGCTTAGGCGACTTTTCTGTTTCATTGCGAGATTTATCGGCAACAGGTTTGTTTGTCTTTGCTTTAGGGTCGTTTTTAGGCTGACGTTTATCTGCTTGCTCTTTATTAGCAACATCTCTGTCATTCTTTTTGTTACGACCTTTGTTGTCTCTACCTTTGTTGTCAGCATCGTTACGGTTTTCATTACGGCTGTCATTGCGGTTACGACGGTTGTCATTACGGCGCGAATCATTACGACGGTTACGGCGATTGTTTTGGTTATCTTTACGATTCTTATCAGATGGCTTAGATTCGGTTTTAGCTGGCTCATCAGATGAGAACAGTTTGCTAATTGCAGAAACCATTTTAGCGAAGAAACCTGGCTCTGATGCAGCTGGCGTAGCAGCTTTTGCTGGTTGCTCTGCCGCTGGAGTTGGCTTAGTCGTTTTTGGCGTACCAAAACCTTTAATCGCAGGTTGTTGAGCTTCAGCACGTTCAAGTTTACGTGGCTCATACAACTTAGCTTCTGGCTTTTCTACGCGCTTGTAACTTGACTCAACTACTTCATCATCGCTTCTTAAGCGTGACACGCGGTAGTCAGGTGTCGTCATGTGCGAATCTGGGATAACGTACACTTCAACATTGTGACGCTCTTCAGTGATGCGAATAGCTTTACGTTTCTCATTTAACAAGAACGCAGCAACATCAACTGGGACAACGGCTTCAATTTGTGAAGTGTTTTCTTTAATCGCTTCTTCTTCCATTAAGCGAAGAATAGAAAGCGCTAACGATTCAGTACTGCGAATAGTCCCTTGACCATGACAGCGAGGACATAAATGACCTGCTGATTCACCAAGAGAAGGGCGTAGACGTTGGCGTGACATTTCCATTAAACCAAAGCGAGAAATACGGCCTAACTGAACACGGGCACGGTCTAAATGAACCGCATCACGCATTCTGTTTTCAACTTCGCGTTGATGTCTAACTGGTGTCATATCGATGAAATCGATAACCACTAAACCACCTAAGTCACGTAGGCGTAATTGACGAGCAATTTCATCCGCGGCTTCAAGGTTAGTGTTCAGTGCAGTTTCTTCGATATCGCCGCCTTTAGTTGCTCGGGCAGAGTTAATATCGATAGACGTTAATGCTTCAGTTGGGTCAATAACGATTGAACCACCAGAAGGCAAACGAACTTCACGTTGGAAAGCTGACTCAATCTGAGATTCGATTTGAAAGTGAGTAAACAATGGTACTTCTGATTCGTAACGTTTAACACGCTCTACAAAATCAGGGCGAACTAGACCAATGTGTTGTTTTGCTTCTTCAAAAATACGTGGGTGGTCAATTAGAATTTCACCAACATCACGGCGCAAGTAATCACGGATTGCGCGAACAATCACATTACTTTCTTGGTGAATTAGGAATGGTGCAGGCTTGCTTTGAGCCGCTTCTTGAATCGCATCCCAGTGATGTTGTAGGACTTTAAGATCCCACTTTAGTTCAGCAGCGTCTTTACCAACACCAGCAGTACGCACAATCAGACCCATACCATTTGGTACAGTTAGCTCAGACATTGCCGCTTTAAGTTCAGTTCGCTCATCACCTTCAATGCGACGAGAAATACCGCCTGCACGTGGGTTATTAGGCATTAAAACGAGGTAAGAACCGGCAAGAGAGATAAACGTTGTTAAAGCAGCGCCTTTATTACCACGTTCTTCTTTGTCGATTTGAACGATAACTTCTTGACCTTCAGATACCACTTCTTTGATATTTGGACGGCCTTGGAAAGAGTAACCTTTAGGGAAGTATTCGCGAGCGATTTCTTTAAGCGGAAGGAAACCGTGACGATCTGCACCGTAGTCTACAAACGCAGCTTCTAAAGAAGGTTCTACGCGAGTGATGGTGCCTTTATAGATATTTGATTTTTTTTGTTCATGGCCTGGGCTTTCGATATCCAGATCATACAATTGTTGCCCATCTACTAGGGCAACGCGCAACTCTTCCGATTGAGTTGCATTAATTAACATACGTTTCATGATGACTTAATTCTTCTAATAAGGTCATCAAACAAAGACTTATCGTTGCATTACGGGCCTAAAATTATTATTCACGAAGCCTCGCGGCTGGTTTTTAGGCAAGTTAGGTGCGCATTGCTGTAAGACGCATCGCTGCGTGTCGCATCCTATTTATGGCTTATTTTTTAATGATTACAAAAACAAGGAATTCGTTGTTAA
>NZ_BPEV01000025.1 GCF_019654955.1 Shewanella sp. KT0246 | reverse complement strand
GAAGCTATACAAAAATGATGAAGAGTGTATTTATAGAGCAATTAGAAAGGTGAAAGAAATCGCGCTGTTTCATTAAATTAGATACGAAACAGCTTTACGGAAACAATCTCAATGACAACTTTGACTTGCGAGTATTAAATACAAATAACGGTACAAGTAACTCCATTCACTTTGTGTACGGGCGTAAATTATCATATTTTTTAATCACAGAAAGTGGATTTAATGTGAGTTGGGTCACGAGTGAGAGAATTTTGACAGGTGTTATATTTTTGACGTTAGCGACTATTTAATAAGATGTTTTAAAGGTGTTTGGTTGGTGTTGTTATTGCGTTAAATGTGGGTAGTTTGACGTTTCTAAGATTAATTGCGAGTTAATAAATATCATTAAACTTTTAAAGAGCACCCATCCACTTGGCTAGATAGATGCTCTTTGATATATCAAATATTTGGAATGAAATAGTTTATAAGATTACCAACCACACTGACGATTATCTGTTTTGTTCTGTTGGTCTAACCAAACGTGTAACGGCGCAAAATAATCAAGTACCGCTTTTGCATCCATTGATTTAGTGCCAGTCACAATATTTAACGCTTCAGGCCAAGGTTGGCTTAAGCCTGATTCCAACATTTGGTTCAATTTTGCTCCTGCTTGTTTGTTTCCGTATATGCTACAACGGTGAACAGGCCCTTCGTTGCCAGCAATGTCGCATAATGCCTTGTGGAATTGAAATTGGAGTACGTGAGCTAAAAAGTAACGCGTGTATGGCACATTTCCTGGGACATGATATTTAGCACCTGGATCAAAGTCAGCTTCCGTTCTTTCAATAGGAGCTGCAACGCCTTGATATTTTTCGCGTAAATCCCACCATGCTTGATTGTATTGCTCAGGCGAGATCTCACCATTGAATACTTTCCAGCGCCACTGATCTATCATTAAACCAAAAGGCATAAAGGCAATTTTATCTAATGCTTGCTTGAGTAATAAGCCAATATCTTTTGATTCATCAGGAACTTCAGAAAGTAATCCAATTTGTTTTAGATAACTTGGTGTAA
Source organism: Shewanella sp. KT0246 (assembly GCF_019654955.1). GTDB lineage: Bacteria > Pseudomonadota > Gammaproteobacteria > Enterobacterales > Shewanellaceae > Shewanella > Shewanella goraebulensis. Next base: position 75,093 of record NZ_BPEV01000025.1, on the reverse strand, counting down.
TTGATAGTGCTATCGTATCTCCAATGGCTTCGTGGAAGCCATCATTAGCCGAACCTTTAAACAGGTGAGGTTGGTTCTTGTAAGCGCGTTGATAATAATTGTGGCCTAATTCGTGATGAATAACAGTGAAGTCTTCAGCGGTTTTTTGAATACACATTTTAATACGAATATCATCTTCGTTATCTAAATCCCAAGCTGAAGCATGGCACACTACATCGCGATCTTTAGGCTGTACAAAAAGAGAACGAGTCCAAAATGTGTCTGGTAATTCATTAAAACCGAGTGATGAGAAAAAGCTTTCAGCTTGTTTAACCATCTTTATTTCATCATAATTATTTTGAGCTAATAGGGCGGTGACATCATAACCTGGGTCGGCATCAGCAGGAGCGACTGAGTTATATATGGTTCCCCATTGTTGTGCCCACATATTACCAAGTAAATGTGCGGGAATAGGGCCTTGTTTAGGTGCTACATCATTACCGTATTGCTCATTTAGTTCGCCACGTACGTAGCAGTGCAATGAATCATATAACGGTTTTATATCGCCCCATAATCGATCTAATTCTGCCGAAAAATCATCAGGTTTCATGTCGTACTGACTTCGCCATAATTCTGACAAGTCAGCAAAACCAAGATCCCTTGCACCTTCATTAGCAAGTTCAACTTCACGTTCAAATAAAGGACGCATAGGTTTAGCTATTTCACGCCATCCTTGCCAAGCTTCAAGCAACACTGCAGGATCTTTAGATTCAGACATTAATGCAGAAAGTTCAGGTTGTGTTAAACATCGTCCGTCATCAAAGCAATACTTCCCCTTACCGTATAAGCCATTTAATTCAGAGCTTATTTGAGCTAGTTCAGCATTTTTAATCGGATCTAATGGCGCTGGTAGCACTAGACTGCTGCGCAATATGTGCAACTTTCGTGCATTTACAGGATCCAATGCTACATTGGCATATTTTGCAGCTTCTGTTGCAAAACTCACTGAACGAGAAGTTATTTTTTCACCAATTGCAGCGGAAAGTGCTGCTGTGTCTTCAGTAATAAAATTACTGTAAACCCATTCTGTTCTTGCGCCTTCCACGGAAAGCTTTGCAAGCTCGGCTTCTGCATTGTTTATAAAGTTGATCGCTGAGTTCGAGTCAATAGGGGCATTATCAATAGCAGCTGATGGATTTGTTGTTTCACTTACTTTTGCTGTTGAAACGATGATTTCTTCTTCAACTTGCTGGCAAGCTGTAAGCCCTAATGCGATTGAAATAATAAGAGCAATTTTAGACGGCTGTTTAAAAGGGTGTTTCATCTTACAGGTTTCCTTATTTTTATTGTCGTCGTCAGTTTACATAAATAAGGTGTTTATTGCATTTTTGTTAAACTACCTAGCTATGGTACTAGGAATCATATGGTTTCTTTAGTGCAACTTAGGTAAATAAGATTGACAACTGTGCGCTCAATGTTTAATTTAAACGAGTGTTTTAAATTGAAATGGGTCATGGAATGGCAAGCAGAACAGATACAAAAACAAGAATTCTTGATGCCGCTGAAAAATTATTTGCCGAAAGAGGCTTTTCAGAAACATCGTTAAGATTAATAACTAGCAAAGCGGAAGTCAATCTAGCTTCTGTTAACTATCATTTTGGTTCAAAGAAAGAACTAATTCGAGCCGTACTTGCCAGATACTTAGATGTATTCATGCCGAGTGCAGCTGCTGAAATACAAAGGTTGTTTAAAAATCCAGAACTGGCAAATTTGAATGAAATATTTTCATCGCTAATTAAACCGTTACTAGAATTAAACCAAGTTCGCCAAGGCGGCACGACTATCTTTTTACAATTACTAGGTCGTGGCTATATCGAGAGCCAAGGCCATTTAAGATGGTTTATTACCACGCATTATGGTCAATACCTTGAAGCGTTTGTAAAAGCTGTGTCAGCAAGTGCGCCACATATTCCTCCAGCTGAAATGTTTTGGCGACTACACTTTACCTTAGGAACAATTGTTTTCACTATGGCTTCTGCTGATGCATTAAATGAGATTGCTGCTGCGGATTACGGTGAACACAACGATACAGAAGCAATTATTCGTAAAGTAATACCTTATATGGCTGCTGGCGTTTCAGTACCCATTTTAGCAAAGGAATAAGGGATTAACATGACTGTCCTAATACTAGTATTAATAGCACTAATAGTGTTATTTGGTGTACGTAATTTAAGGATGCGTTTTATCACGCGTCCTATTTTTAGTTTCTTTAAGAAAGTATTACCGCCACTTTCTAGCACTGAAAAAGAAGCAATGGAAGCGGGTGATGTTTGGTGGGAAGGTGAATTATTTAGAGGGAATCCTAATTGGAATACCTTACATAATTACGGTAAGCCAACACTATCGGCTGAAGAACAAGATTTTATCAATAATCAAGTGATGACAGCACTCACTATGATTGATGATTATGACATTGTTCATCATCGTAAAGACTTACCGCCAGAGTTATGGGATTACTTTAAAAAAGAAGGTTTTTTTGCCCTAATTATTCCTAAGAAGTTTGGCGGCCGTGAATTTTCTGCATATGCCAATTCAACGATTGTAAGTAAAATAGCTACCCGAAGTATTAGTGCAGCTGTGACTGTGATGGTGCCAAACTCTTTAGGTCCAGGCGAGTTACTGACTCACTATGGTACACAAGAGCAAAAAGATCGCTGGTTACCGCCATTAGCTGTGGGTGAAGAGTTACCTTGTTTTGCTTTAACAGGACCTGAAGCTGGTTCAGATGCAGGCGCTATTCCAGATGTAGGCGTTGTTTGTCGCCGTGAGTTTAATGGTGAAGATACCTTAGGTTTAAGCTTAACCTGGGACAAACGTTATATTACGCTAGCACCTGTTGCCACTGTACTTGGCTTAGCATTCCAAATGCGTGACCCTGATGGTTTATTGGGTGATGAAGAAAATATCGGTATCACTTGTGCGCTAATCCCGACAAACCATGAAGGTGTTGAAATCGGTCGTCGTCACAATCCATTAATGATGGCGTTTATGAACGGTACCACAAGCGGTAAAGACGTCTTTATTCCGTTAGATTGGATTATTGGTGGTCCTCAGTTTGCAGGTAAAGGCTGGCGTATGCTGGTTGAATGTTTGTCTGCTGGTCGTGGTATTTCATTACCTGCTTTAGCAACGGCATCGGCGCAAATGGCGACCAAAACAACCACAGCTTACAGTTATGTTAGACAACAATTTGGTATGCCAATTGGTAAGTTTGAAGGAGTGCAAGAAGCCTTAGCACGTATTATTGCTAACACTTATCAGCTTGAAGCTGCTCGCTGCTTAACGACAACAGGAATCGATTTAAAAGTGAAACCGTCTGTTGTTACGGCTATTGCGAAATATCACATGACTGAACTTGGTCGTGATGTGGTAGAGGATGCGATGGACATCCAATCAGGTAAAGGTATTCAGCTAGGTGCTAAAAACTATTTAGGACATGCATACATGTCTAGCCCAATTTCGATTACGGTTGAAGGTGCTAACATTTTGACTCGTTCATTGATGATTTTTGGTCAAGGTGCCACACGTTGTCATCCATATGTGCTTGCTGAAATGGAAACAGCAGCTATGGAAGATCAAAAAGCGGCTATAAATCGTTTTGACTCTTTGTTAATGGGTCATATGGGGTATGCTGCTAGAAATGGTGTGATGGCGTTTTTTAATGCATTAACGGCAAGTAAAACCAATACTTCACCAGTTAGTGGCACAACTCAACAGTACTACAAAGATATGAGTCGTCTTTCGTCTGGTTTAGCTATCATGACCGACTTATCAATGCTCATTATGGGTGGCGATTTAAAACGCAAAGAAATGATCTCTGCAAGAATGGGCGATGTGTTAAGCCAATTATATCTGGCGTCTGCTACGTTAAAACAATTTGAAGATAATGGCCGTCAACAAGATGACTTACCCATTGTTCATTATGTGATGACAGAGCGTTTACATCTCGCTGCTAAGGCATTGGAAGAGGCTGCTCGTAACTTTCCTAATAAAATGGTGGGTGTTTTACTTAAAGTTATTATTTTCCCAATTGGTAACCATTTCAATGCGCCAACGGATAAACAGGCTACGACGTTAGCTGATAACTTCCTGCAGACTTCTCCAGCCCGCGATCGTATTACTTTCTTATGTGCTGATTTTGAAGGTGACAAGAGTGGAATAGCTGAAGTTGAAAATGCATTTCTTGCAAAACTTAACTGTAAGCCATTATACGCTCGGATTAGAAAAGCGCAGAAGGCAGGCGAGTTAACACCAAAACTACCAGCGTTAGCGACATTTAGTGAAGCATTAGAAAACAATATTATTAACCAACAAGAGTATGATTTGTTGATTGATGCAGACGCTAAACGTTTAGCTGCTATTCATGTTAATGATTTCGAGTCTTTATAATTGCTAGCTTTGATTACGCGCTATGTAATCGCCACGTTAGTTTTTATTCGTGCTTAGTTGCACCAAGTGACTTAGGCTAAAGATTATTTAAAACACACCCAATAAAAAACCACCTCAATGAGGTGGTTTTTTTATAACCAATAAATTGTGAATAACCAATTTAAAAGTTAAAGTAAAAATATCACAACTTTAAGCTACGACTAATACCTTACAAGTGTTAGTGCCGCCCACAGTTTCCATAGCATCACCTTTAGTCATTAACACCATGTCACCTGATTTAAGGTAACCAGCTTTAGCGACAGCTTTAAGTGCTTCTGTTGCTAATGCATCAGCTGCGACAGCTGTTGAATCAAACTGAACTGGCATAACACCACGGAATAACGCAAGCTTGGCTAATGTTTTTTGGTGACGAGATAAAGCAAAGATTGGTAGTGAAGAACTGATACGAGACATTAACTTAGTTGTCTCACCTGATTCAGTTAAACTGATAATTGCTTTAACACCTTCAAGATGGTTAGCTGCGTACATAGTCGAAAGGGCGATAGTTTCTTCTATAGTATTAAACTTTTGATCCAATCTATGTTTTGAAGACATCACTGATGGATGTTGTTCAGCGCCTTTACATACATTGCTCATGGCTAATACAGTTTCTTCAGGGAAGTCACCTGCAGCAGTTTCTGCTGAAAGCATTACTGCATCAGTACCATCAAGTACTGCGTTAGCAACGTCCATAACTTCAGCACGAGTAGGCATAGGGCTTGAAATCATAGATTCCATCATCTGCGTCGCTGTAATAACAACTTTATTCAGCTGACGCGAACGCTTGATTAGTTTCTTTTGAACTGCAACTAATGCAGCATCACCAATTTCAACACCTAAGTCACCGCGTGCAACCATTACAGCGTCCGATGCTTTAATCACATCATCCATTGCTTCGTCAGTACCAACGGCTTCAGCACGCTCTACTTTAGATACAATTAACGCGAAGCTACCAGCGTCTTCTGCAAGTTTACGTGCTAAGTCTAAATCAGCACCTGTACGTGGGAAAGAAACAGCTAAGTAATCAACTTGAATTTGCGCGGCAGTTAAAATGTCTGCTTTGTCTTTTTCAGTTAATGCAGGAGCGGTTAAACCACCACCTTGCTTATTGATGCCTTTATTGTTTGATAAAGGACCAGCAACAGTCACTGTAGTGAAGACCTTTTGGCCATCTACTGAATCGACACGTAGTTGTACACGTCCGTCATCAAGCATCAGAATATCACCGATAGCAACATCGTTTGGTAATTCTTTGTAATCAATACCAACTTGTTTTTCGTCGCCTTCACCTTTACCAAGCGCCGCATCCAATACAAAGGTATCGCCTAAATTCAATTGAATTTTTTTGTTATCTTTGAAAGTAGAAACGCGGATTTTAGGACCTTGTAAATCACCTAATACAGCAACATGAACACCTAACTCTTTAGCGATGTTACGAGCGTCTGTTGCACGTTTAAGATGATCTTCAGGTGAACCATGTGAGAAGTTGAGACGTACCACATTTGCACCAGCTGCGATGATTTTACGTAGGTTGTCATCACGGTCAGTTGCTGGGCCAAGTGTAGTAACGATTTTAGTTCTGCGGAACATAAGATACTCCGTTAATTTAAAGAAAAAGAATTCGGTACAAATAATGAAACTATATTAACAGAGATTTCGCCATTATGTAGGAAAGTTACAAACAAAATGATCGCTTTTTGTGTTTTATTTTTGTGACAGAATCGATCTTTAGAATAAAAAAAGCCGAACAGTCAATACTGTTCGGCTTTTTAGACCTGTCATTTTAAAGCAATATTTAAATAGTAAGGTCTTTATTTACACGAGATTCTTTCAAAACCTCTTTTACACGCTTTAAATTATCACGGAAACGCGGTCCTCGACGAAGTGTAAAGCCTGTAGCAAGTACATCTATCGTTACTAACTGTGCAAGACGTGATGCCATGGGTAAATACATGTCAGTGTCCTCTGGTACTTCCATGGTCACTGGAAGCGTACATTCGTGAGAAAGAGGGGAATTACGAGCAGTAATACCTATAACCGCAGCGCCGTTTTCACGAGCAATTCGGGCTATTTCAATCAGTGATTTAGTACGGCCTGTATGTGATATCAAAACAACGACATCGCCTTCATCACAACCAATACAACTCATGCGTTGCATCAAAACATCATCAAAACAAATGACAGGCACGTTAAATCTGAAGAATTTATTTTGTGCATCGTGTGCGACCGAAGAGGATGCTCCAAGCCCAAAAAAAGAAATTGTTTTAGCTTGAGTAAGAATATCTACCGCTTTATTTACAGCAACTACATCTAGGCTTTGGCGAGCTGTATCAAGGGATGCCATTGAAGATTCAAAGATTTTTGTAGTGTAAGATTCTGGTGAATCATCTTCTTCTACGTGACGACTAACATAAGGTGTTCCGTTAGCAAGACTTTGTGCTAGATGTAATTTAAAATCAGGGAAACCTTTAGTATCTAAACGACGACAAAAGCGATTTACCGTTGGCTCACTGACGTCAGCCATTTTCGCGAGCGTAGCTATACTAGAGTGAATAGCTGTTTGTGGAGAAGATAAAATAACTTCTGCCACTTTCCGCTCTGACTTACTAAATTGTGTAAGGCTTTTTTGCACCTTTTCAAGGGTATTCATAAGCAATTGTCCGCTAAAATGGATGATGTAATTTTATATCACAAATTACATTTTAAGTGTAAATGAAGTAATTTTCGTACTTCTATAAACGTTTTGTAGTCACTTTACAGCGTTATTCTGTAACTATAAAGAGATAGTACAGTAATTTAATCACCAAAATACTATCAGGTTTTATGTTAATAAGGCTAGATACAAGACAAACGAATTTTTTCAAATTAAAGATGCACAAATCTAATTCTGTTGTTATATTACAACAAAAGTGTGTTTTAAATCATCGGCAACAAAAAATAATGACCGGTGGGCACACAATATAAAGGAGTATGTAAAGCAATGAGTAACTCATCATCAGGGGCTAAGGCTTGCGATTTTGTACTTTTTGGTACGAAGGGCGATCTCGCGAGACGTAAATTACTGCCTTCACTTTATCAACTCGATAAAGCAAACCTGCTAGATAAAGACACCAAAGTGATTGGGGTCGCAAAAGATGCCTTCACTCAAGAAGAGTTTATCGCTCTAGTACAAAAAGCGTTGAACACGTTTGTTAAAGACGAGTTGTGTGAAGAAACCCTAGAAAGATTTATTGCTCGTTGCCATTACATCGGCACTAATTTTACAGAAGCTGAAGGTTATAAAGCATTCCATGACTTATTAGAGCCTACTAAGCGTGTTATGGTCAGTTACTTTGCAACACCTCCTTCAATCTTTGGCGATATCTGTCGCTGCCTTAACGAACAAAATCTCATTCACTCTGATACCCGTATTGTTTTAGAGAAGCCAATCGGGACTTGTCTTGAATCATCTAAAGTCATTAACGACAAAGTGTCAGAATATTTTAATGAAAATCAGGTTTATCGTATCGATCATTACTTAGGTAAAGAAACGGTACAAAACTTGATTGCGCTTCGTTTTGCAAACTCTTTATTTGCATCGAAGTGGGATAATCGAACTATTGATCATGTACAAATTACAGTTGCTGAAGAAGTAGGTATTGAAGGCCGTTGGGGTTACTTTGATACTGCCGGTCAAATGCGTGACATGATTCAAAACCACTTGTTGCAAGTGTTAACCCTTGTTGCAATGGATCCACCAGTTAATTTAGATGCCGACAGCATTCGCGATGAAAAAGTAAAAGTACTTAAATCATTACGTCCAATTACTCCTTATAACGTATTTGAAAATACAGTTCGCGGTCAATACACCGCTGGTTTCTTAAAAGGCAGCCCAGTTCCTGGTTACTTAGAGGAAGAAGGTGCTAACGTTAAGTCGAGCACTGAAACATTTGTCGCACTTCGAGTTGATATCGATAACTGGCGTTGGGCAGGCGTGCCATTCTACTTGCGTAGCGGTAAGCGTATGCCATTTAAAAGTTCTGAAATTGTCGTTTATTTCAAAAACCCACCTTTAAACCTATACCGCGACAGCATGCGTAACTTGCCGCCTAATAAGTTAACGATTCGTCTGCAGCCTCATGAAGGTGTAGAGATTCAGATGATGAATAAAGTGCCTGGTCTTGAAGAGAAACAGCGCATTCAAACAACTAAACTTGATTTAAGTTTTACTGATACTTTTAAAAATGAACGTATTGCTGATGCTTATGAGCGTTTGTTATTAGAAGCCATGATTGGCAACCAAGCGTTATTCGTTCGTCGCGATGAAGTTGAAGAAGCATGGACTTGGGTTGATGGAATCATGAATTCATGGGAAAACGGCGGCGAAAAGCCAAAGCCTTATCCAGCAGGTACATGGGGACCGGTGGCTTCAGTAGCACTTATCACTAAAGACGGCCGTTCTTGGGACGAGTAAGGGTTTTATGATGATTAAAGAATCTGTATTTAAATCATTTGATACGCCAGCTGATTTAGAAGCTAAATTGGCTGAAAAAATTGCTAGTCAGTTACAAGATGCTGTTGATAGCCGTGGTAAAGCAAGCCTGGTGGTTTCAGGTGGTTCTACACCATTAAAACTGTTTAAGTTATTAAGTAACAAAGCCATTGATTGGAGTGACGTGTATATCACTTTAGCCGATGAGCGTTGGGTCGATGCTGATGATAATGATTCAAATGAGCGTTTAGTTCGTGAACATTTATTACAAAATCGCGCGGCAAGTGCCAAATTTCGTGGTTTAAAGAATATGTTCGAAAGCCCTGAGAAGGGCTGTGATATGACGATTGAGTCTCTAGCAAACTTCCCTAAACCATTCGATGTCGTGGTACTAGGTATGGGAACAGATGGACACACTTGTTCGTGGTTTCCTTGTAGTAAAGAGTTAGACAACGCATTCACGACAGATGCTTTGTGCGCTGCTGTTAATCCTACAACTGCGCCTCATGCACGCATTACCTTATCCAAGGGTGCGATTTTAAATAGTCGCCAAGTTTATCTTCACCTTGTAGGTGAATCTAAATTATCCGTATATCGCCAAGCACTACAAAATGACGATGTGAACGAAATGCCTATCAGAGCCGTATTAGCGCAGCGTAAAACGCCCGTTGATGTGTTCTATAGCGCTTAAAGGAGTCCATTATGCACTCAGTAGTTCAAGCTGTTACTGATAGAATAATCGAACGCAGCAAAGATTCTCGTAAAAAATATTTACAAGCACTGAACGATGCAAGCGCAAAAGGTGTTCATCGTAGCGCGTTAAGCTGTGGCAATTTAGCCCATGGTTTTGCTGCTTGTAAGCCAGATGATAAAGATGCTCTACGTCAGTTGACTAAAGCCAATATTGGTATTGTCACAGCGTTCAATGACATGCTTTCAGCACATCAGCCATATGAAGACTATCCAAACTTTTTAAAGAAAGCTTGTCAGGAAGTGGGTAGCGTTGCGCAAGTCGCTGCAGGCGTGCCGGCAATGTGTGATGGTGTGACTCAAGGTCAGCCAGGCATGGAACTAAGCTTACTTAGCCGTGAAGTGATTGCAATGTCTACAGCTGTGGGCTTATCTCACAATATGTTTGACGGTGCATTGTTACTAGGTATTTGTGACAAAATTGTTCCAGGTTTATTAATTGGTGCATTAAGCTTTGGCCATTTACCAATGATGTTTGTACCTGCAGGACCAATGAAATCAGGAATCCCAAACAAAGAAAAAGCCCGTGTTCGTCAGCAATTTGCCCAAGGGAAAGTTGATCGCGCTGCATTATTAGAAGCTGAATCTAGCTCTTATCACAGTGCGGGTACTTGTACCTTCTATGGTACAGCAAACTCAAACCAGTTGATGTTAGAAATAATGGGGCTGCAACTTCCAGGCTCTTCATTTGTAAACCCTGACGATCCTCTGCGTGATGAATTAACCGCTATGGCTGCTAAACAGGTGTGTCGTTTAACTGAAATGGGTACCCAATATACTCCAATCGGTGAAGTGGTTAATGAAAAATCCGTGGTCAATGGCATTGTTGGTATTCTCGCAACGGGTGGCTCAACGAATCTGACTATGCATATTGTTGCTGCAGCCCGTGCTGCTGGCATCATCGTTAACTGGGATGATTTCTCTGATTTATCAGATTGTGTGCCATTAATGGCTAAAGTCTATCCAAATGGCCATGCAGATATTAACCATTTTCACGCTGCTGGTGGCATGGCATTTTTAGTAAAAGAATTACTTGATGCAGGACTTATCCACGAGGATGTCAATACGGTTGCTGGTTTTGGTTTACGTAAATATACCCAAGAGCCACGCATACTTGATGGAAAATTAACTTGGGTTGATGGTCCGACTGACAGTCTAGATAAAGAAGTATTAACTAATGTTGATACTCCTTTTCAAAATAATGGTGGCTTAAAATTACTTAAAGGTAATTTAGGTCGTGCAGTGATTAAAGTCTCAGCTGTGCCGAGTGCTAACCGTATCGTTGAAGGTCCTGCAGTTGTAATTGACGATCAAAACAAACTTGATGCGATTTTCAAAGCAGGCGAGTTAGATAGAGATTGTGTTGTTGTTGTGAAAGGACAAGGCCCTAAAGCTAACGGGATGCCTGAGTTACATAAGTTAACTCCGTATCTTGGTACCTTACAAGACAAAGGTTTCAAAGTTGCGTTGGTGACTGACGGCCGTATGTCAGGTGCATCAGGTAAAGTGCCAGCAGCAATTCATTTAACCCCAGAAGCATTAGATGGTGGAATCATTGCTAAAGTAGAAGATGGCGATTTAATCCGTGTTAATGCTGATACTGGCGAATTGAGTTTACTTGTGGATGAAGCAACCTTAGCAGCACGTGTTGCCGGTAAAGTGGATTTACATCATTCAAGTTATGGCATGGGACGCGAACTATTCGGTGCTTTACGTAATAGTTTAAGCAGTCCTGAAACAGGCGCTCGTAGTACCAGTGCCATTGACGAAATTTACTAATTTTAAGGAAGATTAACGAATGCTTGAGAATAACTGGACAATACAGCCACAAGATATTTTTAAACGCAGTCCGATTGTTCCTGTAATGGTTATCAATAAAATTGAGCATGCTGTACCGTTAGCGAAAGCATTGGTAGCAGGTGGTATAAGTGTTCTAGAGATAACTTTACGCACAGAGTGTGCTTTAGATGCAATTAAATTAATTGCTAAAGAAGTACCAGAAGCGATTGTGGGTGCAGGTACCATTTTAAATGAACTACATTTACAGCAAGCTATTGATGCTGGTTCACAATTTATTATTACTCCTGGTGCTACAAAGGGACTACTTGAAACAGCCCAAAAAGGTAATGTACCTTTGATTCCAGGCGTAGCAAGTATTTCTGAAGTTATGGTAGGAATGGAATTGGGCTATACCCATTTTAAATTCTTCCCAGCTGAGGCATCTGGTGGTGTAAATGCGCTTAAAGCGTTCTCTGGCCCGTTAGCTAATATTCGTTTTTGTCCTACTGGTGGTATTACGCCATCAAGTTACAAAAACTACTTAGCTTTACCTAATGTTGATTGTATTGGTGGTAGCTGGATTGCACCAACAGATGCAATGGAACAAGGTGATTGGGAACGTATAACTCAATTATGTAAAGATGCAATTAGTGCTCTTTAAATGCTAGTGTAGTCAATAAAATCAAAACCACCTTCGGGTGGTTTTTTTATTACTTTTTAGTACAGTATTTATAGGTGATGGCGTTAAAGGGTTTGCTCGTTAACAACCGATAGACTTTAAGATAACTTTGGAATGTATCTCATATGGAAAATGTGCAAGAAACTGTCGCTACATTTAATAAAATGGCAGAAAAGTATCAAGACAAATATATGGATTGCAATTTATATAGTCACAGTCTAGATAAATTATGCGAGTATATTTATCAATTGCAACTTAATGATGTTACAAGCAATAAAGCCTGTAATGAGATATCTGTGTTAGAGGTTGGTTGCGGGCCAGGAAATGTTAGTTGCTATCTTTCAAATTGGCGTAATCCAGACAAAGAATTGTTGCCTATTAAAATCTATGGTTTTGATCTTGCGCCAAATATGGTCAGGCTAGCTAATGCAAACAACCCACAATATCATTATGATGTTTTAGATATGCGAGAAATTTTGACATTGAAAGCACAGTTTGACCGTGATTTATTTAATGTTGCTATATGCGCTTTCAGTATTCCCTATTTGAACCAACAGGCATTGAAACGATTTATCGAAGACATGTCACAATTACTCGCTAAAAAAAGCATATTATTTATCAGTTTTATGGCAGGTGATTACAAAAAATCGATGGCTCAAGAGTCAGCTTCAGGTGATAGGGTACATATGTACTATTATGAAGCCAAAGATCTAGCCCGGTTACTTACAGACAAGGGATTTGAAGTGATAGAGCAATATACTAAAGATTATATTGTTGATGGAATAAAGCAAGCCACAGATTGCTTCATGTACTTAAAGCGAATTTAGGCACAAATTCTCCATCATTATTTGATCACTGACTATTACTCTCTAATAGTTGCTCTTTAGTAGCCTGTCGAATAAGGACATTTATGAAATCAAATACGACAAAGGTAATGAGTAAAATACCACTGATGTGTTTAATATTATTTAGCATAGTTTGGTGGTATTTCTTTAATCATGACTTATGGCTGAACGACTATGGTGCAGCTAAAAGTGATTGGTTGTTATTGATTGATATAGCTATTACTTTACCCATTATTTGCTTTCTGTGTATAAAACCTAGAAAGCTAGCGTTATTAAAATCACTCAGCTACTTCGCTTTGTTTGTATTTATAGGCAGCTTGATAATTCCCAAACAATACCAAGTTCTATGGCCTTATTTGACTGAGTTGCGTTTTATATTATTGGTGGGTTTTGTTTTTATTGAATTAAGCGTAATTGGCTGCGTCATATTTGCCATTAAACAAGCAATAATTGAAAAAGATGATCCAGATATGGCCATTGAAAAGCCGATAAAAAAGATAGTTGGCGATGGTGTGTTGGCCAGTCTTTTGAAATTTGAAACACGGGTTTGGAGCTTTGTATTTTGTAGTCGGTTTATAAAACCTTCTGCATATCGGGGGGGACAGCATTTTAGTTACCATTTAAAAGATGATAATCAGTCAAACGCGCTTGGTTTCATATTGATGATTTGTTTTGAAATACCTTTGATGCATCTTGTCATCCATTTTGTTTGGTCTGCATTTGCAGCGAATGTCATAACAGTTGTTACTTGTTTAAGTTTGGTATTTTTTGTGGCTGAATACCTAGCAATGTCGCGACGTCCAATCAGTATGGATAACAAATATTTATATATCCGCTACGGAGTTTTTAATTGTTTATCAATTCCCATTAGTGACATTACAATGGTTAAATTAAGCTCTGGCTATATTCGACGTGGTCAAAATATTAAACGTTATAACTTCAGTGGTAATCCCAACATCTGTATTAGTTACCAACTAAGTAACTGTGATATTGAAACAGTATATCTTGGTATAGATAATCCAAATAGCTTAGTGAATGCATTAGCTATCAATCATAGACATCATTCTTAGGCAAACAATTGAATCAATTAGAAACCAGATTAGACAATATTATTTACAGACGAGCGACGTTAGCGGATAAAAATGTTTTATTAAATCTCGAGCAAAAAGTGGTTGAGGCGGAAAGGCCATTTAATTCAATTATAAAAAGTGTTGGGGCCACTTATTACGACTTAGATAGCCTATTAACACAAGAAAATAGTATGTTGATGGTCGCTGTAGATGGCAATTCAATCATCGCTACTGGCTATGTACAAATTAGAGCGTCGAAAAAATCATTAAAGCATATTGAACATGGCTACATAGGTTTTATGTATGTTGCGGCAGAATATCGTGGACTTGGCTTAAATAAACTCATCATGGATGAATTGATCCATTGGAGCACAAAACGAGGAGTGTTCGATTTTTATCTCGATGTATATGCAAAAAATGATGCAGCAATAAAAGCTTATAAAAAGGTAGGCTTTGAAGCGTCTATGGTAGAAATGAAATTGCATATTCCAGCTGAATGACGTTTAGATTACTGTATAAGAGTGCTTATTAGGTTGTAATTTCTAATAAATGATTATTAAAGTGCATTGCATGAGCCAAGGCGTATTCTTCTTTGGTTAGCAATCCATAAGCAAAGTGTGGCTTAAGCTCGCCAATATAAGATTCAAAATCCAGTAATGATTGTTTAAATCGGTCTAACTGAATCAATACCTCAACAGTATCTTGAGTTTTATTTGTCAAAAGCCGCGGTGCTCCGGGTATTGCTTCACTTAATTTGTGAGTCATTTTTCCTTTAGAGGCAAAAGCTGAAAAAGCCAAACTACCTATGGTTTGTTTAAATACTTTAGATTTATGTTCAGGGTATCCAGTCATAGAGTATTCAACACTTTGAGCACAATGAGTAAAAATTTGTTTTAAATCCCAAACGCCTGTTGTTTTAATTGCTATTGCTTGTTGTTCATGCTGTAAGACTTGTTTTAGCTTTTCTAATTTCACTAGTGTTGATTCTATAGTTAATGCTTCACTTTCTGCATCGATTACCATCCAAGCGACACCGACTGCTACAGAAGTTATAGCACCGCCAGCCAACATGGATTTTAGAAATATACGACGCTTCATTAAATATTCACTTCATTAGTTTGATAATAATTTGTAAGTAAATCAGAAGGGGAAGTGAACAGCAATAACTTGTTGCCGATTCTTAAGTACAACGGCTTATTTACAACTACATCTTTGCTAGGATCTATTCAAACCTAAGGTAGCGGTGTTCATTAGGAGTTTGTTTTAGTGAAAAAACGCTAATCAATTCAGAAGAATGATTAGCGTTTCAAAACGGACATCATTAATTTATGACTCAATAAGATGATTAGTCAGCTTACTTGTCTTGATATTCGGTACCGTAAAAGCTGTCTAATAAGATTTGTTTAAGCTCTCTAATTAATGGGTAACGCGGGTTAGCGCCAGTACATTGATCATCAAATGCGTGTTCTGCTAATTCATCTAACTTGGCTAAGAAATCGGCTTCGTTAACACCAGCTTCTTGAATAGATGCTGGGATCCCCACGACAGATTTAAGTTGATCAATTTTAGCAATTAACAACTCGACTTTTTCATTATCCGTATTGGCAGTGTCCACGCCATCAATTTTCAAATGCTCAGCAATCGTTGCGTAACGGCACAATGCTTTAGGGCGGTCATATTGGCTAAATGATGCTTGCTTGGTTGGCATATCAGTGGCATTAAATCTAATAACATTACTGATTAATAGTGCATTAGCTAAACCATGAGCCAAGTGGAATTCAGCGCCTAGTTTATGGGCCAGTGAATGACAAATCCCTAAGAAAGCATTGGCAAATGCAATACCCGCAATCGTAGCGCCATTGTGCACTTTTTCTCGTGCAACTGGAGCATTTGCGCCTTGCTCATAAGCCGCTGGTAAATACTCCACCAATAGGTCTAATGCTTGTAGTGCTTGACCATCGCTAAACTCGTTAGCCATGACACTGACGTATGCTTCGAGTGCGTGAGTGACAGCATCAATACCACCAAATGCCGTTAATGATTTAGGCATATCCATCACAAGGTTAGGATCAACGATGGCGATGTTTGGTGTTAACTGATAATCAGCAATAGGGTACTTCATACCAGTGACTTCATCAGTAACAACCGCAAAAGGGGTGACTTCTGAACCTGTACCAGATGTTGTTGGTATTGCAACCATTTGAGCTTTAACACCAAGTTTTGGGAATTTATAGATACGTTTACGAATGTCCATAAATCGTAGTGCTAAGTCAGCAAAGTCAACTTCAGGATGCTCGTATAACACCCAAATAATTTTTGCGGCATCCATTGGTGAACCGCCGCCTAATGCGATAATGACATCAGGTTGGAAGCTTTGAGCGACTTTAGCCCCTTGTTTTACGATAGCTAAGGTAGGGTCGGCTTCTACTTCGTAAAAGACTTCAGTTTCTAAACCTTGAGCTTTTAGAATCTTGATTGTTTCGTCGCAATATCCATTATTAAATAGGTATTTGTCAGTAACAATTAGCGCACGTTTTTTAGTTTCTAGCTCTTCAAGTGCAATCGGTAAACTGCCACGACGGAAATAAATAGATGATGGAAGTTTATGCCACAACATATTCTCAGCCCTTTTAGCGACAGTTTTCTTATTGATTAAATGACTTGGTCCAACATTTTCTGAGATTGAATTACCACCCCAAGAGCCGCAACCTAAGGTTAATGATGGCGCTAACTTGAAGTTATATAAGTCACCAATACCACCTTGAGATGCAGGAGTATTAATTAAGATACGGGCAGTTTTCATTCTAAAACCAAAGGCTTTAACACGCTCACTTTGTCCATCTTGGTCTGTGTACAAACCTGACGTATGGCCAATACCACCCAGAGTGACTAAAGCTTCAGCTTTATCCATTGCATTATTGAAGTCAGTTGCACGATACATTCCTAACAAAGGTGAAAGTTTTTCGTGTGCAAAGGCTTCTGCATCACTAATCTCTGTTACTTCCCCGATCAATACTTTGGTCCAGCTAGGTACATCAATCCCGGCCATTGCAGCGATTGTCGCTGCACTTTGTCCTACAATGTCAGCGTTTAAGTTGCCATTTTTAAGTATTACATCTTGCATTGCTTGAGTTTCTGCAACTGACAACATGTAACCGCCATGAGTTGCAAAACGTTCTTTCACTTGCTCGTAAATGCTGTCAACGACTACGACTGCTTGCTCAGATGCGCACACGACACCGTAATCAAATGTCTTTGACATTAATATTGAACTGACTGCACGTTTAATATCAGCGGTTTCATCAATCACAATTGGTGTATTACCTGCGCCAACGCCAATAGCTGGTTTACCTGATGAGTACGCAGCTTTAACCATACCAGGCCCACCAGTGGCGAGGATTAAGTTGATTTTTTCATGAGTCATTAATTGATTAGACAGAGCAACCGATGGCTCATCAATCCAACCAATAATATCTTTAGGGGCACCAGCTTCAATTGCAGCTTCAAGCACGATTCTTGCAGCTGTTGTCGTTGATTGCTTTGCCCGAGGGTGCGGTGAGAAGATGATACCATTACGGGTTTTAAGGCTGATTAATGCTTTGAAAATGGCTGTCGATGTTGGGTTTGTAGTCGGTACAATCCCGCAAATAATTCCAACAGGTTCAGCAATTGTGATGGTACCAAAAGTCACATCCTCGCCGATAATTCCGCAGGTTTTATCATCTTTGTATTTGTTATAGATGTATTCAGATGCAAAGTGATTCTTAATGACTTTGTCTTCTAATAAACCCATATTTGTTTCAGATGCAGCCATCTTAGCAAGTGAAATTCGTGCGTCAGTGGCAGCAAGTGCAGCGGCTCGAAATATTTTGTCGACTTGTTCTTGGCTGAAGTTAGCAAATTCTTTTTGCGCTTTAGCGACTCGGTCAACAAGTTGGTTAAGTTGCTCTGTATTGGTGACAGTCATAATCACTTCCTTAAAAAATAGTTAACTAAACTAAACAGCTTTAGGTAACGACTCTTATATGTGAGTTCATTAGTTTGTTTATCTACAAGAATTCTTAATCTTCGTTATAAAATTACCTCTTTGGAGGCATTATTGTCGTGATCAACTGCACGCTTTGGGTGTTATTGGTAATTTTATTACGATGTTAGACAGGTAATTATCGTGTTGATCACATATTAAACTTAAATCAGGTTGTTTAAAGTTTGATTACAGTTAAATCAACTGAAAGTAGAACAAGGGTAGTTTAGGAGCTAAATTAATTATTACGTGGTTTACTGTGATGTAGTAAGAATAAAGTGAAGCGATATCGCTTCACTTTACCTCATGTTGTAAGCACTTGTGGTTATTACTAGTTGTAAGTAGTTGTTGGTGTAACTAATTTGCTCTTACTTTTACCCTTATGCCTTGTGAGTCTAAGAGTTACTATCTCTCTAAGCTTATCTCAAATATTCCAGCAGATTTAGGACCAAATAGTTGTTGATGTAAGCGGCCTGCAAATTCATCTGTCATTCCCGAAATATAATCTGCGATGATGCGCATCTCGTTTAAATTATTGTCTTTAGCGTGTTGCCACCGCTCTTGAGTATTAAGCGGTAATAATCGCAGCGGATCTGACTCAAAAGCTTCGAACAACTCCATCACGATTTGTTGTCCTTTGTATTCGAGCATTTGTATTTCAGGTTTGCGAATTACATACTTAAACACGAATTTTTTAAGGGTATCCAATGCATCAGCAAAAGCAGGTTGTAGTGCTGCATTGTATCTCAGTAGTGGCTCTTCAAATTTCTGGTCTTCGGTAATAATGATGTCGGTAACAAATCCGTTTACTAAGGTTCCGATTGCATCTTTTCGTAAGTGATGCTGATGGGAAAACAGTTTATCTGCAATGGTTTTAAATTCATTACTTAGCCATTGGTCTTCACTTTCTGATAAATGCATAGCAACATCACGCTGCCATTGAGCTGGAGTGACAATCCCCATGACTATGGCGTCTTCTAAATCGTGTACTGCGTAAGCAATATCGTCTGCGAGCTCCATAATAGAGCAATCGAATGATTTAAATTGTGTTCGATGATGCGGATATGTATCAGTAGGACTAGGTTTGGAGCTTACAAATCGATTACGATCACTTGTTGATAAACTTGCTAAAACCCAGTCATAAATATCTTTATCATCATTGAACAAACTTTTAACTGGCGGCCACTCAGAGGGTTTCAGTTGCCGATGGTTTTTAATTTCTTGTTGACCTAAATCAACATGCAATTTGTTATATAGAGCAGGGTACTTAAGGATCCCTAATAAAGTACGTCGAGTTAAGTTCATTCCCCAATACTCAGTATAGGGTTCAAGTCTTGCGAGAATACGAAAGGTTTGTCCGTTACCTTCAAATCCACCGTGATTGCGCATCATGTAATTAAGCGCGACTTCACCGCCATGACCGAAAGGTGGATGGCCTATGTCATGAGCTAAGCATAAGGATTCTATTAAACTCATTGAGTCTAGTAGAGAATTGATTTCATTGTATTTACGCTTTAGCTGAGCAGCAATGCCAGTGCCGATTTGAGATACTTCCAATGAGTGGGTTAGCCTTGTTCTAAAAAAGTCATTCATGCCAATACCGTGAACTTGAGTTTTAGCCTGTAAACGTCTGAATGCAGCAGAATGCAAAATTCGAGCACGGTCACGTTGAAAAGGGCTACGATGATCATTACGTCTTAGCTTATCCTCCCCTAAACGTCTGTCATGCCATGGATTTTGGATTAGTTCATGTTCAGTTTTTTTATAAGAAATCGTATCTGGCATTTTAGTTCCTTTATCAAAGGCTGCTAACTGGGTTTCAGTAACTAGTCATTAAATATGGGGATCGTTTTCAGTTAATTTATCCAATGTAGAAGTACAGCTATCTAAGAAGATATCAATGAAGCATTTTACCTCGGGTAATTGTTGCTGTATTTCGTTAAGCTTTTTATCAAGGTTGTCTTTAACATGATGAAATTCATCGTTGTTAAACCTTAGCTCATTCATCGTTTTTACATAGGCTTGTAATATGTCAGCAGCTTTTACAATCGCTTTGTACTCTGGATCAACTTCGGATTGAACCAGTAAAGACTCCATTTCCTCACGTAAATCAGCAGGTAGTGACGCTAAACATTCTTTTTCAGCTAAATCTTCAAGTTTTTTAAATGCTTTAGTAAATTCAGGGCTGTGATACTTAGTATTTGAATTAATATCCTGAAGTTTGGTTTCTGATACTTCATGGTATAGCGCGATAGTTGCGGCTTTTTCAGGATTTAAATTGCCGCCAAAGCGTTTATTGTTAATCACAACTAATAAATGGGCTATTACTGCAACTTGATGGCAATGTTCTGAAACATTCTCTTTTTGAAAACAATGCATTAACGCCCAGCGTTCGAGAAGTGGCATACGGGTGATCCATGCCATAAATGTACTTGGTTTCATTTGCGCCCCCTAGTGAGTCGATACTCGCTGAATACGGAATGTATTAATACTTGTATAGCTATAACATTACTTTAGTTAATCTTGAATCGCCATATAATCAATTTGTTTTTATTCAATATTTTATAACTAAAATTTGATATTGGAATTGCTTAGTTTTACTCTAACTTATTGGATTATTAGAAGAGTACCAAGATGGATGATGCCCGTTGTGTTGAGCTAAATAAACTGATTACAAATGAAGATTTGTATTTATTAGACAATGTGAAATCCTATAGCTTTGAATGTGACGAATGCGGCGTGAGTTTAATTCCTTGCTCTTATAAAAAAGCGGTCAACTTACGTAAGCCATACTTTAAAACGGGTAAAAATACTGAACATCAAACAAATTGCTATGCTAAAGCAACCTCGAAAATACGTGAGCAAGCCAAGACTAGCCGTATATCAACGGATGAAGGTTTTCCTTTAGCTTATCCTAACCGTTTTAATCTTGTGTCTGCCAGAACAATTAAACCTGTTGATGTGTTGGTAAACAATGAGCAAAGAGAATTTCAAGCAGGACGGTTAACAGCTTCAAGTTCCAGTCAAAAGAAAGAAAAACGTAACTATCTCACCAGTTCATTTCAAACCATAGTTGACCAATATTTTAATTTCCCGTTTGATCGTGATCGCCAATTAACCTTCGAAGGTATCAGTGGTAATCATTATCAAGAGGTTTTTCAAAAGATTAGTAATCCCATTGGTAAGCAAAAATTTCGTTTTCAGACTGAGCAAGCTGAAACAAAGATATTTTTTAGTACCTTGTCTTGGGATAAACCTGAAATTAGTGATGATAAAATAAAAATTAAGCTATCTGCTGGTTGGTGGCAAGAAAGTGAAGGTAAGAAAAAAAACCTTAGACCCTATTTTGTCGAAATCAATACTCAAGGCTGGCAAACCAATGTATTAACCAAGTTTATTGAGCGGTTAGTGCAAATTAGAGAGTTAGTAAAAGGGACAGATAAAAAAGCTTTGATGGCATTTGTCGGTGAGCAAGATCGTGAAGAAGACTTTTACCGATTTACTTGTAGTGAATCACGCTTAATATGCTTCAAAGTTTTTTGATTGATAATGCAATTTAAAGCTGTTGCTCAATAGAACTGGACTAAAAGCTTCATGGATAATGGCAGCTGTAGATCAGAAACTGCCATTACTTTAGTTTAAATTGGGTTTGAATTGGATTGTGATCGGATGCGGTAGTTTTATCAGAGTTAGCATCGATTAAGGTTAAACCGCGATAATAAAGGTGGTCTAATGGCAAGCCAAATACACGTTTCCTAAAATCGACTTTGTATTGAGCTTCTTCAAGCCTTAATCCATGAGCCAATTGCTTTACAATATCTAGTCTTCCGTCGCGCCATGTATTGAAATCACCCGCTAAGATCACAGGTCCACGGTGTATGGTGACTTTGTGTAGTATTTGCTTAAACTGTGCTTCGAAACTTGTTAAGCGAACATCAAAATTGACTCCGTGTAAATTAATTACTAATAGTTGCTCGCCAGAAGATAGCGGGTAACGGCTCACTAAGGTTGACTTAGCAAAACGAATTAACGGTTCGGTAGTTTGATATGCACAAGCCTCATTAGCAGGTTCTGTAGACAGATTCATCACGCCCATTGGCACATTCATTAACTTAAAGCCTTTGGCCATGAGCACATGAAATTGATTATCTTCAAGATACTGTTTGAAAGTTCGATTTAGCTTGGCTTCTTGTAGTAACACAAGATCATTATGTTTAGTTAGATTTGTTAAGACAGGCTGCCAATCGACCTTTTTTTGTTTGTAGATATTCCAAACGGCAATATTTAACATTCCGTTACGATCAATCGCGACTGAGTTAGATGACGAAGAACATTGCGATACAAAAAAAGGCGGTTGTTCACTCATCATTACCTCAGGCTCACCATTAAAATTTGAAATTATGCTGTTATAAGCCAACAGTAATCCACTAAGCAGCAACAAGATAAAAGGGTACTTATATCGTTTGATCTGCAAAATAACCTCTTAAAAATTGTTATCTATAGCATAGTTTTTTACTAAAGTTATTTTTTTACGCACAACATTAAAACTATTTCACGAATGACGCTAATTATGACGTTCGATGGATTATTCAGTACAATCAGACTTTACTATTTATTCATCGCTTATTCACTATAAAGCTTAGGACGAATCAAATACCTATGGATCAAATAACCCAGATTATGGCAGTGCTTGGTGTTTTCCTTTATTGGTTAATATTGGGTGGGGTTGCTACACGTATTGTGATTAAGAGACGTAGCGTGGGCGTTTCATTTTCTTGGTTGTTGATTATTTATTTTTTACCTTTTGTCGGTGTTATAGCATACATGCTGTTCGGTGAGTTACACCTTGGTAAAGCTCGTTCTAGTCGCTCTAAAGGCATGTATAAACCTTATGCCGAATGGTTTTCTGCCCTATATCATCACAATGCACATCAGCCTAAACGCCAAAGTGAATATGCGCGTTCTATTAGTAAACTATGTGATGTGCAATTAAACATCCCTTCATTAATGGCCAATGAATTGGTGCTGCAACACACTCCAGAACAAATTCTAAACTCAATAATTGACGATATTAATGCTGCTAAAACTTCGATAGATATTGAGTTTTATATATGGCATCCAGGTGGCTTAGCTGATGAAGTAGCATTAGCTTTAATTAATGCAGCTAAACGTGGTGTTGCAATTAAACTGTTATTAGACGCTGCAGGAAGTCGTCAATTTTTTAAATCTCATTGGCCAGCGGATATGAAGTCTGCTGGAATTAATGTTGTAGCAGCATTAATTGTTAGTCCATTAAGAATGTTCTTTCGCAGAATGGATTTAAGATTACATCGTAAAATAGTGGTTATCGATAACACCATTGGCTACACAGGCTCAATGAATTTAGTTGATCCTAAATGTTTTAAACAATCAGATGGCGTAGGTGAGTGGATTGATATGATGGTTAGAATTACTGGCCCTGTAGTACCAGTAATGAATACCGTAAGCGCATGGGATTGGGAAGTTGAAACCAATCAGCGAATTATGCCAGCTATGCCACCAGAAGCGCATTGCTCTGATACATCGTCATTAGTTCAAACTATTCCTTCTGGTCCAGGCATGCCTGAAGAAGTCATCCATCAGGTACTTTTGCAAAGCTTATATCAAGCGCAGCATAAGATAGTAATTACAACACCGTATTTTGTGCCCAGTGAACAGCTATTAGATGCGTTGGTGACAGCTTCTTTACGTGGTGTTGATGTGAATATCATTATTCCCCGTAAAAATGATTCAACCATGGTTAAGTGGGCAAGTAGCTCATTTTTTACCGAGTTATTAAATGCAGGTGTGGTGATTCACCAATTTAAAGGCGGCTTACTGCATACAAAATCTATTTTGATAGATGATGAACACTGTCTTATTGGCACCGTTAATATGGATATGCGTAGTTTATGGCTTAATTTTGAATTAACTTTGGCCGTTGATGATGTGAAGTTTGCTGCTAGGTTGGGGTTATTGCTACAAAGCTACATGGATGATTCAGATATTTTGACAGTCGAAGAATGGGAGCAACGGCCAATGTATAAACGTGTCATTGAGCAAGTTTTTTACCTGTTTAGCCCATTGCTGTAAGTGAATAAATTGTATCGGCATCAACAAAAAAGCCACTGAACTCAGTGGCTTTTTTGTTGAATGAATATTCCATTAGGCTTTAAACGCTATTGAGAATAATCTTCTAAGAAGTTACCAAAGTCCGTTAACGCTTTTGATAAATCTTCTTTGTGCGGTAAAAAGACCACACGCACATGATCAGGTTCTGGCCAATTAAAAGCAGTGCCTTGAACCAGTAGAATTTTTTGAGATTTGAGTAAATCTAGCACCAAACGCTCATCATCGCGTAAATTGAATTTGTTCATATCCAGTTTAGGAAAAGCGTATAAGGCACCTTTTGGTTTTTTAACACTGACACCAGGGATACTATTTAGGGCATCGAAACACACGTCACGTTGAGCGGTTAAACGACCGTTAGGAAGGATCAACTCATTAATACTCTGATAGCCACCTAAAGCGGTTTGAATCGCGTGTTGGTTAGGTACGTTTGAGCACAAACGCATTGAAGCCAACATGTCCAAGCCTTCAATATAATTAGCAGCAGATTTTAAATTACCGCTGAGAACCATCCAACCCACACGGAAACCCGCAGCGCGATACGCTTTTGATAAACCATTAAAGGTGACTGTTAAAATATCGTCAGATAACGACGCTGCATGGGTGTGTACAGCATCATCGTATAAAATCTTATCGTATATCTCATCTGCAAATAAAATGATGTCGTGTTGTCGACAAAGTTCAATCACGTCTAGCAATAATTCTTTACTGTAAACCGCACCCGTCGGGTTATTAGGGTTAATAATCACTATGCCGCGCGTACGTGGTGTAATTTTACTTTTTATATCTTCTAAATCTGGAAACCAGTCTGATTCTTCATCGCAGCGGTAATGCACAGCTTTACCACCAGCAAGGTTTGCCGCAGCAGTCCATAAAGGGTAATCAGGCGAGGGTATCAATACTTCATCATCAGTGTTAAGTAAACCTTGTAGCGCCATACAAATAAGCTCTGAAGCGCCGTTACCAATATACACATCTTCAATATCAATACCGTGAATACCTTGGGCTTGATAATGCTGCACAATCGCTTTACGGGCCGAGAATAGTCCTTTTGATTCGCAATAACCTTGTGCACTTGGTAAATTTAAAATGACATCACGAACAATTTCTTCAGGTGCTTCAAATCCAAATGGGGCAGGGTTACCGATATTCAGTTTCAAAATTCGGTGGCCTTCATCTTCTAAGCGACGTGCTTCTTTATGCACAGGACCACGGATATCATAGCAAACGCTATCGAGTTTATTGGATTTGATTATAGGGCGCATACTTGCCTCAACATTACTAATACGACTTAAGTCTGCGAACAATAACGAATTTGTAGCGCAGTTAAAAGGTTTATTTAGCAGTTTTTGTGCTTATTTTAGGGTTTTATTCTGTCGCGGGTTTTTGAAGTAACACTTGGTGGTTATTTGTGCTGCTGTGATGGGGCGATTTAGGTTTTGATGCTTATGTGGTTGTTATTTTAAGTACAAGTCACTTTTGCTGATTAATTTTATTTAAGCAATTAAAAACAATAAAAAAACCAGCATATGCTGGTTTTTAACAATTTCGCTGTTGCGATAATAAAAGCGTAAATTAAACGCGTTTTTTGAATTCGTTTGTACGAGTATCGATTTCGATTTTGTCGCCAATTTTTACGAATTCAGCAACAGTAACTGTACCGCCACCAGTAATGGTTGCAGGCTTCATTACTTTACCTGAAGTATCACCACGAGCTGCAGGCTCAGTGTAAGTTACTTCACGTACGATTGTGACAGGCAGTTCAACAGAAATCGCTTTACCTTCATAGAAAGTAACTGAACATTCCTCTTCCATACCGTCAACGATATAAGCACCAGCATCACCTAAGTTGTCAGCTTCAACATCGTATTGGTTGTACTCTGCATCCATGAATACATACATAGGATCAGCATAGTAAGAATAAGTACATGCAAGACGTTCTAGGATGATATCTTCCATTTTGTCCTCACCTTTAAAGGTGGTTTCAGTGGTAGAATCTTGAAGAACGTTTTTAAGCTTCATCTTAACGATTGCAGCGTTACGGCCAGAGCGAGTTGTTTCAGTTTTCTGAACAACCCATGGGCTGCCATCTAACATGATCACGTTACCAGGACGGAGTTCATGAGCAGTTTTCATTACTTTATTCCTATATTTTAGGTATTAATTTTTAATTGCGCAGTATCTTAGCTGGTTTTTACAAATTCAACCAGTCGAGAAGCGAGATCTGCATCCTTTTTAGCGTCAATCGGCCAATGTTTAGCATGTTGCTCAAGAGTCGATTGGGCTGAAATGAGTTGTTGCCAATGCTCTACAACATTGGAGTCTTGTTGATTGAAAGCAAAATTGGTTTTAGACCAAGTATTTGCGACATCATTTTCAAGTTTCTGGCTGTAGATATTAACAAAAGCCTGTAATTTTACTAGATGATAATCATCTTCTTGGGGGTATATGTGCCAAATAAAGGGTTTTGCAGCCCATTGCGCTCGTAGAAATGAATCTTCACCTCGAACAATATTGAAATCGCAACTCCATAGCAGTCGGTCGAACTGAGTTTGATCTGTCATTGGTAATATATGAATGACTAAGTTTCCTAAACAAAACTGTTGTCCAGTTTTTATTGCTTGAAGTGGTACGTTTAGCAAATCAAGAATACTGCTTAAGCTTTTACCCATAGGGAATAAAGCATGAATACGTTTGCTTACAGGTGATGTTTTATTTGTGATTGAATTACACTGAATCCAATGTTTGCATAGTGCGGTTAGTGCAGTGGTTTCATAACTAAACACACTAATGACAAAATCTTTTGCTGTGATACCTGTTAATCCAAGTTTTTTAAACAATGCTACTTTGTTATTGGTATTAGATTGCCATTCGTCACGCAGTTTAAACAATGTAGATTCACATATAAGGCCGCCACTTTTTGCTGTAAACCCCGGGAAATAAAAATGTTTTTTAATTCCGCTCGCTTGCATAGAAGGTAGGCCATGACATCCATCAACCCAATCTTCAGCTGACAAGTATTCTAAATTTAACCAAACAGGTGGCTTAGTAATACTTTCTTTTGCTTTATGCTTTTGATGCAACTCGCCGATTAATGAAGTAACCTGTGATGGTAATTCACAGGCAAAGGCCTCGATTAATACGGCTCCAGGATCATAATTTATATCTAGAGGTTGATTCCATTTAAATATATTCACATTATGAAAGCGTTGCTGAGCTACTGATTTATCAAGCTCAGGTAAAATATGTGAAAAGCTATTAAGGTCATCAACCCATAGATTGATGTCAATTTGATATTCAGCAGCCAATTGTTTAGCAAGGCGCCAAGTTACGCCTATGTCGCCATAATTATCAACAACAACACAGAATATATCCCAATGTGGTGAATGAAATGAAGATATAGTTGGTGTTTCAGATGCCATTTGGCTTTGCCTCTACAGGATGATATTTATAAACGATGCTAGCGAAATTAACGGTATGCCAAGAGCAGCTCGATTAAACCTTGTAAAATACAGATTCAAAAAAAGCGGCTAATGCCGCTTTTTATTATTTGCTAGTGCTACTTAAAGTAGAACACTGACAAAATATTAGTCTTCTAACTCTGCTAAGCACATTTCTTCGTAAATTTGCTTAACCCAAGCGTCTACACGCTCTTCTGTTAGTTCTGGTTGACGATCTTCATCGATACCTAAGCCAATAAAGTGCTTATCATCAACTAAGCCTTTAGAAGCTTCAAAGTCGTAACCTTCTGTTGGCCAATGGCCAATAATTATGCCACCACGTGCAGAAACAATGTCACCAACCATGCCCATAGCATCAAGGAAGTATTCGGCATAATCTTCTTGGTCACCACAACCAAAAATCGCGACTAACTTGTCGGTAAAGTCTACTTGCTCAAGTTCTGGGAAAAAATCATCCCAATCACATTGTGCTTCACCGTAATACCAAGTTGGGATACCGAATAGAATTAAATCGAATTCAGCGATTTGCTCTTTAGTGCTCTTGGCGATGTCTTTTACATCAACCAATTGCTTACCCAGTTTCTTCTGGATCATTTTGGCTACAGCCTCGGTGTTACCAGTGTCACTACCGAAAAAAAGACCTACAGTTGCCATTTGCTATCCTTTAAATATCTAGTTCGCTTTGCGAATTATAAAATATGGTTCAGTTGTCGATTTGTTGTTGCAGGATTAATTCGATTAACTGGCTACGGCTGATGTTACTGGCCAATGCTTGTTCGTTCAAGGCGTCATACAAAACTTGTGACACCTTTAACTCTATTCGTTTTAATCCATTAGCGCGATCCCGTTGGATCTGGTTACGCTTATTGATTTTTAGCTGTTGTTCCCGACTTAAGGGATTGCTTCTTGGACGTCCACGACGTTTTTCAGAAGCAAACAGGTCAATCGTTGTTCTGTCTGTTGATTCTTTTGCCATCGTTTTGTTTAACCGATGCCTGAGCCTTCCCAGGTCATCTGAATAATACCTTTTGCTACAAACCCGGCACAGCCAAGGAATAATACTAACCAAACGATATATCGACCAAACTTAGGCACTTTGCCTTGTTTGAGTACATCGTGAATCGCCATGCCGATAAAGAAAAAAATTAAAGCAAAAAACAAGTTTAGACCGAGAGTCTCAATTTGATCCATGTATTGATTCAACATGTTTTTACCTTCAGTTTTACTTTTAAGGCTAAAAGAGGGCGGGAATATACCACAATGAAGATACGTGGGCTATATCTGCTTAGTTCATTTTTTAAAATTTACGTAGTTGGTTTGTTTAATTAAATGTAACAAGAGTTAACTTGATTGCTTATTGATAAACTCAACGACAAGACGATTAAATATTTCTGGCTTTTGTGCATGTAACCAATGACCTGTGCCATTAATTGTTTTGGCGCTGACCTTTGGAAATTGTTTCATTATCGCATTGGAATGTTCAGCTAAAACATATTCTGACTCTCCACCGCGGATGAAAAAGCATGGCTTTGGGTAGACAGAATCTGGTATGTCCCAGCCAATAATGTGTGAGTAGTTTTCAATGAGACCTTCAAGGTTCATTTTCCACTCAAATCCATTATCGGTTCGTTGTAAATTTTTTAATAAAAATTGTGATGTGCCAATATCAATGTCTGCATTGGTGAGATGATCAAGTGCAAATTTACGTGATGAAACTTGCTCCATTGGCATGCTAGTTAATCCTGCAAATACTTTTTGGTGGCGTGGGCTGTATGCTACGGGTGCTATATCTGCAACGACGAGACTGGTAACCATTTCTGGATGGATTAACGCTAATGCCATAGCGACTTTGCCGCCCATGGAATGCCCAACAAAATGAGCCTCGGTTAAATTTAGTTTGTGTAATAGTTTAACGCATTCATCTGCAAGGCTAGGATAGTCCATATGCTGCCAGTGCATACTTTTACCATGGTTAGGTAAATCAACACGGATAACTTGGTGATTTTCTTCTAGTGCATTGGCAAGGTTTTTAAGGTTATCTAGATTTCCAAATAATCCGTGAATTAAAATTACCGGTTGGCCTTCGCCAGAAGAGACATAATGCATGGCTTGTTTTCCGTTATCATAATCAATGAGGCGGTGATTTTGCCTTCAAAATAGATATGATTTCAATAGGAGGCGCTAATTATCCTTAGAACTTATGTTCATTTATCAATCCACCAGTCAAATGATTTAATGAAATTAGCTATAATTGAAAGATTTAGTGACTTTTGCTCTTTAACCTAATGCGACACATGGGTAGACTGTGAGTAATATTTTGATCGATCAAAATCGATCTTTAAACCGCCAACATTCAATATCAACTGTTTGACAGTAGAATATAAAGAATTACAAGCATTAGGCGGTATTCGTTCAAAGACCAAAGGAAGCAGACTAATATGAAATATATTGAGGTAGACGAAGAACTCTATCGTTATATTGCAAGTAAAACGGAACGTATTGGCGAAAGCGCATCAGATATTTTACGTCGATTGCTAGACCTCTCTGTTGTCACTGCTGAGCCAGCGGAACCTCTTGCTATTAGTCATCCAAGTTTAGAAACTGCCCACGAAACTGCAACTGATGAAGTTGTAGAAGAGCCAAACCAAGCTGAACATAACGACGTTGTTGAAACTGAAGTTACTGAACTTGATCAAGCAACAGAGATTACAGCGGCGAACTTTAAAGATGTTGTTCACGAGCATATGTTGTCTCAACAAAAAGGGGCAGTAGGGCGCTTTATGTTCTTACTGGAATCACTATCAGTATTAACGCCAGCGACTTTTGACCAAATTTTAAAAATTCAGGGCCGTGGTCGTTTGTATTTTGCCCGTTCAAAAGCTGAACTTTTATCGGCTAGTCAATCGGCTAATCCAAAGGAAATTGGAGATAGCGGTTATTGGGTAACTACCAATAATAATACTGCTAAAAAGCGCACGATTTTATCAGAAGTGTTATTGCAATTAGGCTGTAATGAAGATCTGGCAAAATCGATAGCTGAAAGGATTTAAATTTTAATAGGGAGAGTAAGCGTGGCGATTCACAATCGAGCTGGAAAGGTGGCATTACAAACGGATTTGATCAATTTACCAAAATTGATGAGTCACTATTATCGCATTACTCCCAACGTTGAAGATGTCCTGCAAAAGGTGACTTTTGGTACATCTGGACATCGCGGCAGTTCGTTAAAAGCAAGTTTTAACCAAAACCATATTTGGGCAATTACACAAGCTGTTGTAGATTATCGTCAGCAAGCGGGTATCACAGGGCCTATGATTGTTGGTTTTGATACTCATGCTCTATCTTATGCGGCTTACATGTCGGTACTTGAAGTGCTAACTGCCAATCAAGTCGCGGTTAAAGTTCAGAAAAATGATGGTTTTACCCCGACGCCTGTCGTGTCTCAAGCCATTATTGCAGCAAATACTGCAGTAAATGGTGAAGCAAATAGCGCTACTAATATTGTCTCATTAACAGATGGATTGATTATTACCCCTTCTCATAATCCACCTCAAGATGGTGGAATTAAATATAATCCTCCTCACGGCGGCCCAGCAGAAGCTGAGATTACAAAACAAATCGAAGCCAATGCCAACCAATATTTAATTAATCAATTATCTGGCGTACAAAAAGTCAATTATGGCGTGGCGGTTGATTCTGGTTGGATTGATGAAGTCGATTTTATCGCTCCTTATGTTAAGTCACTTTCAAATGTTATTGATTTAGAAGCGATAGCAAAAGCAAACATCAAAATAGGTGTTGATCCGCTAGGCGGTTCAGGAATTTATTATTGGTCGCATATTGCGAAACAACATGGTTTAGACATTACTCTTGTGAATGACAAAGTCGATCCATCATTTGGGTTTATGACTTTAGATAAAGACGGAAAAATCAGAATGGATTGTTCGTCTCCTTATGCAATGGCTGGTTTGCTTGCTCACAGCGAAAATTTCGACATTTGTGTGGGTAATGATCCTGACTACGACCGTCATGGTATTGTTTGTCCAGGTTTTGGCTTAATGAACCCAAATCATTACTTAGCAGTCGCCATTGATTATTTACTCACTTACCGTAAAGACTGGTCAGTTGATTTATCGATAGGTAAAACCTTAGTGTCTAGTGCAATCATAGATAGAATTTGTCAGTCTCATGATCGCCAATGCTTAGAAGTTCCTGTTGGTTTTAAATGGTTTGTGGAAGGTTTAGCTGATAGTTCAATTGCTTTTGGTGGTGAAGAAAGTGCAGGCGCTGCGTTTCTAAATAAAGATGGCAGCACTTGGTGTACCGACAAAGATGGCTTTATATTAGCGTTACTTGCCGCAGAGATTTTAGCAGTTACAGGTAAAACTCCTGCACAAAGGTATGTTGAACTGACAGAGCAATTCGGTGAGAGCTTTTATACCAGAATCGATAGTCCAATCAACTTGAAGAAAAAAGCCAAGTTTGAAAAGTTATCGTCAGATAGTTTTGCAGACAAAACATTAGCAGGTGAAAATATCACAGCCATTTTATCTCATGCACCAGGTAATAATGCTGCAATTGGTGGCATTAAAGTGACTACAGAAAATGGCTGGTTTGCAGCGCGACCATCGGGTACTGAAGCATTATTTAAAATTTATGCTGAAAGCTTTATCAGTGAAACACATTTGAGTGAGATTATCAGTCAAGCACAAGTGATGATAGATACGGCATTAAAAGCTTAACTGACCATTTCGAACAGCATTACAAAGTAAAATAGACACAATAAATAAAGCCCTCACTTGAGGGCTTTATTTATTTTACGTTTTAATTTACGCATATTACTTTGATTTTTTATAGAAGATAAAGGCCACAATTGCCACCAATGCAATTGCAGGCGCCAATTCGTACATGTGATGAAATAAGCCAACACCACCGTGACCTTCATGTGCGAATGCGAGTGTTGGGGCTGCGGCTAATAGTAGTGCTGTTAGTTTTGCTTTCATGATGGTTTCCTTTTGTAAAAAATAGTTTATTGATAAATTGTTTTGATCTTACAAATCGTAATCTGTGTTTCTTAATGACACTCGTTCTATGCTTGTTTTAAAGTTTAAGCTGGTTAAAATTTACTGTTCTAAACTCAGTTTGCATTCATTTCTAGCTGCATCAACATCATGTCCTCACCGTCAATAACCCGGGTATCATGACTTTTACAATTTGGGCAGATGACATTTCGCTCAGTTAATTGTGAGCGAACTTGGCAATGTCGACACTCAATCACTAATGGTTGCAGCTGCATATTTAATACGGCTTGATGGCAAACGGTTTCAAGCTTAAAAGTATCAAATGCATTTTGTAGTAAATGTGGTTCTACACCACTCAATACACCGACCTTGATATCAACTCTGACAATTTCAGTTGCGTTATTATCTCTAGCTAATTGCTCTATTTGCTCCATTAAAGACATAACAATTGAGTACTCATGCATTAGCAAATCCTTGGCAGTAGTTCACCTTGAGGAATGTCTAAATAACGACTACTACCCCAAGGAGTATTCAAAATAACTTTGCCGTTGTGTTCTTCAGTTACATAGCCGATGATCGCTGCTTGATCGCAATGACAATATTGAGTCATTATTTCTAATGCTTTGTCTGCGGCTGCTCGAGGTAGGGCGATAATAAATGTCCCTTCATTGGCTAAATCAAAAGGTTCAAATCCGTAGAGTTCGCAAAGGCCTTGTACCTCAGAAGAAACAGGAACTGCTTTTTCATCAACATTAATTCCAACATCGGATGCGCTAGCCCATTCGTTCAATACCGCAGATAAGCCCCCACGAGTGGCATCGCGCATGGCATGGATATCAATATTGGCTGCGATTAATTG
Organism: Shewanella sp. KT0246; assembly: GCF_019654955.1. GTDB lineage: Bacteria > Pseudomonadota > Gammaproteobacteria > Enterobacterales > Shewanellaceae > Shewanella > Shewanella goraebulensis. Next base: position 41,520 of record NZ_BPEV01000025.1, on the reverse strand, counting down.
CTCGACGATTGGCCATAATGTGGCGCAATCACTGGTTAATTCAGAATCTAACGATAAGCTATCGCGTGCCATTAAAATTGCAGCTCCGTGTCTTCCGATATCTCTTGATACAATTATGACGTCATCTGTTTGTAAGTTCTTAACCGAGATATTCTGTTTTATAATTTTGCCAACGCCTGATGTATTGATGAATATCCCATCTGCGCAGCCTTTAGGGACCACTTTAGTATCACCACACACAATGTGCGTGCCGCTGAATTGCATTTCATCGGCCATACTGGTGACGATGGTTTGTAAGTCTTTTATTGCAAAACCTTCTTCAATGATAAAACTACAACTTAGATATTCAGGAATTGCACCCATCATAGCGAGATCATTGACTGTGCCAGCAATGGCCAACTTGCCAATATTGCCACCAGCAAAAAATAAAGGTTCTACGGTAAATGAATCTGTAGTAAAGGCTGTTGCACCAGATAGTTGTATATGCGCAGCATCTTCTTGTGAGCTTAGAATAGGGTTAGAAAATGCCTTAAAGAACATTTCGTTAATCAGGCTATTCATTTCTTTGCCGCCACCACCATGACTGAGTTGCACTTGTTTAAATTTATGGATGGACATGGTTTACTCCTGCATATCGATAATAAGCGTTACACGCACCTTCTGAACTCACCATACAACTACCTAAAGGGGTTTCAGGACTGCAACCACGGCCAAACACTTTACAATCAGGAGGACTCGATAGGCCTCTTAGGATATCGCCGCATTGACAGGCTTTATGATCGTCAATTTCAGCAGTGGGTAGGTTAGTCATATAGATGATTTCAGCGTCGCGGTGAGCAAATTTATCTTTCAACTTTAAGGCTGAATTGGGAATAGGACCTAATCCTCGCCATCTAAAGGTATCTCTAATCGTGAGGTATTGATCAATTAACGCTTGCGCTGTCAAGTTGCCTTCTTCTGTGACAGCGCGGCTGTATTGAATATCAAGTTCAGCAATGTCAGCATGTTTTTGTTGAACAATACGAAGAATGGACTCCATTACATCTACTGGTTCAAATCCAGATACGACGACAGGAGTTTGGTATTTTTCGACTGCTGGCCTGTAAATTTTAGCGCCACTTATCACACTGACATGAGCCGGACCTATAAAGGCATTAACTTTACTATTGGTATCAGCCATTACAGCGTCAATGGCTGGTGGCACTAATACATGATTAATGTGAAATAGTAAGTTGTTTATTTGTTGTTTTTCAGCCTGGTCAATCAGTACTGCTGTCATGGGGGTTGATGTTTCAAAACCTATCGCAAAAAAGATAACTTTTTTGTCTGGGTTATCTTTAGCAATAGTTAAGGCATCCATTGGATCGTAAAGCGGTCTAATATCAGCCCCTTTGGCACGAAACTTAGCAAGATTACCTTTAGAGCCGGGCACTCTGATCATGTCGCCTAATGTCAGCAAGATGACATCGGGGAGTTGGGCTAGGGTAGCTGCATGGTCTATTCGCTCTTTTGGCATAATACATACAGGGCAACCTGGCCCGTGAATAAATTTGATATTATTTGGCAGAAGTTGATTAAGCCCATATTTCATAATCGTGTGGGTATGTCCGCCACACACTTCCATAATATTAATATTTGACTTAATATCGGAAGCCAACTTATTAATCGACTCAGACAAAGCCCTTATTGTGTCTGGGTTCCTGAATTGTTGGTATAAGTCAGTAAGTTCCATTAAACCTGCTCCTCAAGCTCGAGTTTTTCCACAATTTCCTTATAGAGTTCTAGGCTTAAATTGGCTTCATCTTTATCAATTTTATTCATAACAAAACCGATGTGAATAAGAACAAAGTCGCCAATGGCTAAAGGTTCTGTCATAAGATGACTACTCACACGTCTTTTAACGCCTAATGTATTGACGGTAACAGTGGCGTCTTCGTGTAGCTCAGTAACTTGAGAAGGAACAGATAAACACATATCACTTTTCCCCTTGGTGTTTCTGAATCCAGTTTGCGACCGCAGTAATTGACTGCGGGTCTTTAACTGAAACGGGTATTAAGGTGACTTCAGGGTTTAACTTCTCAAGTTGTTTTCGACATTCAACCAAGGAGAAATCGAAATGTTCAGCTAAATCCATTTTTGTAATCAGGACTAAATCAGCACGGCGAAACATGACCGGATATTTTTCAATTTTGTCATCGCCTTCAGGGACAGATAATAAAACGATGTTGTGGTGGGTACCTACATCATAACTGGCAGGACACACTAAATTACCGACATTTTCTACAAAACAAACATCAATAGGTTTCAAATCGATGTGATGTAGCGCTTGATGCACCATAAAGGCATCTAAGTGACAAGCTGAGCCTGTTTGTACTTGATAGGCTTCAATGCCCTTAGCAATCAGCCTATCGGCATCTCTTGATGTTTCTAGGTCGCCTTCAATCACAGCGTACTTTTTAGGTAAGTATTCGTGTAGATGTTCAAGCAGTGTTGTTTTGCCACTACCAGGGCTACTCATAAGATTAAATGCACGGACGTTATTCGCTTCAAAGTGCTCGCGATTATGTTGCGCTTCATGATCATTCTTATCCAATATTTTATGAATGACGGATAAGGTTTTAGTATCGTTCAGTTGAGGATTCGAATGCAGGCTTGAGTGATCCGTTAATGAACATCCACAATCTTGGCACATTTTTATACTCCTTTAAAAACCGTTTTAACCTGTACTTATTCAGTATTAACATGGGTTTTAATTGATTCTTTGATTAACATCAGCAAAGTGAAACTCTTTAAACGCTTAATGCTGTGTTTGTGATCTATTTAGCTGTTGATATGCATACCAAATTTGTCCAAGAGAAATTCCTGCATCGTTAATCGGTACTAATCTGCTTGGTAATATCCGGTTTTCTATTTTAATTTCGTTGGTATTGTCTAGCTGAGAAAGTTTACATAAGGTCATCTCATACAAGAGTTTATTTTGAAATACTCCACCGCATAGCACGATTTTATGACTAGGAAATTGCTCGGTTACATCTGCCACTGTTTGGCTAATGCTGTCGATAAACTCCAAACACAATTGATTAATCAACTGTGGTAAGGCACTAATGCTAGTGTTTGATTTATCTTGATTGAGTCTTGTAATGAGTTGGTTGACGAGAAAGGCGGGCTTAAATACCTGAATTTGAATATTTTTAGCTGCTTTATCTATGTCATGAATGTTTTGTGCGATGTCAGATGTCAAACTTAATGGAGTTCTAGCATCATCACTAGAAATGGGCTGCTGATTGTTTAACGCTATCGCTTTATTGGCGTGAGTGGAAATCAGCATACCAGCTTGTGCTTCAAAATCATTTTGATTGATTAAATTAAGCGCGACAGCAACGGCATCGAATATGCGACCCACTGAGCGGCATTCAATACATGCACTGTTATTCGTCCACATATTGAATAAGTTGTTAACCGTTGTACTATCCATTTGCTGTATGGCATTAATTGGCAGCGACATAATTTCAGCAACAGACATGGTTTCAAATAACAGGGCTAATAATATTCGCACTGGCTGCTTTATCGCTTGTTCACCGCCAATCAATTTGAATGATTTAAAGTGTGATTTAATTTCATATTGATGCGCATCAGCAAGCATGCATTCACTGCCCCATAGCTCGCCATTATCCCCAAGACCAGTACCATCAAAGCTAAATGCTAATACTGGTTTATGATAGTTGTTAACAGCAAGAACGCTCAATACATGGGCATAATGATGTTGTATGTTGGCAAGTGATAAGTGTTGGTTAATGGCTTGCGTTTCAGCCCACTGGCTAGAGGTATATTCAGGATGTTTATCAGCAATGATTTGTTCGGCATTAAAATGATATAAACGATTGAATGTGGCTAAGGTTTGTTCAAAGTACTGGTTGGTTTCCAGATTATGTAAATCGCCGATATGAGGGCTCACAAAAGCATTTTCATTAAATGCAAAACACTGAGTGTTTTTTTGCTGAGCACCTACAGCGAGGAGTTGATGTTGTAATTTATTCTCTAGAGGAATACTGAGTGGCGCATAGCCCCTAGCTAATCTTATTACTTGTATCTTTTCATCAATAACTTGCACGACACTATCATCACAAGCGTTAACGATCGGACGGTTATGATCCACTATGCCGTCGACGACATGTGAAAGTTGACGTTTGATTTCGTTCCCATCAATGATAATGGGTAATCCAGATACATTCGCACTCGTTGCAACGATCGGTTTTTTGAATGCTTCAAGTAATAAATGATGCAATGGTGTATAGGGTAAAAACACACCTAAGGTATCAAGTTCTGGTGCAATGGCAGGGCTTAAATTAATTTTAATATCTGACCGTTTGTACATTAACGTAATGGGTTTCTCAGCAGAGTTTATGATTTGCCATTCTTTTGCTGTTCCTTCAACCATTTGTTTAGCATTAGTTAAATCAGTTGCCATTACTGCAAAGGGTTTGGCTTTACGTTGCTTACGCTGTCTTAGCCGTTTGACTGCCGCATCATTAGTTGCATCACAGATAATATGAAAGCCACCAAGTCCCTTAATTGCTAGGATTTTTCCTTGATTTAAATCATTTACTATCTGATGAATAATTTGCTTAGAACTGACATCAGCATTGACGGTTAATGCTTTTTTTTGTTCAGTATTGCATCGAACATAGCTCAGTTGCGGACCACATTTAGGACAACTAACAGGTTGAGCGTGATATCGTCGATTAAGAGGATCGTTATAGGCATAGGCGCATTCATCACACATCACAAAATCCGCCATTGACGTATTGATTCGGTCATAAGGTAAATTATTTATAATGCTATAGCGTGGGCCGCAATTAGTGCAGTTCGTAAAAGGATATTGATAATGACGATTGTTTGGATCGCGCATTTCGACTAAACAATCTCCGCATACGCTTTTATCCGCAGATATAGAAACGATTGCATCTTCATGGCTGCTACTGCTTTCAATAACAAAATCCTTTAATGAGTAATCAATAGCTTCTTCTTTAATTAATAACTTATCAATACGCGCCAGAGGAGGTGGGTTAACTTTAAGTTGGTGGACAACTTTATTAATGTCAGTATTCATACCTTGCAGATGAATACACACTCCTTGTTGATTATTTAATACAGAACCATACAAATTTGATTGAGTTGCAAGGCGATAAACAAATGGCCTAAAACCGACACCTTGGACGATCCCATTAATATTCAGAATAACTTGTTGTCGATAACCACTATGAATAGTCATAAATTGCTCCTAACGACGTCGCTTGGCAAGATACATACCGCCAATCGCTATATTGGCTCCATCCAAGTCAAATTGTCTGTTAACCACTAGTGGATAGTTTTTACCTAGTCGAATACATAATCTGTTTGCGAGCACCTCGTAGCTAAAATCGCTACCAGCTAAAACCACAGCGTCTATGCCTTGCTGTTGCTCTAGGTGATCAATCCAATTACTTAAATAATCGGTAAATGAGTCGAAAAAGCCAAAAGCTAAAATAGCTGGATTTGCTCCAGCTAATTTGAAACTCATTAAACTGGCCAGTGTTTTTCGCCAATTTATTGAACGGTTATGGACGGAAAAATCGTCATCACTGTTAATGGCACACAATGGAAAATCGATTCTTGGAGCATTGTTACCTTGGTAGGTTTGAGCCAATGCGTGGAATTTATTGGCTAGTTCTTGGCTCAGTAAATGTGGAGAAATGTGACCACTTGAGGATATTTCTTCAGTCGGTAGCACGATTAACGCAGCATAAGCCATAAATGCCTGTAAGCTATCAAGACGTTCATTAGGTGCTAGATTAAACTCTGAAACCAGTGTCACGGTATCAGGGAAAGCATCATTATATTTTTTAAATATGGTATTTTTATCAGAAGAGGTTAACTCTTGAATCAATTCAACTCCGTTTTGAGGGAGAATCGGTAATTGTAGGAATGAATTGATATCGCCTTGTTCATTTTGTGTAATCACAGAACTCGATTGCTGACTTGAAAAGTAGATACAAGCGAGTTTTTTAAGTGTTGAAGTGGCTTCGAAAAAGCCTTTAGCGCTTGTAATACAGCCTGTGCTTAATAAACCAGAATGCATGGCACATATTGCAGCATCAATACCGGCAAGCGGCTTACTCGCTATATGACTGGTACTCGTGATCTCAGCATGTTTATCTATGTGACAAGAGAGTACATTCTTTTTGTATGAGACATCATATTGAAGGTAACGATTGTCATCATGTCTTGGCAATGGTGCTTCAATGGATATATCACTTAGAGTTGTAGTTTGAACCCAAGCACTATCCAACCAAGTCACTCTTAGAGTATTGCTCGTTTTTGTTATATTGGGTTTATTGATGAATAACCAGTTAATCCCTTTATGTTTTAGTAATGCAGCTATCTTAATCAGCAGTCGGCTATCAGCAAATGTGACATCGTAGTAACTGGCAATTAAATGTTGTTTTTCATGTTCACTGATAGCATCTAAGTTTTTATTCGGAGCAAGTTTGATAAACGGTTTTTCAAAGCTTGATAACGCTAATGCTTGCTGTTCATTGACAATAAAAGATGAAGTGATTACTTGTGGATGGGTAAATAATATTTGTTGCAAAGGCCTAGCTTGATTTTCAAAATCTTGAATTGGGTTGGTCAGATTTATTGAATTAAGACTTAGGTAAATTTGATTAGCTGTTTCCCCTAAACAAACTTCTTTTCCTTGAACAATCTTGTCGACAACGTCACAAATATCTTGCTGTTTAAAACCTAGTTCATAGTCTTGTAGCTTTTTATGACCAAAGCATTGTTGACAGTTATCAGAGATATCATAGATTGCATTTATGTCTGACAACTTAGGTTCACATTCACTACAGAATCGTTGGTTTACGACGTGATGTTGTAAACAGTTTTTAGTGCCTAATCTATGTTCAATAGTTATTACTTCAGCACTTTTAAGCCAAATAGAGTAGAGAAACTTTGTCGCAATTTCATCTGCTAGATCACCGAGTTCTGCCTCTAAGCCTTCAACTTCTAAAAAATAGGTATGTACTTGTTCAAACTGGGCATGTTTGGTTTTTTGGTCATGATTAATGAGGTGACCAATGGTAAAATCGAAACGGTTATCAGCGAGATAAAGATTACAGAGATCTGCATATAAGGGGATGTCGCGATAACAGTGAAAATTAAAACAAATTTTAGGCATATTGTAAGTTTCCGCGTTTATATGAATCAGGGATAAGCTCGTTGATATCCACTTCCGCTTGTTGCTGGTAACTAAAGCCACGCTCTTTAAGGTGTTTGAGCAATACGTTTTCCATAGTAGGAACTGCTGCTTGGATAGTTTTAGTAAGTCCTAAGGTCATTGGTTCAATTACTGTAGGTGTTACGCCAACAACATGAGTATTTGGCCTATCACCAACCATTTCCATCATGATAAGGGTTTGCAACATTTCAACTTCATGCGCACTACCTTGCCAATCAATTTCAGGTGGTGCTTGGTCAAAATTAAACGAATAAACTTCACCGGGGCTAACACCAGGGCTATTAACGGTATCGACCACAATTAGGTTGTCGTATTTACATAAGATCGGAATAAGCCCCTGAGCTAATGTGCCCCCATCAAGTAAATCTAATTGGTCAGTCGGATGAGTAAACTGATATTTCTCTTGGATATAATTAACGAAATGTACGCCGATACCTTCATCGGCGTACAATACATTACCTATCCCAATAAGTAGGGTGGTAGACAAAGTTTAGTGATCCTTGTGGTAGTCATAGCCAGATACGATTGAATCGACTGAGTTATGTTTAAATCGAATACCAGACCAAACGGCCATATAAACGTGAATTACCATGAACACAATGAATACCCAAGTCAGGATATGGTGCCAGATCCTCACTTGTGCTAAACCACCCATTATTGCGGTAAACCACGCAGAAACATCCCAAATTATTCCGCCCAAACCTTCATGATAGACATTGGCGTAAAGTACTAATCCAGTAATACACATAAACAAGGCTACAAATGAAATAGCCACGTATGTAACAAACTGCAATGGACCATATACACCAGCTTTATCTAGGTGACCCATCCAGATGTAAGACTTTATCTGGGTAATCCAGCTTTTAATGCTCATTACATCTTTCATCGAGCGCCTTTCTATCGATCTTTTACTAAAGAAAAACAAGTAAAAACGGATAATGGTGATACTCGTTAATGCAAAGCCAAAAATAATATGGGCAAATCGGATCCATCCTTGTACTAATACATCAGATGATTCTGGTGCCACTAGAAATGGCCAAGAAATGTAAAATCCAGTAGCGATAAGCACCACAATTGATAACGCCCTTATCCAGTGAAAAATTCGGATAGCAGGCGAGAAAATCAATTCTCTATGGTGGGTAGCAACCTGAGTCATAATTAATTCCTCTTTGATTGGCTAAATAGTTAAAATCCGTTGGGATCGATTTTAAACTCGCCTAAACTGGTACCTTTGTAATCCATGACGTGAACGGCGCAAGCCATACAAGGATCAAAAGAGTGAATAATACGAATGACCTCAAGAGGTTTACTTGGATCTTCAAGCTCTAAACCAATGAGTGAGGCTTCATACGGTCCCACTTTGCCATTGACATCAACAGGTCCAGCATTCCATGTGGTAGGAACAATAGCTTGGTAATTTTCTATTTTACCGCCTTTGATCCTAATCCAATGGCTTAACATTCCTCGTGGCGCTTCAATCATGGCGTGCCCCACATAATCTTTACTGGAATCTATTTCTGGAGTGACATAGGTGCTTTCATCTGATTGCATATTTACTAGCATCGCATCAAAGGTTTTTAATCCTTCTTCTGCAACGATCACCGTTTGAAGCATGCGAGCTGCTGTACGTCCCAATGTAGTAAATAAAGCCTCGATGGGTAATCCAGTTGCTTCAAGTAAACCATTCACTGAATCAACAACGACCTTGTTACCTCGGGCGTAACTCACAAGTAATGATGCAAGCGGTCCAACTTCGACGGGTTCATCTTTGTATCTTGGGGATTTAACCCAAGAATATTTGCCGTCGCCATCAACAGTAGGTAATTTGCCATAAACCGTATCGCGTTCAACAAAACCGGTATAGTTTGGCACGGTCGTACCTTCATATGGATGTTGAGCTTTATCGGCGTCATACCATGCATGGGTGACATCTTCTTTAATCGAGTCAGGGTCAATATCACTAACACCGGCTAAATCACCGTTCATGATAACGCCTTGATCGAACATGTATTGTCCATCAGCTAATACGAAATCATTGGTCGCCATGAAGTTTTTAACATTGACTCCACCCAGCACACTAGGTTCTGTACCAAAAGCGGCAGCTGCCATGACAATATCGGCTTTGTAAGCTCGTAAAATAAAGTCCTGAACTATTGCGTGCTTTTGTTTCCATTCTTGTAACCTTGCAGGGCTAAGCATGTCGCGTACGGAAGTCACACCACCGACCACTAAAGACTGAGGGTGAGGGGATTTACCGCCAAAGATTGCAAGCATTTCGGCAGCAATACGCTGAACTTCAAGCGCTTTAAGGTAATGAGATAACGCAATTAGGTTTTGCTCTGGGGTAAATTTATAGGTTCTATTTCCCCAATAGGCATTAGCAAATGGACCTAATTTACCGGTATCAACTAAGCCTTTAACGCGCTCTTGCGCAGCACGTAAGTCACCTTCGCCAGCTGCAATAGGATTTGCTGTGTACTTAAGTGCTTCTTGTGCAGCGAGTGCTGGGTCAGCACTTAACGCTGAAACCACATCTACCCAATCTAATCCATGTAAATGATAAAAATGAACAATATGGTCATGCATATACAATGATGTTTGCATTAACGAACGCAAATACTTGGCATTAAGTGGAATTTTAACGTCTAGTGCGTTTTCAACAGCTTCAGTACCGCAGCGATAATGAGAGTAGGTACAAACACCACAAATTCGCTGTACGATTAAACCGACATCCATTGGTGTACGGCCTTTTAAAATAACTTCGATACCACGCCAAAGGGTGGAAGAAGACCAAGCCTTTTTAATGACATTATTTTCATCAACCTCGACTTCAACACGCAGATGGCCTTCAATTCGAGTAATAGGATCAATTACGACACGTTTGTTCATGGGTTATTCCTCTAAAGGCTTAGCAAAAAGACTTGCAACGGCATGTGCACCAATACCAACAACAGTCGCACCGAGTATGACTGCACCAATGGTATCTGCTGTAGCATCTACCCCATGTAATAATTGTCTGCCTAATGGTTTTTCAAAATCAGCCATATCATCCCAGAAGTTCGGCTCTGAACAGCCAATACACCCGTGCCCCGCTAATACTGGCCAACTCGTATGATGATTAAAACGTTCCGTTGGACAATTGTTGTAAGTGTAAGGACCTTTGCAACCTACTTTATAAAGGCAGTAACCATCTTTTGCGCCTTGATCGCCAAATGTTTCTACAAACTCACCAGCATCAAAACGTCCACGTCTTTCACAGTTGTCGTGTACTCGTGCGCCATATGCCCATTTAGGTCTATTAAACATATCTAAGGCTGGGAGTTTACCGAACATGATGAAGTACATTAATGTACCGACGATGTTCTTTTCACTTGGAGGGCAGCCACCTAAATTAATGACTGGCTTATTAATTACATCTTGCACGCCTTTTGCACCTGTAGGATTTGGTGCTGCTGCTTGAACGCCACCGAATGCTGCACAAGTCCCCACTGAGATGATTGCTGCAGCACCTTCTGCAGCTTCTTTTACAATATGCATCCCGGTATGGCCTTTACAACCAACCGTTAAAAATGCACCGTTATTTGCTGTTGGAATTGCGCCTTCAACTGCTAAAAGATAGTTACCTTTATAAGCTTCCATCGCGTGTTCTAGATTTTCTTCTGCTTGCCAACCTGATGCTGCCATCAAGGTTTCATGATATTCCAAGGAAATATGATCAAATATCAAACTATCAAGGTTTGGAGTGTCGGTACGTATAAGGGATTCAGAACAACCAGTACATTCGGCCATATGTAACCAAATTAGCGGGACTCTATCTGCGAGCTCTGCGGCTTCGGTAACTAAACTTGTAAAAGGGAGTGGTAGGGCAAGTAGAGCGGTAACAGATGCGCTCCAAGTCATAAATTCACGTCTCGTAATACCGTTTTCTTTTAGTTTTTCATCGAGTGTTACGGTTTGGCGAGGCGCTGTTTGTTTTAATTGTTCTAAGCGGGTTTTGCACCGCTGATATAAAGCTGCATGTGTATCCATGTTTTAACCTTTTCCATGTTGGAGGATTAAACTGCGTCAACACAATATAAAGAGTTAAAAAAAGGGTCATATTGATTTGAATCAATATTAAAACACTTGATTGGATTTTATTTGAAACAATGATTGTTGATTTGATTTTAATCAAAAAATGCTAATTTAGTGAGCGGTGAAATGTTTGTGATTTATTTGAAATTGTTGCGCTAAGTCATAATAAACAGTCGCTTATTGCAGATTTAGTAATGCCGATTGCACTTTTTGCAAATGCGATTATTGAATAGCTGTATCCATAGATTTAACTGCATTCTAAAACCAATTTGATTAGTTAATATTTTAATGGAAACAATTTGCTTAGTTTCAGTGGTTAAAACTTAGCTTGCAAACAAATCAATAAAATAACTTTGCCCTTACAATAGAAGTAGAAGTTTATGGGCAAAGTTTTAATAGCATAAATTGTAATTTTAAATTCGACTTTAACCACCTGTAAGTTGTTTGATAACCTGCGGTGGAACAATTTTAGCGAGTCTATCTAAACACGCTTGAGTTGTTGGGTCTCGATACTTAATTTTAAATTCACATAAAGCATAAAGGTGTTGTGGGTTTCTGCCCACATCGTAGGCTTTCGATATAGATACCATTGCTTTACTAACATTTATTTTTTCTTGGGCTAAACCTAAAACGTACCAATATTGCGCGTTTGTTGCTTCAATTTCAGTTGCTTGAGTGAAGTAATCTATTGCATATTTAAGTTGCTGCTGCCTATATAAGTTTAAACCTGCGCTATAACGTAATGTTGCTGATTGAGGTTGGTTTTTAATTCCTTTCTTTAGCAGCACTAGTGATTTGTCATCATCACCAAGTTGGCGATATAAATCAGCGAGATTCACATAACTAGTGGCAAAAATGGGTTCAATCTCTATCGCTTTTAAATAAGTTAGTTCGGCTAGCTTAACTTCTCCTTTAGCACGGTGGATATTAGCGAGGTTCATTAACCCAAAACCTCTATCAGAATTAAACTGCTGTATTTCGATGTATTCATTTAAAGCAGGAGTTAACAATGCTTGTTGGTTAGCATTCATATTTTGCCAATTAATAACTAACGCGCCTGCAGTTTCTGTTCTAACGGCAAAAACAGGATCTTGTAATAATGGGCTGATAATTTGCCAGCGATCTTCAAATGGATAAGCAGCAGAACCTGCTATAGCGCCTATTCTTATTTGAGGGTCTTGATGTTTTATCCCGCGCATTATTGCAACCATGGCATTTTGACCAGGAAATCTATCCATTCTTGAAAGAGCAGAAGCGCGAATAATATTAGCTTCGAGACTATTTTGAGCAATGTAAGACAGCGAGTCACCACTAATTGGTATTCCAGCGCCAGCTTGTGCAAATGCTATCGCGAAATGATCGCTTTGTTGGTAACTAGAATTAGGAAACTGTTTTGCTAATGCATTAATAGCCCATTGATTGGTTTCTTTGGTGTGGCAACTTGTACAAACATTTGGTGTACCAATTTGTTGGCTAATGTCTGGTCTTGGTATTTGAAAGCTATGATCGGCTCTTGGGTCTATTTCCATATAGGTTGTTTTGGGCATATGGCAAGTGACACATAACGAGGCTTCACTGCCTTCTTGATGTTGGCTATGTTTAGCAGCAGTATATTCATTAGGGACATGACACTTAAAGCAAATAGCTTCTTTAGGTGCTACTAGTTTATTACTGTGAGGATTATGACAGTCGGTACATACGACGCCAGCTTTGTGCATCTTAGACTGCTTGAATGATCCTAATACAAAAACTTCATCATAAATTTGGCCGTCAGGATAATACAATTCTGGAGTGATGGCGTTAAGCATGTATTTATCAAAAAAATCGGATTTTAGATGGTCATGATTATTATTTAGTTGCGCTCTACGGCTATGACATTGACCACAAGTGTTCAATTGGTCTGAGTCTGATAACTGCTTGGGTTTAAGTATCTTTTTACCTTTATTAAATTCCCAAGAGCCAACTTTGGGTGCTAAATTACGATTAAACCCCATATTACTGTTTTGTTCGATAGGTTGTTTTGACCACTTAATATGGTCACTTGCTGACCCATGACAAGCTTCACAAGCGACATTGATTTCAGACCAAGTCGTATCATAGGTATTTGTTTTACTGTCATAGTTTTTATTCACGTTTGTGGAATGACAATCAGCACACATATAATTCCAATTTTGGCCATTATTGGTCCAAAAAAATTCATCATGGACTTCCATATAAGGGTAGAGGTGAAACCAAACTTGACCTCCTTTTGACTTATCACGACTATCCCATGCAAGTGGGATAAGTTGCACACGTCCGTCAGGGAATTTGACCATATACTGCTGTAAAGGCTCGTAACCGAAGGTATAACTGATTTGATAGTCATGAAACTTTCCATCAGGTCCTTTAGTATTGACCCAATAATCGGTTCCTTTTTTGAAGAAACGATGGGTTTGTTCGTTTACAGCCAATGTTGCGTTGTTAAAGTCACCTAAAACTGATTCTACAGAGGCATGCCTCATAGACATGTTGTGGTGTGAAGTTTTCCAATCGTTATACTCTTGCTGGTGGCAGTCTACACATTGTTCGACACCGACATAATCAGCAGAGTAAGCCCTTTTGTGATAACAAAAAGAAAGCATGGTTATACAAATAATGGTAACTAGCTGATTGAATTTCATATTAAAACTGCATTTTTAATTAGTTAACTCCAGTCTAAGGTCTAATTAACAATTATCCAACACTTAAGATGTGTCTATTTGAAAAAAATGAAGGGTATATCAACAGTAAAAATTTACTGCTTTCCTAATGAGTACTGTGGCCAATACTTATTAAGTACGAAAACGGCTGAATAAATTCAGCCGTTTAATGAAGTAGTCAGAAGCATGTTAAAAGAAAAATTATAGCTAGATTGTTATTTAATCACTTCCTTTAATGGGTAACCAGCAGCACTGGAAGGGGCGTTGATATTAACAATCGCGCTTAAGGTCGGCGCTAAATCAACAGTGGCTACAGGTCTATTGATTACTTGCGGCTTAAGTCCAAAGCCTGCAAAAATGATAGGAACATGGGTGTCATATCGCCAAGGCGAACCGTGAACAGATGCTACGTTTAATCCGTCAAAATCTGCAACAAACACATTAGGTTCAAATACTAAATATATATCACCAGAGCGACTTGGGTAAAAGCTATTTTGAACCTTTTGAGTTATTTCATCTTTAGGTACATTACCGTTTAAAAGATCGTCAAAACTGTAGGCACGGTGAATGCCTGCAACACTATTTAGTACTTGTGCTACTTCGTTAGATGCTAGTGCTAAAGATACCTTTTGTTTAGCCAATTTATCATGGTCTAAATTGATATATGGCTGCCAAGCATTGGCAAACAAGTCACCTTTAATATTCCATTTTGATTTAAGTGATTGAATCTCTTCATTTGTTTCAAGGGAGGATAAATCAAAATGTTCAGCTTTTATGCCAAATTGAGTTAAATATCCAGGCGCTTCAGGTGCGCCATGATCTGCAGACAATACTATTAATGTGTTATCCAAACCGACTTTATTATCAATATATTCGAATAGCGAAGCTAAGGTGCGATCAAGTCTTAATAAGTTTTCTTCAGCTTCGAGGCTTGAGGGACCAAAAATGTGACCGACATAATCAGTTGATGAAAAACTTATTGATAGATAATCAGTTACAGGGTTACTGTTTTGTTTGCTTGAATTGACTTGGCGATGACCTAGTTTATTTTCAATAATAATTTGTTTAGCAAAATTAGCCGTCATTTCATCACCAATGGGGCTGACTGTTAAAAATGTACTGAAGTAAGGGTTATCACTAGGGCCAAAATTGTGGGGGAAGGTAACACCATAACCTGGTAACTTTGTTTTCCAGTCATGGGGATTATTGTCGCCAAATATATATTGATCTTTGTTTTTAGTTAATGCCCATTGAGTATCGGCGTACTGTGAAATTGGATTTTGTTTATTCCAATTTGTTACCCATTGAGGATATTGGTCAAAGTAATAATCACTACTAACAAATTCGCCAGCAGACTTTGAAAACCAAAAAGCTTTACCAGTGTGACCTGCGAGTGTAATAGCACCTCGGTCTTTAACTGAAACAGCAAAAACTTTAGATTGGCCATTATTACTTGCGGTTAGTTCATCACTGAATGTGGTTGCCATAATATTTTTTGGCGAGCGTCCTTCAACCTTACTGGCTTTCTGTGTTGGATCAATTTCATTTTTAGTATCTACAGCAGCATTAGCGCTTAATAGAGGATGAGCTTTATCTTGCACATTATAAATAGGTTGTTGGAGTTGTTTATCAAACCATAAGTTACTCACCATACCGTGAGCAGAAGGATGAGCACCTGTTGCTAATGTGGTATGCCCAACTACGGTTTCTGTAATGGCATGTTGATGATGAGCTTCTTTGTAATAGATACCTTCATTGATCAAATAACCAAAACCTTCTTCAGAAAAGTGTTGTTGATAACGAGATAGTAAATCTCCACGAAGTTGATCAACCGTTATCTGAACAATTAACTTAGGTTGTTCAGCATAAGCGAAATTTATAGATGTGCTAATAGAGAATGCGCTAATGGTTGTGAGTGTTACTAATGACAAATTTGGCAGCCATTTCATTAAATTTTCCTTTTAAAATAGGTTGTAACCACAATTCCTTGTAACGATAGTTTTAGCAGAGAATACAGTAATGATAAATAAGGCTTTGGTGTTGATAGGTAGCTTTATTTATTAACCTACTTAAAGAATTAAATAGAAACGGTTAGTTATAGCCAAGTAAATGCTGCTGACACAAGGCTAATTTTAATCGTATTGGATCTAAATACGCCGAAGCTTCATTATCCGATAGGTACCAAAAGCCTCTCGATGTTTCAGGAGATTGATTAAAAAACAGTTGCTCGATAACAAGTAACTTTTGCTGAGACAAATATTTTAACCAAATTGATAGTGGTAGCTGACTTAATAAACCTAAGTTTAGTATCCCTGATTTCGTTTTGTGATTTTGCTCAGACAAATGCATAATTTGTGTAAAGGGATCTTCATCGCCATTATTTATTGAAGTCAGTAATTTTAATTGTTCTTGGCTTTCTACTGGACTTGGTTTATAAGTTTCAGTCTCTTCTAAAAGAAGTAACTCGGGCCAATTTGCTTGGTTAAAGTTGCCTTTAATTTTTATGTCTTTAGCATTCAAGTGATACTCAATTGCTATTCTGCGTTCGCCTAGCCAATTATGAACGACACAAGGTAAATGTTCTGACTCTGATAGCGCACTGCCTCTATTTAAGCTTGGCAGCAAAGACATTCTTGACAGAGACAGTTCGATACCTAATTGGCTGAATAATACAAAGCACACTAGGCCTGACGAAGGCCAGCATTGGAGCTTTGTTTCAAGCTCTTTTGCGACACGCGATAATTGTTTAGTTAACCATTGGCTGTGTTCACCTGTAACAACAAAATCTTCAGTTGATCCCGCATAAGGTCCATTACACACATTAATTATTTGGTTACCAGTAGCCACAGTACCATTGAAGATAATGGTATAACCGTGATTAGCCGCTGCCCAGTCGCCATTTGCGTTCCCTATAATGGTAACTTTATTGAAAGGAGATTGTTCGATAGGCAACATATTAAGACCAATTGGAGTATTAGCTAAAAGAGATAAGTTAACTATTTTACAGTGATTCTTTGGTGTATATGCAAGTTTTATAAAAATCGACCTGATTTTTCTTTATGATTTAGACATATGTTTGATTTGAAACGTCGCTACGAACTCTCTGCAAGTTATCTATTTCAATTGCGCGCTTCTAACTGGCTTGTGAAGTAAAAAAGTGCTTGAATTTTAATTTGGTTGATCTACATTTTATATAAGCTTTCGATTGCTACTTAAACAGATTTGTTTTTATTCGTGTATTACTGATTAATCAACAAAAAAGAGGCTTTTATGTTAGGTGAAAATCACTCTCTTAGAAATGAATTCCCAGATCACTTAGATACAATTACATCCCTGAATAACAGCGATGCAGAGTTTGCAGAAGTGTTAAAACAATATGATAAGTTAGATCAACAAATTCGCGAACTAGAATTGAAAGATTCTCCAATATCCGATGAATCAATACATGATTTGAAGCAACACCGTGTTGATATGAAAGACAAGCTATACCATAAGATTATGGCTTCGGAAAATTCGTAATCCTTATCAAATAGCTACCTTAGATTGTGACAAAAAAAGCCAGAAGACAATATGTTCTTCTGGCTTTTTTAACACCAAACTTAGCAAAAAAAGTGAAGAATTTTCCTTTCTTTTGGTAGGCAAGCTTTAGAATGATTAGTTATTAAATTGCTAATAATAAGCTAATCATATCTATAATTAAGATGACTTGTCAGTGAGTTGTGGACTTAGCAGAGGACTCAGTACTGTTAAGTCGCCGTCAATTTTTTCAGTTATGGTTAAGCCTAAAATTTCAGCAATTAGTGGGTAAAGGTGAATGTTTTCAGCTTTTTCTACCATGACGTTGTTTTTAAATGCTGGCCCTTGAGCATATAACACAGTGTTCATATCTGTTATAACTCTCGGGTCATAGCCATGTTTACCAATTACCCCAGGTTTTGCATCACTACTCGTTATATAGTGATTATTACTGATGATAATGGCATCACCAATAGATGGGTTATTAGTAAAGTGCAAATGTGTAGGAATATCTTTTTGTAAGTAAAACTCGAGGCCATCAACTTTATCAACTAATAGCTTGAGTGCTAATAAATCGGCTGTTTTGTTTTTACCTGTTGCGGTAACTAAGGAAAATGCAGCATCGTTATTGAAAGTGAATTTTTCAATGAGCTGTTCATTATCCGCAATAAGTTTATCGGTATAGATTCGATCAAATTCATCAACTTTAGCCATGCCATGATCTGACGTGATAATGACATTGACATTAAATGGTAGGGCATCTAAACCCGTTAGCAGGTCCCCAATCATTTTATCTATATATTGAACAGCATCGTAAGTTTGCTGTGCTTCAGGACCGTGGTGATGGCCAGCACTATCTACATCAGAAAAATACAAAGTAACAAATTGTGGTCGCTCATCTACAGGTAAATTAAACCAATCAATAACCTGCTGTACTCGCTCTTCGTTTGGTGTTCTACCATCATATTTTAACCAGTAGTTTGGTCTAAAACCGGCTATTTCTGCTTCTGAGCCCGGCCAAAAGTAGGTGGCTGATTTCAAACCTTGTTGGCGTGCTAAAGACCATAACGGTGTACCTTGATAAAACTGTCCGTCTGTAACTGCATCATGAATATTCATAGCATACTCACGTTCTAGCACTGGGTTATAAAAGCGATTAGAAATAATCCCGTGATTTGCTGGATAAAGACCAGTCACTAAAGTTAAATGATTGGGAAATGTGACTGTAGGAAAAGAAGGGATGAAGGACTTTACTGTCGCAGCTTTATCTGCAAATTGATTGATGTTCTTTGGCGAATGTAACTCATTGTAATTGTGATGATAACCATCGATAGATACCAGTAATACATATTGCTGGATTGGTTGAACATCATCTTTTTGAGTTTGAGTTGGTGGCTTGCTCCCTGCAAAAATGGATAAAGAAAAAAGGAGTCCACTTGTAGCTAATAGTAATCTTGTGAGCTTGTTATTTCTGAACACGATGGTTCCCTTTGCATTAGTGTTTAAGGTAATGGGTAAAAATAATTGATAAATACAAGTAACTAATAAAAGCTAAAAAATAAGAAATTCGATTATGTAGTCTGATTCGTTAACTTGTTTAGATAGCAGCTGAATATTTATTAGTTTGCCATAATAGCCTTTGTTTATGACATTCTTAGGATAACCTAATCAAATAGCCGAATAAGTAAACTTCTTAAGTACTGTTTACAGTAACAGCATCAAGGCATTCAATATATTCAGACAATAAAAAAGCGAAACTTTCGTTTCGCTTTTGTGTTATCAATTACTTTGAAACTAACTGTATAAACTGATTTGAAATTAGCTTAGTTCATACTATGTGGCGTTTGTGTAGTTATGCCTGCCTGTAACTCTTCCTTAGTTTCTGGGTCATACATTCTCCAAATACTACGGACTATTTTGCGCATATCTTCAATTGCAATATATAAGCAAGGGATTAGGCATAAAGTTACGACAGTGGCAAACAGAACACCAAACGCTAATGATACAGCCATTGGTATAACCATCTGCGCTTGCATACTGGTTTCAGTCATAATTGGCATTAAACCAATAAATGTGGTTAACGAAGTTAACATGATAGCTCTGAATCGACGGCAACCTGCATTAATAACAGCTTCGTTTAACGGTACACCACGCTTACGGGAGTTATTGACATAATCCACCATAACTAAAGAGTCATTAACCACCACACCAGCTGCTGCAATTATACCGAACACAGATAGGGCACTTAAATCGATGCCTAAAATAATATGACCTAGCATTGAGCCAATTACACCAAACGGAATAACCGACATGATCATAAATGGTTGGATGTATGATTTAAGCGGTATAGCTAGCAGGCTGTATATGACCAACATTGAAATGATAAAGTCTCGTAGTTGTGTGTCTGCGCTGTCTAACTGCTCTTGAATATTACCTGAAACTTCACTTTTTACTCGTGGATACTTAGTCAATAACTCTGGCATAAAGTTATCACGAATATCTTTAGCAAGTTTGAAAGGCTCTGCTTGCTCGGCATCAACAGATGCCCATACATTAATAGTACGGTTACCGTTTTCACGGCGGATGCTGTTCACACCTTGAACCACTTCGATATTAGCAACCTCAGATAAAGGTAATTCAGCGCCTTGCGGAGTCTTGATTAAGACCTCTTGTACAAGTGCAATTGAATTACGCTGCTCCTCTGGGTATCGAAGCATGACTTTTATCTCTTCACCATTACGGATTATGCGTTGAGCTTCAAGCCCGTAAAAGCTATTACCTACCTGAGAAGCTATATTGGCAAGGGTTAACCCTAAACTATGAGCTAAAGGTTTTAAATTAAATTGCACTTCTTTAGCCGATGATTGACGGCTATCATTGACATCGCTAACGCCTTTAAGGGTATTTAACTTCTCTTTTAAGGCTTGTGACGCTGCAATTAACTGTGCATCATCATTTCCTTCTAATCTAAAGCTAATGTCACCATCATCACGACCACCACCAAATAAACTGTCCTGGACTTCAAAAGACTTAACCCCTGGAATTTTTGGCATAGCTTGACGCCACATTTCTGCAACTTCAAAGGTGTTAATTGGTCTTAATTCAGGATCAACCAGTTTAGTTCTCACTTCAGCGCGAGTTCGACCTTGAAGCTCAACCTGAAGTTCAGCAATCATTCCTTGACCGTATTTATCTTCTAACTGCGCCTCAACATCTTTTAATGCCTTTTCAATAGCATGAGCGGCATCAAGTGTAGCTGTTTCTGCAGCATCAACATTCATTTCAAGACTGATACGTGGGAAATCATGTGGAATTTTAGGCTGGCCGATAAAACGAACCAATCCACTGATGTATAAAGCTGCACAAATAACGATAAGCATGATGAAAGTAGAAATCACGGCGTAGCGATATTTAACGGCAAGGGTCAGGCTTGGTTTGTAAATATTGCCAATAAACCAAGTTAGATTTTTTTCAATTTTTCCTTGAATAAAATTAACCCCATTACGTAGCCAATCTAATGGATTCTTAGAACCAGGTTGGACAACCTTTGGTTTATTCATATGGGCTAAATGAGAAGGCAAAATCAATTTTGATTCTACTAATGAAAATAGCAGACATAAAATAACCACAAACCCAATAGCTTGACCAAATGCCGAAGAAGGACCGTCATCTAAGGTGATTGGTAAAAATGCGGCTATAGTGGTCAAAACACCAAACGTCGCAGGCATGGCAACTCGTTTAACGCCACGAATAACACTATCAATATTTTGACCATTTTCTTGGCATTCTGTATGGGCGCTTTCCCCCATAACAATTGCATCATCAACGACAATACCTAGTACCAAAATAAACGCAAATAAGCTGATGACGTTAATTGTCACATCAATAAATGCCATAGGCATAAAGAGTAGGGTACCGAGGAAACAAACAGGAAGCCCCATCATTACCCAAAACGCTAACCTCACGCGCAAAAATAATGCGAGCATGAAAAATACTAATACAGCACCGGTTTTCATACTATCTAGCATGAGGTCTAAACGGCCTTCAAGGTAATAGGTCATATCAACCCAAGGCTCTAACGTTACCCCTTCTGGGAGTAGTGCTTGCTTCTTGGCAATATACTCTTTCATGGTGTCAGCAACGTCGGTGATACTTTGGTTTTTGGCCGCACCAACAAAAAATGTTACTGCATTTTGGCCGTTGAATTTTGAGTATTGAATGCCTTCTTCAAAGCCATCATTAACAGTTGCAACATCACCTAATAGTAAATTTGTCCCGTCGTCTAACGTAAGTAACGGTAAATCTTCAAACTCATAGCCAACGTAAGCTTGGTTTTCAACCCGCAAATTAATGTAACCATTCTCTGCTTTAATTTGGCCTGCTGACATATTGCGTGAGTAGCCGCGGACAGCTTCTGCAACATCATTAAAGTTAAGTCCGAATTCTCTTAATCTATCTTTACTGACTTCAACGCTAATTTCGTAATTTAATCCGCCATAAAAATCGGCGATATTAACATTGGGAAGTTGCATGATTTCTTTATGAATTTTTTCACCAAGATCTTTCAGTTGTCGTTGAGATAAATCACCGTACAAACTCAAATACATCACTTCTTGACGAATTTTAATGCGCTCGACCTTTGGAAACTCCATTCCAGCAGGAAACGTCGAAACAGAACCAATTTCAGATTTAACTTCATCAAGTACGACTTGAGGGTCGTATGAATCTTCAATACGGAAATAACCATTTGCCTGATTTCGATTTGAATAAGTAATTACCCGCTGTAAACCTTGAACCGTTTCTAAAGCTTGTTCAATTTTTACCGTAATACCTTCTTCGACTTCCTGTGGAGCGGCGCCAGGATAGACGGCACTGAATTCAATCCAGTTAATTTCTACTGCGGGGAAGAATTGCTTACGTATGGTGTTAGCTGTGAGTAAACCACCTAGTAAAATGATGATCATTAATAGATTTGCGGC
The DNA here is from genome assembly GCF_019654955.1 of Shewanella sp. KT0246. Lineage (GTDB taxonomy): Bacteria > Pseudomonadota > Gammaproteobacteria > Enterobacterales > Shewanellaceae > Shewanella > Shewanella goraebulensis. The sequence goes on along the minus strand of NZ_BPEV01000025.1, from coordinate 18,994 downwards.
AACACTGTTGCGCGCAAACCATGCAATTAAGCCTTTATTAGTATCTTCCATGAATTATTCCTTGTCTTCCATGGCTATAGCTGTGTCAGAATCTACACCTACTTTAGGCTCTTTTTGCAATATTTTGTCCTCTGGTAAAGCAACGCTCATGCCTTCAACGGGGTAGTCCAGTGCTGAAGTAATGATATTCATACCATTTTCTAAACCGCTTGAAATAATCACATTGCTGCCATCTTGTCTGATGATATTAACGGGTAAATAACGTAGCTTTTTTTCTTCATCCATTGTGGCAACTAAACCATTAACAATAAGGTGACGAGGTACGACTGCTACTTGACCTGCATGGGTCCCACCAATATGTGCGGTTACGTAAGTGCCATAACGTAATTCTTTGTGATCTTTTTTAAGTCCATAGGGATCATCGATTTCAGCCACAAGGTAAGTCATACGGCTTTTACTGTCGATAACACCTTCGCTACGCACTATGGTGCCAATCCATTCTTGTTTTTCACCTGCGAAGTTACCTACTAAGGTTACTTTTGCATTGGCACCTTTGCGATCTAAATATTGCATTTCCTTGTCAGCTAGTGGTAACCGTACTTCAGCTTTATCAGTGTTATATACCAAACCAATTGGCGACCCGTTACTGACGTATGCGCCTAGACCAATATTACGGCTACCAATTAATGCATCATAAGGCGCCTTGATGATGGCTCGTTCAAGATTACGTTGCGCTCGTAGTAATCCGGCTTCAGCACTTTTAAGTTTGGCAATCTCTTGTGCAAGTTGTGGTTTGCGTAGACTTAAGTCACTTGGTTTACTGTCGGTTATTTCAGCCCATTCTCGCTCAGCAACTTGTGCATTAGCTTTTTCTTGGACTAACGTTGCCTTAGCGGAAGCCAAATTTGCTTGTGCATCTAACAGAGCAGATTCGTAATCACTTGGGTCTATCCTTGCTAGTATGTCTCCTTTTTTAATGAAGCCACCTTTGACAAATGCATCTGAAAGGTAGGTGATTTCACCGCTGACTTGTGCTACTAGCTCAGTGTGGTATTTAGCGTTGACGACACCGTAGGAACTGACAGTAAACTTCATGGGTTTGTAGTTAATGGTTTCAACTGAAACTAAAGGGGTATTATCTACAGGCGGTTTTTCTTCTGGTGGCTTTTGCATTGAAACCAAAAGACCAGTAACAAGTACGCCAACACCTATGATGCCTATAGGTAGAATAATTTGCTTTGCAGTAGCCACGACACTTCCTCTTGTTGAAGCTAATCACAGGCTTTGCCTATGATAAATTAGTTAATATTATTATACGGCCATGTTACAGAGTTTGTTAAACCCTTACTGTTTCAATGTGTAATTTAATGTGTCTGATTTGTAAAGTTTGTAAGCTAGTTGAAAATAATTAATAAAACAGTAGCTTAACTTTGCTTTATGTGTGCTTTCTGTAAGTATTACTCCCTAATAAAGAAGTTATGCTTTTATATATGCAGCGCAAAATGACATAAGTTTGTTATTTTATTGTGCCAAAGTTTTAATCTGTGAGTTTCTGAATCGGTGATAGTTTTTTAAAGATAAAGCAGTTAAAACTAGTTTTTTATTAGGTTAAAGGTATGCATTAGAACCATCAGAAAGTATTATTGTAATAACTCCATAGGCTTAGATAATTTACAGCACTCAAGTTGTGTTTGTTAACAGGGAAAAAAGATGAATGTTTTAGTGACAGGTGGGGCTGGGTATATTGGTTCTCATACCGTTTTATCGTTATTAAAAAATAACAGTGACGTCGTTGTTTTTGATAATTTATTTAACTCAAACATTGAATCTATTAAAAGAGTAGAAGCCTTAACGGGTAAATCAGTTGTGTTTGTCGAAGGCGACATTCGAAATAAACAACAGCTATCTTCAGTTTTTAAAGCGCATAATATTGATACCGTTATTCATTTCGCTGCTCTCAAGGCAGTAGGAGAGTCAGCACAAATTCCTTTAGAGTACTACCAGAACAATGTTCACGGTTCAGTATGCTTACTGGAAGTAATGGCCGAGTATCAAGTCAATGACTTTATATTCAGTTCATCAGCCACTGTTTATGGTGAAGAGAATGATGTGCCGTATGTTGAATCTATGAAATTAGGTACGCCATCTAGCCCTTATGGCGCAACAAAAGTCATGGTTGAAAGGATCATGGCTGATACTGCAGCATCTAATCCATCATTTAGAGGTGTGTCACTGCGTTATTTCAACCCTATTGGTGCTCACGAAAGTGGCCGAATTGGTGAATCCCCTAAAGGCATCCCAAATAACTTATTGCCTTATGTCGCCCAAGTCATGGTGGGTAAACGTGAAAAACTGAGTATTTTCGGTTCAGATTACCCAACTAAAGATGGTACCTGTGAGCGTGATTACTTACATGTTATGGATTTAGCTGAGGGGCATGTTGCTGCAATGAATTGGTTAAACGCCAACAACCAATTTACTGGCGTTGAAGCGTTTAATTTAGGTACGGGGAATGGCGTATCTGTGTTTGAAATCGTTAATGCATTCGAGCAAGCCGTAGATAAGAAAATCCCATATGAGGTCAGTCCGCGTAGAGCAGGCGACTTACCCGCATTTTGGGCTAATGCTCAAAAAGCCAATAAAGAGCTTAACTGGCAGGCGAGTCGGACGCTAGAACAAATGATGGAAGACACATGGCGTTGGCAGTCAACTAACCCTAATGGTTATGAAGAAAAGTAATTGAGCATTAATTCAGTAAAGTAAAAGCGATTCTAAGATAAGTTTCGCTTTTTTGTTTTAAGACTTACAGCTACTATTTAAAATACACTTGGAGTACTTATATAGTGAGCTGCTTGTTGAAATTTAGACACAAAAAAAACCAGCTTCAGCTGGTTTATTGTTAAGAATGATTTGGTACAACTGAGTGGATTCGAACCACCGACCCCTACCATGTCAAGGTAGTGCTCTAACCAACTGAGCTACAGTTGTATATTTTAATCATTCTCAAAGGAGATGGTACAACTGAGTGGATTCGAACCACCGACCCCCACCATGTCAAGGTGGTGCTCTAACCAGCTGAGCTACAGTTGTATCGTTTTAAGAAAACATATCATGTAATCTTTGGAACGAGCGATATATTACGGTATACGGTGATTGATGCAAGTAAAAATAACAAAAAATCGATTGAGTGGTGATTTGCTGTTCAGTTTGAAGTTAATTACAGCATATAAGCTTAATTATTCGTAGCTTATATGCCGTAGTAAGTAACTCTAGACTGAACAAGGGGCAAAATAAAACTTAGCTGTTATCCGAAATAACCGCTTTTAATTTCCCTGATGTTTGTATGTAGCGCAACCTTAAAGCAAATAATATTGCAGCACTTGTTAAACCAGCAATCAAGCCTACCCAAAAACCATGCGCTCCCATTGCTGGCACAATTAGGTCAGTACGGGCAAGGGTATAGCCTAGGGTCATGCCTATTGCCCAGTAAGAGACTAGGGTAATGTAAAAAGCACTTTGGGTATCTTTATAGCCACGTAATGCACCAGCTGCAACGACTTGAATAGAATCAGATAGCTGATATAAAGCTGCTAAGAACATCAAGCTCCCCGCTAATGCGACTACTTCAGGGTTATTGTTATAAAGCAATGCGATCTGAGTTTTAAATAGTACCGTAATGATGGCGGTTACTACAGCAAGAGAAAATGCGATAAACAAACCAATTTTAGTGACTAAATTACTGACTTCTAATTTGTCTTGCCCTAAGTAATATCCCACACGTATTGAAACTGCGATACCAATTGATAAAGGTAGCATGAATACGATTGATGAAAAGTTAAGTGCAATTTGATGTCCCGCGACCACATTTGCCCCAAGAGGCGCTAACAAAAGTGCAATGACGGCAAATAAGCTAACTTCAAAGAATAAAGCTAGCGCAATCGGCATACCATGCTTGATCATTTCCCAAATGGTTTTCAAATTAGGTCTATTTAACCTACTGAAAGGGGCAATTTCTTTAAACTTTTGGTGAAACTGCATATAAATCATCATAGCCATCAACATTGCCCAAAATACTAAAGCAGTTGCTATACCACAACCAGCACCGCCCATCGCTGGTACACCAAAGTGACCATATATAAAGATATAATTGGCAGGGATATTGACAGCTAAACCAACGAAACCAATAATCATCGTTGGCATCGTATAAGAAATTCCTTCCGAGCAACCACGTAATATTTGATATAAAATAAATGCAGGAACGCCCCACATAAAGCCATGTAAATAGCCCGCGCTTAAGTCTGCTAATTCTGGATCAAGTTCCATCATTGCAAATATTGTTTTAGCAAATGAGAGGAAAAGCAAAACACCAACACTGCCAATTATGGCAATATAAAAAGCTTGAGACATTAATGGTTGGATAGCCTTGGGATTATTCGCACCATGGTGGTGGGCAAATACTGGTGTAAATGCGAGAATAAGCCCTTGAACAAATAGTAAAGCTGGTAACCATAAACTGGTGCCAATGGCAACTGCAGCCATATCTACAGCACTGACACGGCCAGCCATGACGGTATCAATAAACCCCATCATGGTCTGAGTAACTTGTGCTATTAATACTGGCAGCGCCAGTTGAATTAATTTTTTGGCTTGAAAGCCTGTGTGATTCATTAGAAAACCTTTTAACTAACGAGTGAAAATATGTTTACTGGTATCGTGCAAGCCACATGTGAAGTGGTTTCGATTAAAGAGCAAAGCGGTTTAAAAACATTTGAAGTCAAAATTCCAGAAGAGCTGCAACAAGGTTTAGAAACCGGTGCAAGTGTTGCAAATAATGGCGTATGTTTAACTGTCACTAAACTTGCGAATAATAGTGTTTATTTCGACGTAATGGAAGAGACGTTAGAGGTCACAAATTTAAATTTTGTTGAGCTAGGTAACAAAGTCAATATAGAACGCTCATTAACTTTTGGAAAAGAAATTGGTGGCCACATTTTATCAGGCCACGTTCACGCTATGGCGACAGTAGTTGAAGTGAGTGAAACAGATAGCCATTATAATTTAACACTGAGTATTCCAACCAAATGGATGGATTATATTTTTTATAAAGGTTTTGTCGGTGTCAATGGCTGCAGCTTAACTGTTGGTGAAATTAATGATGACAGATTTATGCTTCACCTTATTCCAGAGACACTTAAACTAACCAACTTAAGTGACAGCAAAGTTGGTGATAAAATCAATATAGAAATTGATAGTCAAACTCAAGTTATTGTTGATACTGTTGAACGTGTTCTAGCAAAAAAAATGCTCAACAATAACTAATCTAATTCAAAAATTACCTTTGTTCATGAAACGAGCAGTTAATACAGCTGCTCGTTATCTGAGTCTATAAACAATTGAATAGTTCTATTAGAGTCATTGACTTGTAATCTCATGTGGATTGAATTGCAACAAATTCGGCAATCATCATAATATTCTTGATCGCCCAAGCTTGTATCAATGTGCACATGCTGATTATGTCCGCAATGGGGACAACTAATAACGCGGCTAACTAAATTCATATATAACTCCTTATAAATAGTTTAATCACAGCCTTAATCCATTATTTTGTTACGGGTCTTTTTAATCACATTAGTGATTATAGTTGAGTCTTGTCGGTGTCAAAGAACATCTGTATTTGATATTTAAGCTCAATCAAACTGCCTTTTAACTGTTTTATGGTTATCAATGGCTTAAATAAACCAATTATGTGCAGTTAAATCTGATTTAGATATGTACATCTCTTGCTTGCAAAAGGCCTTTTCACATACAATGCGAGTTCATGCCACTATCAGCTCAGACTCCTGTAATGTCTGTAGTTCGGTGGCATTTCTTTTATTTATTATTTATTACCAAGTGGCCCTACGTGTGGGTCACCACTGGATAAGGAAATTAAATGCCAATTATTACATTGCCTGATGGCAGCAAACGTGAGTTTGCAGATTCTGTTTCTACTTTAGATGTCGCTGCAGACATCGGTCCTGGTTTAGCGAAAGCGTGTATCGCTGGTCGCGTAAATGGCGAGCTTGTTGACGCTTGTGACTTAATCACCACTGATTCAGAACTTTCTATCATTACGGCTAAAGATGAAGAGGGTGTTGAAATCCTTCGCCATTCTTGTGCACATTTATTAGGCCATGCGATTAAGCAAATGTGGCCAGAAACAAAAATGGCTATTGGTCCTGTTATCGATAATGGTTTTTACTATGACATCGATTTAGATCATAAATTGACTCAAGAAGATATCGATGCTCTTGAGAAGCGCATGAGTGCGCTTGCAAAAACCAATTATAACGTTGTTAAGAACGTCGTTTCTTGGCAAGAAGCCCGTGATACTTTTGAAGCACGCGGTGAAGAATACAAAATCGCAATCTTAGATGAAAACATCAGTAAAGATTCGACTCCGGCTTTATATCATCATGAAGAATATGTTGATATGTGTCGTGGCCCACACGTTCCAAACATGAAGTTCTGTCAGCACTTTAAATTAATGAGTGTTGCTGGTGCATATTGGCGTGGTAATTCGGACAACAAAATGCTGCAACGTGTATACGGCACAGCATGGGCTGATAAAAAAGCATTAAAAGTACATTTAAACCGTCTTGAAGAAGCGGCTAAACGTGATCATCGTAAAATTGGTAAGCAATTAGACCTTTACCATATGCAAGAAGAAGCACCTGGAATGGTATTCTGGCATAACGACGGTTGGAGTTTGTATTTAGAGCTTGAAAAGTTTATTCGTCAAAAGTTAGGTCAATACACCTACCAAGAAGTGAAAGGTCCATTAATGATGGATCGTAACTTATGGGAACGTTCAGGTCACTGGGATAAGTATTCTGATGCGATGTTCACTACTAACAGTGAAAACCGCGAATATGCCATTAAGCCGATGAACTGTCCTGGACACGTCCAAATCTTTAATCAAGGTTTAAAATCATACCGTGATTTGCCATTGAAAATGGCTGAGTTCGGTTGTTGTCATCGTAATGAGCCATCAGGCTCACTACATGGGCTAATGCGCGTACGTGGCTTTACTCAAGATGATGCACATGTATTTTGTACCGATGGACAGGTGCAAGAGCAAGTAAGTGAATGTATCCAAATGGTATATGATACTTACGGTACTTTTGGTTTCGACAACATCGTCGTAAAATTATCAACACGTCCTGAAAAACGTATTGGTGATGACGACATGTGGGATAGAGCAGAAGAAGCACTGAAGCAAGCACTTGTTGCTAATGATATCGAATTCGAGATTTTACCGGGAGAAGGCGCTTTCTACGGTCCAAAAATTGAATTTACACTTCATGACTGTTTAGACCGTGCATGGCAATGTGGTACTGTGCAATTAGATTACGCATTACCATCTCGTCTTGGCGCAACTTACGTTGCTGAAGACAACACGCGTCAAACACCAGTTATGATCCATAGAGCGATTTTAGGGTCTCTTGAACGTTTCTTAGGTATTCTTATTGAAGAATATGCAGGTAAATTCCCAACATGGCTTGCACCACAGCAAGTAATTGTTATGAATATTACTGATAAACAGTCTGATTATGTTGACGAAATTGTTAAAACTTTCAAAGAAAGTGGCATTCGTGCATCTAAAGACTTGAGGAATGAGAAAATAGGCTTTAAAATACGTGAACATACGTTAAAGCGTGTACCTTATTTATTGGTCGTAGGCGATCAAGAAATGGAAAATAAGGAAGTTGCGGTAAGAACACGTGACGGTATCGATTTAGGCAAGATGAAAATCAATGATTTCGCTGCCAAGATACAAGAACAAATTTCTAGCCGTAGTCTATTATTGTTGGAGGAATAGGTCATAAAGATCAAGAGAGCAGCAGGGCGACAGCCAGCCCCTAATCGTATTAACGATGAAATCACTGGCGTACCAGAAGTTCGTTTATCGGATATCAATGGTGAGGCAGTTGGAATCGTTAGTATTTCACAGGCACAGGAATTAGCTGATGAAGCAGGTGTAGACCTGGTTGAAATCAGTCCTAATGCTGAGCCACCTGTCTGTCGCATAATGGACTACGGTAAGTTCCTTTTTGATAAGGCTAAAGCCCAAAAGGAACAAAAAAAGAAGCAGAAACAGGTCCAGCTGAAGGAAATAAAATTCCGTCCTGGCACTGATGAAAACGACTATCAGGTAAAACTACGCAACCTGATTCGTTTTCTTGAAGATGGGGACAAAGCGAAAATTACGCTGCGTTTCCGTGGTCGCGAAATGGCACACCAAAGCCTAGGTATGGATCTTTTGAACCGTATCAAAGCAGATTTGGAAACATATGCTGTTGTTGAATCTTTCCCGAAAATGGAAGGTCGACAAGCAGTTATGGTCCTCGCACCTAAAAAGAAATAGTAGGGCAACCCACTAAAAAGTAGCAAAGTCCTTTTGAGGATTTTGCTCGCCTTACGTTTTATTAATGTCCCAATGCGGAGTTTTAGCAATGCCTAAAATGAAAACAGATAAGGGTGTTCAAAAGCGCTTCAGAAAAACCGCTAATGGTTTCAAGCGTAAACAAGCACACTTACGTCATATTTTGACAAAGAAGAGCACTAAGCGTAAACGTCACTTACGTGCTAAATGTTTAGTTGCAAAGTCTGATGTGCCAGCAATCGCACGTCAACTACCATACGCTTAATTAAAGGAGATATGAACAATGCCTAGAGTTAAGCGTGGTGTAACCGCTCGTGCTCGTCACAAGAAAGTACTTAAATTAGCCAAAGGTTATTACGGAGCTCGCTCTCGTACTTACCGCGTTGCTGTTCAAGCAGTAACTAAAGCTGGTCAATATGCTTACCGTGACCGTCGTCAAAAGAAACGTCAATTCCGTCAACTTTGGATTGCACGTATCAATGCGGCTTCTCGTCAAAATGGTCTTTCTTATAGTCGTTTCATTAACGGCCTTAAAAAAGCATCTATCGAAATCGATCGTAAGATTTTGGCTGACATCGCTGTATTCGACAAAGTTGTATTTACAACTTTAGTTGAAAAAGCAAAAGAAGCTTTAGCTAAGTAATTAGTTAAAATGCTTTAAAAAAGGAGCCTTAGGGTTCCTTTTTTTATGCCTATCATTTATTTTTAAGTATGCCGTACTGTGTCACATTATAAAAACGTCATTATTAACGGAATAATTTTATGACTGTAATCTCAACTTCCCGCCTTAATATCTCACTCATGTCACTTAATGATGCTGATTTGCTTTTTGAATTAGATCAGGACCCAGCCGTTATGAAATATATCAATGGCGGTAGAAAAACATCACGCCAAGAAATTGAACAAGTATTTATTCCACGACTTGCAAGTTACTTAAATCCTGAAAAGTGTTGGGGCTTGTGGAAAGTGTTTAATAAAGAGGATAATTTTATGGGTTGGATTTTAATAAGACCAATGGACTTCTTTACTGATAAACCACAGTTTAAAAATTTAGAGATAGGTTGGCGTTTTAAGCAAACTGCATGGGGGAAGGGCTTTGCTACAGAAAGTGCAAAAGCAGTTATTGAGCATATTGTTAAGCAACACCCTGACGTTATTAGATTTTCAGCGATTGCTGATGAACTTAACTCTGCATCAATTAGTATTATGAAAAAACTTGGTATGCAATATATAGAAACAATTTTACACCCAGATGTAGAAGGGGATGTCGATGTGGTTCTATATTCAAAGTACTTAAATCTTACAAATAACGCAGGCAATAAAAAAGCCAGCTAATGCCGGCTTTAATCTTATTTAGTTTAATTATGTTCGGCTAAATGAAACTATTCATGCCTCTAATATTAAACTTAGAATAATCTTACTGTGCATCTAAAAATCGTTCAGCATCTAGTGCGGCCATACAGCCTGAACCTGCTGAAGTGATTGCTTGACGATAATGTTGATCCATTACGTCACCACAAGCATAAATTCCTTCAACACTTGTTTGCGTTGCATTACCTTGTAGACCGCTGTTAACAGTAATATAGCCGTAATTCATATCAAGCTGACCATCAAAAATACCCGTATTCGGACTATGACCGATGGCAATGAATACACCTGCAACTTCTAAAGACGAAATTGCCCCGTCTTTAGTGCTCTTCATATTCAAGCCAGTAACCCCCATATTATCACCTGTCACTTCATCAAGAGTTTGATCTAAGTGAAGGATAATATTTCCGTTTGCTACTTTGTCCATTAGTCGATTAATTAAAATTTTCTCTGAGCGGAATGTATCACGGCGGTGAATTAAGTGAACTTCTGATGCAATGTTACTTAAGTAAAGTGCTTCTTCAACTGCGGTGTTACCGCCGCCAACTACGGCAACTTTTTGGTTACGGTAGAAGAAACCATCACAAGTTGCACAAGCTGAAACACCACGCCCCATGAATGCTTCTTCAGAAGGTAAGCCTAAATATTTGGCTGATGCGCCAGTTGCAATAATCAATGCATCACAAGTAAATTCGCCATTATCGCCTTTCAATTTATAAGGACGTTCGCTGAAATCAACTTCATTGATATGATCGAAAATGATTTCAGTATCGAATTTTTCTGCGTGTTGCTGCATTCTTTCCATTAACGCAGGGCCAGTTAAGCCTTCAGCATCACCAGGCCAGTTTTCAACTTCAGTCGTCGTGGTTAATTGACCACCTTGTTGCATACCGGTAATCATAACTGGCTTTAAATTAGCACGAGCAGCATAAACTGCGGCAGTATAACCAGCAGGACCTGAACCTAAGATAAGTAGGTTAATATGACGAGTTTGACTCATTATTGTATTTCTCCGTATTCATGCCTTTAGCAATTTGCATGGATTGTAGGGAATTTAAAGGATGGGGTAAAGCGCAGAAGAGTCTAAGATATAGATTGTATTAATCGATTCTGTAAATAAAAGGCACCTTTAAAAGTGCCTTAACTGTGTTCATATTTTAGTAGCTTATGTGACAGCTAGGTAAGTCGTTCTTTTCTAGATAGTTTTGGTGGTATTCTTCTGCTTGATGAAATTGTTGTAACGGCACAATTTCAGTTACAATTTGGCGCACTCCCCATTTACCACTCTCTGTGAGTTGCTGTTTTGAAAATTGTGCAAGTTGTTGTTGATTTTCATCATGAAAAAATATGGCACTTCTATACTGATGACCAACATCATCACCTTGTTTGTTCAAGGTAGTAGGGTTGTGGTTTTGCCAAAAAACAGCTAGCAAGGTTTCATAAGAAACAACCTTTTCGTCAAACTCTATTTGAACGACTTCAGCATGACCTGTTTGACCTGCTTTAACTTCTTGGTAGGTTTGAAACTGATCTTTACCACCCATATAACCACATTTTGCATCAAGAACGCCTTCTACCTGTTTAAAAAAGTATTCAACACCCCAAAAACAGCCTGCACCAAATGTCGCTAATGTCATAATATATCCATAAAGAAGTCTAGATGGCTAAAATTATATTAAATCTGAAACAGAATGCAAGTAAAGATTTACACTATGGTAATTGTCTCTTAACGTTAGCTTCCCTCAGTTGTGTTAGAATCAACACTTGTTATTGAAACCAAATCAGTTTTAACCGTCTTTCAAGGAGTCTTCGTGTTTCAACAATTAATGGATGAAAAAGATTTTCTAGCTTTTACTTTAGCTAACATCGATAAGCACATACCCCAGCACAGTTTCACCTTATCTAATCAAACAACAGTAAAAATAATAGATAACGGTGTCATTAGTTTTACACCGTATGCTGGTTCTACCAAAGATATCGTATTGTCGTGTGCGGTTCATGGAAATGAGACTGCGCCGATTGAAATTTGTAATGAACTTATTCAAGCATTGCTAGAAGAAAAAATACAAACTGTGCATCGCGTTTTGTTTTTAATCGGTAACCCTGAATCAATTTTAACGGAGACACGATTTGTAGAAGAAAATATGAATCGTCTATTTAGCGGCGCTCATTCAATGGGTGAGGGCTTATGTAACAAAGAAAGAATACGAGCTAAAAATCTAGAGGATTATGTACGTGACTTTTTCGTAGACAATAAAACCTCTCAACGTATTCATTACGATTTACATACTGCGATAAAGCCATCTAAACACGAGAAATTCGCAATTTACCCTTTTAGACCAGGTAGAAGTTTCAGTCAGCAACAAATTATGTTTTTAGCAGGCTGCGATGTGGATACTATTTTGTTCCATCATGAGCCTACAACAACATTTAGCTATTATTCTTCAGAGCAGTTCCAAGCTGACGCATTTACCGTTGAATTGGGTAAGGTAATGCCTTTCGGTCAAAACGATATGAAGAAGTTCGCTAACACTCGTAAAATGATGAATCAATTGATAACTCAACATAATATTGAGTTAGAAGCATTCGATAGTAACAAAGTTAATTTGTATAAAGTTTCTCGTTCAGTCAATAAACACTTCGATGATTTTAGTTTCTCTTTTCCTAAATCGACTGTGAACTTTACTGGTTTCGAACAAGGGCAGACTTTAGCTACAGAAGGTGGCCAAGAAATTGTGATTGAATACCCGTATGAAGCTATCGTTTTTCCAAATGAAAATGTACCTGTAGGACAGCGCACGGTATTATGTTTGATACCAGCGCCTAACGAAGATATTCAGTAATATGTAAAGCTAGATATACATAATTAGTGAAAGGTTATTCACCAGATAGAATGAACATTAGTTGATCGCAAGTTTACGTTAACGTAATGTTCGTTCGCATATAATAATTAAGCTTTATTTTATAAGGCCTCACATAATAAGAGCACAATATGAGCAACGCACCACTGAATAATGAAACAGTGCATCGTGTCAGCTTCTTAGACAAAGCTTCCTTGCACATTCCTATTTTAAAAATTCTGCAAGCAGATGGCACCACTTACGAAAATGCTGTTATGCCAGTCATTGATAAAGCATTAGCAGAGAAAATTCATGATACTTGTGTTTTTACACGCGTATTAGACGAGCGCATGCTCAGTGCTCAAAGACAAGGCCGTATCAGTTTCTACATGACTTGTACTGGTGAAGAAGCATCTATTATAGGTAGCACTGCAGCATTAGATGATGGAGACGTTATCTTAGCTCAGTACCGTGAACATGCTTCTTTACGTTACCGTGGATTCACTACTGAACAATTTATGAATCAAATGTTCAGTAATGAAAAAGATTTAGGTAAAGGCCGTCAAATGCCAATTCATTACGGTAGTAATGAACTCAATTACCAAACAATTTCATCACCACTTGCCACTCAAATCCCGCAAGCAACAGGTGTTGCACATGCATTTAAGTTACAAGGAAAACGTAACGTAGCCATTTGTTATTTTGGTGAGGGCGCTGCTTCAGAAGGTGACTTCCACGCGGGTCTAAATATGGCTGCAGTACTTAAATCACCGACCATCTTCTTTTGTCGAAATAATGGATATGCCATCTCTACACCAACAGAAGAACAATTTGCAGGTAATGGCATTGCTAGTCGTGGCGTAGGTTACGGTATGCATACAATACGTGTGGACGGAAATGACATGTTGGCTGTACTTGCAGCGACGCAGCAAGCTCGTGCTCACGCTCTTGAGCATAACGCACCTGTGTTGATAGAAGCGATGACTTATCGTTTAGGTGCACACTCATCATCTGATGACCCATCTGGTTACCGCTCTAAAGAAGAAGAGGCGAAGTGGGAGCAACATGACCCAGTTAAGCGCTTTAAACTTTGGATGATTAATAAAGATTGGCTAAACGAAGCAGATGATGCTGCACGTTATGAGAAATACCGTGAAGAAGTACTTAGCGCCGTTAAGGTAGCAGAAAAAGTACCTTTACCGCACATAGATGGTTTGATTACAGACGTATTGGATAAGCCTACACCTGTCTTAGAAAAGCAGCTTGCAGAGCTAAAACAACATATTAAAAAATATCCGAAGTCTTATCCTAAAAGCGCAGGGAGAATATAATTGTGGCTGAAATGAATATGTTACACGCCATCAATGATGCACTAGCCATTGCAATGACTGCTGATGAAAGAATGGTAGTTTTTGGTGAAGATGTGGGTCATTTTGGCGGCGTTTTCCGCGCAACTTCAGGCTTACAGGAAAAGTTCGGCCGTGAACGTTGTTTTAATACGCCACTCACCGAACAAGGTATTGCAGGTTTTGCTAACGGACTTGCTTCCAATGGCATGACAGCCGTTGCTGAAATTCAATTTGCAGATTATATCTTTCCAGCATTTGACCAAATAGTGAATGAAACCGCAAAGTTCAGATACCGCAGTGGCAATCAGTTCAATGTTGGTGGTTTAACATTCAGAACCCCATATGGCGGTGGTATAGCAGGTGGTCATTACCACTCGCAATCGCCAGAAGCTTACTTTACACAAACACCTGGTTTAAAGGTGGTTATTCCTCGTAACCCAGAGCAAGCTAAAGGGTTATTATTAGCTTCGATCCGCGATCCTAATCCGGTTATTTTCTTTGAACCTAAACGCCTATACCGCGCATCTGTAGGTGAAGTTCCTGCAGGTGACTTTGAAATTGAAATTGGTAAAGCAGAAGTAGTTAAGGCAGGTAATAATATAACATTACTTGGATGGGGCGCTCAGATGGAGATACTTGAAAAAGCAGCTAAGATGGCTGAAAAAGATGGTATTTCATGTGAAATTGTCGATTTAAGAACCCTTGCTCCTTGGGATATTGATACTGTAGCTACGTCAGTCAAGAAAACAGGCCGTTTATTGATTAACCATGAAGCGCCTTTAACGGGTGGTTTTGCAGGTGAAATAGCAGCGACAATACAAGAAGAGTGCTTCTTACATTTAGAATCTCCAATTAGTCGTGTTTGTGGTTTAGATACACCTTATCCGCTCATTCTTGAAAAAGAATATATGCCTGATGAACTTAAAACCTATGAAGCGATTAAAGCTTCAGTCAATTTCTAGGAGCAAGATATGATTAAAGATTTTATTTTGCCTGACATTGGCGAAGGCGTAGTGGAATGTGAACTTGTTGATTGGATGGTAAAAGAAGGCGATGTTGTCGTTGAAGACCAGCCAATTGCTGACGTAATGACAGATAAAGCATTAGTACAAATTCCTGCACCTCACGCAGGTGTTATCACTAAACTTTATTATGCCAAAGGTGAAATTGCGCAAGTCCACGCTCCTTTGTACGCGGTAGAACTAGATGCAACATCAGCTATTACAACGGAAACTGAATCAGTTGCAGACCCAGCTCAAGTAGTCAGTCAACCAACTACAAACGCTAATTCTAATGCTAATGCTATCGAAGAGTTTTTATTACCTGATATTGGTGAAGGTATTGTCGAGTGTGAATTAGTTGAATGGTTAGTCGCAGAAGGCGAGATGGTTGTTGAAGACCAACCTATTGCAGATGTGATGACTGATAAGGCGCTTGTTCAAATACCTGCGATTAAAAACGGTAAAATTGTTAAACTACATTACCGTAAAGGTCAGCTTGCAAAAGTACATGAACCGTTATTCGCTATTGAAGTGGAATCAACTGCGCATGCGACTGAAGTAACTCAATTGGTTAATGAAGCAAATACTGAAACAACAACGTCTGTCTCGGCTGAACCAGTGGCACAAGGTAAAGCTTTAGCCAGTCCCGCTGTACGCCGTTTAGCACGTAGTTTAGATATCAATATTGCCAACGTGCCTGGCACAGGTAAGAGCGGCCGAGTCTATAAAGAAGATGTTGAAAACTTTGCCAATGGTAAAACTGCAACTAAGCCAGTAGCATCTCAATTACAGTCCAATGTGAATACACAAACGTTAAGTACTGCTGTAGCATCGAATACTTCAAGCAATATGTTGACTGCATCTGATAGAGTTGAGCCAATAAAAGGCGTTAAAGCTGTTATGGCTAAAATGATGGTTGAGTCAGTTTCGACAATCCCACATTTTACTTATTGTGAAGAATTTGATTTAACTGAGTTAGTGGCATTACGTGCTGAAATGAAACAACGCTACTCATCTGATGAAGTTAAATTGACTATGATGCCTTTCTTTATGAAAGCGATGTCCTTAGCCATTAATGAATTCCCTGTATTAAATAGCCAGGTGAATAGCGATTGTACTGAACTCACCTATAAAGCTAGCCATAATATTGGCATGGCTGTGGACTCAAAAGTGGGTTTATTAGTACCTAACGTCAAAGATGTACAAAATAAATCGATTTTAGAAGTAGCCGCTGAAATTACCCGTCTCACGACTGCAGCAAGAAGCGGTCGCGTCAGTCCTGCTGATTTAAAAGGTGGATCAATTTCAATTTCAAATATTGGTGCTTTAGGTGGAACAGTCGCGACGCCTATTATCAACAAACCGGAAGTTGCTATTGTCGCTTTAGGTAAATTACAAACCTTACCGCGCTTTAATGCTAACGGTGAAGTGGAAGCACGCAAAATAATGCAAGTTAGTTGGTCTGGTGACCACCGCGTTATAGATGGCGGAACTATTGCTCGTTTTTGTAATTTATGGAAACAGTATTTAGAACAGCCACAAGAAATGTTATTAGCAATGCGCTAAATCAATCTTGCTAATGTTTTAAGAATATAAAGGACGCTAATGCGTCCTTTAATTTTGTTAAGCGTTTTTGTATAATCGCCGGACGTTGTAACTTCTCGGAACCATAATGATCACTTCGGCACCGAATATCGAATCTATCGAATATCCTTTTCCTGCAAAACCTGCTTTATTGTCAGATGCTGAAAAAGCGGCTTCAAAAGCAAGAATTAAACAGCTGTTAATCGACCAAGATGCTGTTTTAGTTGCACACTATTACACAGATCCTGAAATCCAAGCACTAGCTGAAGAAACAGGTGGTTGTGTTTCCGACTCATTAGAAATGGCGCGATTTGGCCGTGATCATCCAGCAAAGAAATTAATTGTTGCTGGGGTTAAGTTTATGGGCGAAACATCTAAGATTTTAAGCCCTGAAAAAACGGTATTGATGCCAACTTTAGAAGCAACATGTTCATTAGACATTGGCTGCCCTATCGACAAGTTTTCAGATTTCTGCGACGCCCATCCAGATCATACAGTGGTGGTTTATGCCAATACCTCTGCAGCTGTGAAAGCCCGTGCTGATTGGGTAGTGACGTCTAGTATTGCGCTAGAGATTGTTGAACATCTAGATAGCGAAGGCAAAAAAATTATTTGGGGCCCAGATCGTCATCTAGGTAGTTACATTGCTAAAGAAACTGGCGCGGATATGTTGATGTGGCAGGGCGATTGTATTGTTCATGATGAGTTTAAAGCAAAAGCTTTAAGAGAGCTTAAAATTCAGCATCCAGAAGCTGCTATTTTAGTTCACCCGGAGTCGCCAGCTAATGTTGTTGCTTTAGCTGATGCTGTGGGATCAACTAGTCAGTTAATTAAAGCTGCGCAAACAATGAGTAATCAAGAGTTCATTGTCGCAACCGATCGTGGTATTTTTTATAAGATGCAGCAAGCCGCACCAGGTAAAACACTAATTGAAGCACCAACGGGTGGTAACGGCGCAACTTGTAAAAGCTGTGCCCATTGTCCTTGGATGGCAATGAATGGTTTACAAGCTATTGAAGCTTCACTTACTGCAACAGATAAAACAGACCATGAAGTGTTTGTTGATGATGAATTGCGTGATGATGCGCTAGTACCATTAAACAGAATGCTTAATTTTGCCAAAACTTTAAATATGAAAGTGAAGGGTAACGCGTAATTTTATAGCAAAATTTAAAAACAAAAAGCCCTGCAAGTGCAGGGCTTTTTAGTGTTTCAACTTTTTCAATTAAAACAAATTATTTGGCTGTCATTAATGCAACAGTATTATCTAACATGCGGTTGCTGAAACCCCATTCGTTGTCATACCAAGCCATAACTTTAACAAGTCGTCCATTAACGCGTGTTTGAGTTGCGTCAAAGTTAGAAGAAAATGCATTATGGTTGAAATCGATAGAAACTAAAGGCTCAACGTTAATGGCAAGCGCTTCATTCAGCGGTGAAGTTTTTGCTGCATCAGCCACAATTTGGTTTATTTCTTCAACCGTTGTGTCACGAGACGCTTGGAAAGTTAAATCAACCAGTGAAACGTTTACTGTTGGTACACGAACAGCTAAACCGTCAAACTTACCTTGAAGTTCAGGAACCACTAAACCTACTGCTGCAGCAGCACCGGTTTGTGTTGGGATCATTGACATAGCTGCTGCACGAGCACGACGTAAATCAGTGTGGTAAACGTCTGATAGACGTTGATCATTGGTATAAGCATGAATGGTTGTCATTAAACCAGATTCAATACCAACTGAGTCATTTAGCGGTTTTGCAAAAGGCGCTAAACAGTTGGTAGTACATGATGCATTTGAAATCACTGTCATGTCACTGGTTAACACTTCATTGTTTACGCCATATACTACGGTAGCATCAACATTTTTACCTGGAGCAGAAATAATAACTTTCTTAGCGCCTGCTGTTAAATGTGGTTGTACTGCTTCTTTAGAAGTAAAGATACCTGTGCATTCATAAACAACATCGACGTTTAATTCTGCCCAAGGTAATTTAGAAGGATCTCTTTCTTGGAAAGTCAGGATTTTATCGCCATTAACGTAGATAGCTTCATCATCATGATCAACTTTAGCGTTGAAACGACCATGTACTGAATCATATTTGGTAAGGTGAGCATTGATTGAAGCATCACCCAAATCGTTTAGAGCAACGATTTCAATTGGGTAATCCTTTTCGCTTTCATAAAGCGCACGTAAAACATTTCTACCGATACGGCCATAGCCGTTAATTGCTACACGGATAGTCATTGCATATCCCTCAAGTGATTATAAATCTGTTACGTAAATCATATGGTAGTAAAATTACCAAATTAACGATTTTCGTCAAGTAAAAAAGCCTAAAAACGGCAATAAAAGCTAAAATATCTGTATTTAATTTACAAAATCCGACATCTCGCACTTTTAAACGTCTTTTTTGAAAGTGCAATAC
>NZ_BPEV01000024.1 GCF_019654955.1 Shewanella sp. KT0246 | reverse complement strand
TTTTTGCCGTTGATTTGAGGTAGTTAAAACCGCTTCAAATCAAGCTGACTCAGTGTTGGCTAGTGCCTGTTGCCGTGTCAGTGGATGCGCATTATAGGCAAATACTGAAACACCGCAAGGGCTTTTTGAAAGAAAATGACACAAATATGAATAACAGCCGCTTTTTCAAACGAAACGCATAAAAAAGGGACTAAGTAGTCCCTTTTTCTAGCTATATCGTTATTTACTCACCAAAGAATCTCGATTCTTGTTTGATTATAACATCCTTACCTTCGATGGTTGCGGCAACCACTAAGTTGATTTTAGTGACTGTTCGTTCTAGTTGACCAGGATCAACGGCAATACTAATTGGTAAGGTCAGTACTTCACCCGCTTTAATTGCTACTTGATTCGGTCCATTCCATTCATATGACTCTATACCGTCCATTGAAAGTTGATATTCTTGTGCTAGCTCGGTTTTATTAAGCAGCTTCAAGGTATATGTATTTTCAACTAAACCATCATTAGTTATCCGGTAAAGTGCATTTCTGTCTCGAATAACATCCATACGTAATGGAGCAATAGTGGCGCTGGCATAAATGAAAACCAAGATCATTACAGTTAAGGCTACGCCGTAACCAATAAGTTTTGGTCTTACAATGGTCTCTTTGATATCTTCTAGTTTATTTTCGGTGGTATAACTAATTAAGCCTTTGTCATAGCCCATACGTTCCATTGTTGTGTCGCAGGCATCGATACAAGCACCACAGTTTATACATTCATATTGAAGGCCATTACGAATATCGATACCTGTTGGACAAACCTGAACACATAAGTCACAGTCGATACAGTCGCCTAAGCCCAATTCTTTAGGGTCAGCTTTACGAGATCTTGGCCCTCTTGTTTCACCGCGCTTAGTGTCATAACCCACTATATATGTGTTTTTATCAAACATCGCTGCCTGAAAACGAGCATACGGGCACATGTGAATACACATAATTTCACGCATCCAGCCTGCATTACCGTATGTGGCAAAGGTGAAAAAGACCACCCAGAAATAAATACTTAAATCAGCATTCAAAGTGAACACATCAATATAGACTTCACGACTTGGAACGAAATAGGATACAAATGTCATTGCTGTTAATAAGGAAATGAGGATCCAAGAGGTATGTTTAGCGGTCTTGCGCCATAACTTATTAAAACTCCATGGCATTTGATCTAGTTTGATTCGTTTATTACGTGCTCCTTCAAATTTTTCTTCGAACCAAATAAAAATAAACGTCCAAACGGTTTGCGGGCATGTGTAGCCACACCACACCCTACCAAGATAAGTCGTAACAAAGAACAAGCCAAATGCCGCAATAGTAAATAGCGCTGCCAACAAGGTTAAATCTTGTGGCCAAATAGTCAGCCCAAAGATATGAAACTTCTGCTCAGCTAAATTAAACCAAACAGCCTGTCTGTCACCCCAAGGTAGCCAAGGTAATATTAAAAAGAATGACATTGTTGCCCAACCAATACGCCTTCTTACTGTAGTCCATAAACCTGTTACGGCGCGCACATAAATACTATTACTTGGATTAAATCTGTCAGCCTTGCTGGCGTCAGGTTGATGAATCTTAATCCGTTTTTGTTTGGCGTAATCTTTAGGTGTAGATTCTTGGGTCATCTTAATGCCTTACTACTTATAAAAGGGGCAAAATAAGTGGCAGTTGCCGAAAAACGTTATCGATTTTAAATAAAAAACGCTACCAACTGCTACACACTCGTGTATAGAGTGTTAATTGAGTATATTATACTCGTATAATTCATGGTTATTCACTTTAATTGGACTAAAAGATGAGAGGTTGGATCCTTATTGCACTGATTGGCGGTGTTATTTACTACTTTGCGACTGAAACAGATAAATTAGATGAACCAATTGCTGAAATTCAATCAGTACTAAATAGTGCTGATGAAAAGGTGACGTCAATGACTGGCACCAAAATAATTAGAAAGAGCGATAAAGTCATTGCTATGCCATCTGGTGTTCTTGAAAGACTAACATCAAAAGAGGCTATAGAATTTAAAGCTATTTTTACTGATAACAACACAGTTGCAGCTTTTGATAATGAGTATTGCGGTTTTGGTGCAAGACACCCTATTTTTGGCAAAGAGAACCTGCAATTAATCTGCGATAAAATATAAATTTAACTTTCCTGACATCTGTCAATTGACCTGAGATTTAATTCAGCCTAGCCTTTGGATATTCGATTGAAAAAGGCTAGTAAAATGACACAACAGGTTTCTGATATATTTGACCCAACACTTTGGGACACTGTAAGTGGCTTCGATTTTGAAGACATCACTTATCATCGCGCTAAAGACCAAGGTACGGTTCGTATTGCAATCAATCGTCCTGATTGTCTTAATTCTTTTCGCCCAAAAACCGTTGATGAGCTTTATACCGCTTTAGATCATGCTCGCCAATGGTCTGATGTTGGCTGTGTATTGCTAACAGGTAATGGACCATCAGCCAAAGGCCAGTTTTCTTTCTGTGCTGGCGGTGATCAACGCATTCGTGGCAAAGACGGTTATAAATATGAAGGCGCTGAAGAAGGCAAACCTGATGTTGCACGTATGGGGCGCTTACATATATTAGAAGTGCAACGATTAATTCGTTTTATGCCTAAGGTTGTTATTGCTGTTGTACCTGGTTGGGCTGTAGGTGGTGGGCACAGTTTACATGTAGTGTGTGATTTAACATTAGCATCGAAAGAGCATGCTGTATTCAAGCAAACCGATCCTGATGTAGGTAGTTTTGATTCGGGTTACGGTAGTGCTTATTTAGCCAAAATGATTGGCCAAAAACGCGCCCGTGAAATCTTCTTCCTTGGCTTTAACTATACGGCTGATGAAGCATTTGATATGGGTATGGTCAATCGCTCAATTCCTCATGCTGAACTAGAAACAGAAGCATTATCATGGGCAAAAGAGATCAACAGTAAATCACCAACAGCAATGCGTATGCTTAAATACGGCTTTAACTTGCCAGATGATGGGTTAGTTGGCCAACAGCTATTTGCAGGCGAAGCAACACGTCTTGCTTATGGTACAGACGAAGCTCAAGAAGGTCGTGATGCATTCCTTGAAAAGCGCGATCAAGATTTTTCTAAGTTTCCTTGGCACTATTAATTCTAATATCAGAATTAATACAGTAAGCAAAAGATGAATACTTAATACTTTAACTTAAATACTGCCTGCTTAGTCATTTCATAATGATAACCCTCTACCTTAATTGGGAGGGTTTATGTTATCTAACAAACATTTGCACTTTCCCCCCACCAGAACACCAATTTGTTCTATCTATAAATCATTAATAAATGAAAAAACATCTCATTTACAGGGATTTTTCACGTCATTAAAAGATGGTTTAAACACTAATCGAATAAACCTTTTGTTGTAATTGATAAAAAAAACTTTAAATAGTAATGAGAATTGTTATCATTAAATCAATTGAACAATATTAACTACAAGGGTTATCTCATGAAAAAGACCATCTCATTTGCTATTTTGCACTTCAGCGTCGCCTTTACTATCACTTACTTATTAACTGGCAGCATTGTTATTGGTGGGGCCGTCGCCTTGATTGAGCCAGCAGTAAACACTGTAGTATTTTATTTTCATGACAAAGTTTGGAACAAAATTGAGGCTAATGATTTAGCGAATGCAGCCACGGCATAGCCTCAATTTAAAGTGTAGTAAGTAGATTGCCACTATTTTGGTGGTGTTTCTTTCTCTAAGCCTAACTTATTTGCTAATGGCGCTATCGCACCGCCTTGAATAAAGATAGAGAACAATACAAAAAAGAACACCATATGGACTATATCGATAGCACCAGGTACACCTGCAGCAGCCGGTATAAGTGCAAACACAATAGGAGTCGCACCTTTTAAGCCAATCATTGATATAAATAGACGCTTTTTCCAGCTTGCTTTTACAAAAGGTAAATAGCACATCTGCACCGCTAGTGGTCTAGCTACAAATATCAGCAATAAACCTGGGATAATTGAAACCCAAAATACTGTCATTAATGTTTGTGGGAAAATCTGAAGCCCCAACACAATGAACATCAATGCCTGTGCTAGCCAAGACAAGCTATTAAAAAAGTGCAAGTTAACTTGTTGGCCACGTTTAATACCATTGCCTATCACCACACCTGCAATATAAGAAGCCAATAAGATATTACCACCTAATAAGTCTGCACCATAGGTAGCAATAATAAAGCTGGCTAAGACAAATACAGGGATCAAACCATACTCAGATAAACTAATTTTACTCAATAAAGTAACCGCAATTTTGCCGATTAAGAGTCCTGCAGCAACTGCGACAAATATCTGGGTGACTAAATCAAGACTAAGTGAAGAAAGTGATACCGATTGAGTTGATGATAATGCCATCTCAGTCAATACAATCACCATCAACATAGCAACAGGATCATTGGTTGCTGATTCAAACTCCAACACTGTATCGGTTTCTTCTTTTAACTTAAGCTTTTTTGATTCCAAAATTGAAAATACAGCTGCCGCATCAGTAGAGGACACCACTGCAGCAAAGAGTAAACAAATAATAAAATCAAAATCGAGTAGCAAATAGAGGATACCTGCAAATATCACTGTGGTAAAAATCACCCCAAACGAAGCTAATACACCTCCTTCTTTATAAGCGACTTTTATTTTTGCAGTCGAAGTATTCAAGCCACCGACAAAAACAATCACATTTAAGGCCAGCCCGCCTATCCATGCGGTTTTATCTAAGTTGTCATATACAAAGTTAAATTCACCATTACCCAATGACAGCCCTACACCCATAAAAATAAATAGTGATGGAATACCAAGAGTTCGAGATGGGTGATGTAATAGAATGCCAATAACAACCAGAATAGACATTCCAATCATGATCATCTCGGTTGTCATAAAGCCCGCCTTTAAGAAATTAAGTTAGAGTGTGTTGATGTTTTGCCTTTCAGGAATAAAAGACAAAGTTATAAGCTTTGTGAGTTTTATAACTAAATCGATAATTAAGCTCGACTGTAATAAAACTTTAATAAAATAATTAATGAGAATTAATTTGTGCACAATATAGCATTTATCGCGCCCTCAAACTTAAAATAGACTTAAAAAGCTATTAACACAAAACTTTATTTACGCCCCAGCGAGATCCAAAAAGCACCACCAACCAGCATAAGTAATGCCTTGCGCATGTTTAAGTTAATTTAAGAAAACCTGATAACTTTTTACTGAATTATAGTTAATAAAGATAAATAATTAACATTAAAATAACACTAAAAAAACATAATCTTAGATACCACCTATCGAAAAGATAGCGACATTTTTCACTGTAACTTAACTGTCATATTGATCTGTCTTAATGCACTCGCTTCAAATTACAGCGCTGAATGAAGCACGCTAACTTCCAATATCCAAGACGGGTATTAAGTACAAATTTAAGTCCAAATAATAAGTGGAACTTGTGATGAAAAAAGTGATTGGTTTATTAACTGCTGTTGGTTTAATGACGGCACCTCTTGTTCAAGCTGGTACGGTTACAGTATCTGGTTCAACATCTGTTGCACACGTTATGGAAGTGCTAGCAGAGAATTATCAAAACACAGCGAAAAAGAACGTTGAAGTGCAAAGCACAGGTTCTTCTGCGGGTATTCGTGCTGCGAAGGACGGCACCAGCATGATTGGTATGTCTTCTCGTAACATTAAAGAAAATGAACTAAACGACAATACAAAAGAAATCGTTATTGCTCGTGACGGTATTGCTGCAGCAGTAAACAAAGCAAACCCTGTTCAAGACTTAACTCAAGAGCAAATTTCAAAAATCTACCGTGGTGAAATCAAAAACTGGAGCGAAGTTGGCGGCGAAGCACGTCCTATCGTTGTAGTAACTCGTGAAAACGGTTCTGGTACTCGTGGTGCTTTCGAAGAAATCATGGACCTACAACGTACAGTAAACGGCCATAAAGTAACGGCTATTACTCCTACTGCTCAAGTAGGTAACGGTAACGGCATGATCAAAACAATCGTTGCTAACAACCCATTTGCTATTGGTTATATTTCACTGGGTTCAGTTGATGATTCTTTAGTTGCTCTAAGTGTAGGTGGTGTTGAAGCTACTGATAAAAACATCGCAACTGGTGACTACCAAATCGCTCGTCCATTCATCGTATTAGTGAATGACCAGCCACATCCAAATGCACAAGGCTTCCTAGACTTCATCATGTCAAATGACGGTCAAAGCATTGTTGCTGAAGAAGGTTACATCCGCGTTCAGTAATTATTGAACTAAATATCTTAAGAGGAGCTTATGCTCCTCTTTTGTAATTTCTAAAAAAATTAAAACTACTTAATCATCAGTACGACCTCGAGGCATATGATGAATACAGCAACTAAAGTCCAACCACAAGGACTGCAACTTGCACCTAAAAACGCCATAGACATTAAAGAAATCTTCTTTCATGGCCTATTCCTATGTTGCGCTATGGTTGGCGTTCTATCTGTTTCCACCATTGGATGGTTTGTATTTAACGAAGGTTTACCTGCATTTAAAGAAGCAGGCGTTACTGAGTTTGTAACAGGTAAAGAATGGTTGCCACCAGCGTTATATGGCATACTCCCGATGATTGTCGCCTCAATCATCTCTACTGCTGGCGCCGTTATGATTGGTGTTCCAATCGCAATTCTTACTGCGGTATTCCTCGCAGAAATTGCTCCAAAATGGTTAGCAGATCTCGTTAGACCCGCTGTTGAACTACTCGCTGGTATTCCATCTGTTGTTTACGGCTTTTTCGGGTTGGTGATTATTGTCCCAGCTATCGAAACCCTATTTAATATTCCTGCTGGTAACACGCTATTAGCAGGGATCATTGTATTAGCAATCATGATTTTGCCAACCGTCATTACTATTTCAGAAACCTCAATCAGAGCCTTACCTTCTGTTTATAAAGAAGGTGCATTAGCACTTGGGGCATCGCATGTTTACAGTATTTTTAAAGTATTAATTCCTGCTGCTAAAAGCGGCATTTTAACGGGTGTAGCACTTGGTGTTGCACGTGCGATTGGTGAAACCATGGCCATTATTATGGTAATGGGCAACGCTCCAGCAATGCCTGGCTCTATTTTAGAACCAGCAAGAACACTAACAGCAAACATCGCAATGGAAATGTCATACGCAACTGGCATCCATTCGAGTGCATTGTATGCAACAGGTATCGTGTTATTAGCTTTTATTGTGCTACTTAACGGTTCACTGCTATATCTAAATCGCAAGAGAGCGTACTAATCATGTCTAAGTTTACTCAATCAAACTCGACGATTTCGACACTAACAGGCTCAAAATCATTACTGTCGAGAGAGAACCAAGATAAATTACTTCATGGTGCTATTTGGGCTGCAGCAGGCGTAACCATTTTATTCCTGTTATGGGTTGTTTGGCACATTCTTTCAAATGGTTTAAGCCATGTTAGCTGGGAGTTCATCACTGGTTCTTACACGCGTATTGGTGAAGCTTCTGGTATTTGGGCGATGATTGTCTCAACAGTCTATATGGTATTGCTTTCATTAGCTTTCGCCGCACCAATTGGCATTATGACGGCTATTTACCTTACAGAGTACGCAGCGCCTGGTAGCAAGTTTGTTCAGGTAATCCGTTTTTGTACTGAGTCACTCGCAGGTATCCCCTCAATTGTTTATGGCTTATTCGGTATGACATTCTTTGTCACTACCTTAGGGTTAGGTTTCTCAATCCTTTCTGGTGCACTGACATTAGCCATGCTGATTTTGCCCGTGATTATCCGTACTACTGAAGAAGCGTTAATGGCAGTACCGATGAGCTACCGTGAAGGTGGTTATGCATTAGGTAGTAGTAAGATTTACACCATTTGGCGTTTAATTTTACCCAGCGCATTACCAGGCATTGTTACGTCAGTCATTTTAAGTACTGGCCGAGTAATTGGAGAGTCAGCACCGGTATTTTTAACTGCCGGTATGGTGACTCAAATACCTGACTCTGTAATGGACTCAGGCCGAACATTGACTGTTCATTTATATAAGTTAACTCAAGAGTTATTTACTCAGCATGAGTGGGATCAAGCTTATGCGACTGCAACCATCTTGATTGTACTCGTATTAATGCTGAACTTAGCGACCAAAGTGATTGCAGGTCGATTAAATAAATAAATCTAATCACTATTTACTTAAACGCCTTAAACAATAGGCAATAAATAGTTATTACATCATGAGATATGTGCACAAAGCACGCTGTACTCATAAAACGAACAGTAAATAACACGTAAAAAGTCGTGTTATATAAAGGCCAGATAATGAACAAATTACAAGTAAACAACTTAGACTTATTCTACGGCGAGAACCACGCGTTAAAAGATATCTCAATTAATATTCCGTCTCGTCAGGTAACGGCACTAATTGGGCCATCTGGTTGTGGTAAGTCAACCCTACTAAGAACCCTAAACCGAATGAACGATTTAGTTGCAGGGGTGAAAATTACCGGTACCGTGGCATTTGAAGGTGAAGATATTTATGCCGACGTAGAT
This sequence comes from Shewanella sp. KT0246, assembly GCF_019654955.1. Classification (GTDB taxonomy): domain Bacteria; phylum Pseudomonadota; class Gammaproteobacteria; order Enterobacterales; family Shewanellaceae; genus Shewanella; species Shewanella goraebulensis. Next base: position 81,099 of record NZ_BPEV01000024.1, on the reverse strand, counting down.
GTTAAACAGCTTAGAATGCGCGTTGGTATGGTTTTTCAAAAGCCAAACCCTTTCCCAATGAGTATTTATGAAAACATCGCATTTGGCCTTAAAGCCCAAGGCGTTAAAGATAAAGCCGTATTAGATAAAGTTGTTGAAGACTCATTACGTGGTGCAGCGTTATGGGAAGAAGTGAAAGATCGCTTAAACACTCCAGCATTTGGTCTTTCTGGCGGTCAGCAACAACGTTTATGTATTGCCCGCGCTATTGCGATGGAGCCAGAAGTTATCTTAATGGACGAGCCTACCAGTGCACTTGATCCTATCGCAACCCATAAGATTGAAGAGCTAATGGATGAATTACGTAAAAAGTTCACCATTGTTATAGTGACTCACTCAATGAACCAAGCAAAGCGCATCTCGGATAGAACAGCTTTCTTCTGGATGGGTGAATTAGTAGAGCAAGGTGAAACGCACCAAGTATTTAATAACCCACAAGACTCTCGTACTCAGGGTTATGTTAGTGGTGAGTTTGGTTAATACGATGGTGTTAAATTATCACTAAATAGTTAGAAATAAAAAAGCCTTCAATATGATATTGAAGGCTTTTTTATTTAATCAAACAAATTGTTTCATCAACCAAAAACTAAAGCGTCAATGACATGCTAACTGGCTTTTAACCTTGATATAAAGACACGCCAATTTTTAAGGCTGACAGTTCAAGGACACTTAAAGTGAAATACATATTCCTCATCATTATGTTGCTAGTTTCTACTTTGACCACAGCTGAGGAACTTATTGACGAATCTCATCACGTTATCAGTTTAGGTGGTGGCTTAGGAGTATCTCGCTGGGCTGAAGCACATGGGTTTGATGAAGAAATATTAAACTTAAAACATCATTATGAAGTCGCTTACCGTTATCAATTCAATCCTAGCTGGGGAAGCGAAATAGGCTACATGTATCAAAAAATAACTGGCTCTTTTATTTTATCCCCGTTAACCAGTGCATACGTAGATAAAGTATCTAGCTTTCGTCTTGCGGTTGTATACTCGCAGCCATTATCACAACGATCTTCTTTCTTATTTAAACTAGGTGTTGCCCAATATAATGTCATTGCAAATTTAAGATATGATGATGAGCATGTGGATACTGATAATGAAGGTATTGGAGCATTAACATCCTTAGGTTGGCGATATAATTTTGCATCAAATTACGAGTTTTCTTTGGTTTATACCTATCAAAAGTTTGATACGAATACTGTAACCGCAAATTTTGGTTATCGGTTCTAGTCACTATCAACTCTACTGCGTTTGATTTACCATTTAATCCTCAACCATATTAGGAGTTATTTTGGCTAAACCCAACGCTAAAGGACCAACCCGCACCGTCGATATTTTTTGTGCTAAATGTAAAAACCAGCTATTTAAATACCGCAAGGGTGGAAAAGGGGCATTAGTTAAATGCTTCAAAGAACGCATTGTAGACGACTACACTAAAACCCCTTGTGTGTGTCCACAATGTGAAACACCTTTTGCTCGAGATACCTTAGTTCGCGGCACGCCTGCTTTTAAAATGATTGGCGGCAAAGTGACGATGAGATAGACAGTGAATAAATAGTGAAGTGACTTAAGTGACACCACACTAAACCCTTGGTATTCACTCTGTTTAGTCTCCAGTAACGACTTAAACAGCTTTTATTCCCTCTTTAATAGATAAAAAAGACTAAAAACAATCAAGCTCTAGAGTTCAGTAACAATATGGGTACCGATATTTAGCTAACCTCTCTAAAAATGAATTCGACTTTGTATAGAAAAACTTAGTTTTACTTGAGGTAACCAAATGAAAAAATTACTCTCTGCAGCTATTGTTAGCTGTTTACTTATGGGCTCGGCGTCTGCAAATCAACAACTTTCAACTGAAGATGCGATTGGCATGGCGGGGTTAATGGTCTGCGATGTTTTTTATAGTGATATTGTTTCAGAAGAATCCAATACTAAGGCCGATATCATCAGAAAACTAATGGCAGTAAAATATAAAACAGGCATTGCAGATATGATGATGACGCAAAAAACAAGTGATGAATTAGATTTTTATATTTCACATTTCAATTCATCTGATGATAATCAAAAGAAAAGTTTATGCGCAGAGGCTATTCAATACTCTCAAGACAGCAGTGTTGCCAGTTTAGGAATGAGGTAATAACTCTATCACCTAAGTATTTACCTAAGCATCCACATATTATCGCGCAACTAAGTCATGATGAACTTTTATCCCATGACTTGCTAGGGAGTGTCTAATTCCACTACACTTTTATGATTGAACTAGTGGAGTTTAACGTTGAATATACCCGATATTGGCTTTAACCATCAGCAATCAGATGAGGAAGAACTTGAGATAATTGATTTTTCATCATTATATCAAAGAGCCAATATCGACCATGATCCACGGCTCCCTCATAAAGTGAACTTCTTTATGCTCATTTACATTGAGCAAGGCGAAGGCGTTCACATGATTGATTTCAATGATTACCCTTTCTGTGCAGGCTCTGTCTTACTGGTTCAGCGAGAACAGGTTCATGCATTTGATTTTTCTACTAAGCCGCAAGGTAAAGTGCTTATTTTCACACAGGCATTTTTAGATCAAGTCCATACTAATATGCGCTTACCTAAATACACCCCAACACACCTTAATCAACAGCACTCACCACTATTAAAACTTGATAAACAAACTTACCAGCGAACCCGTTTATTGCTTGAGCAAATCACTATTGAGTTTAATCATCAACAAACTGATCCTCTCATCGTTATGTATCTGTTCTCAGCGCTGGCATTGATATTACATCGATTAAGGCCTGCTGCGAAAAATGACAACATGTCATTAGAGCAAAATGTAAAACTTGCACGCTTTTTTGAGTTAATGCAGCAACACTTCCGGAAAACTCGAGATGCAAGCTGGTATGCCAACCAAGTTAATACCACTTATAAAACCTTAAATCACATTTGCAAGCTGGCAACAGGATTAACCGCTAAACAAATGATTGATGCTTTTACTGTTATAGAGATCAAACGACATATAATCATCAGTAAAAAGCCTTCTCAGCAAGTTGCTTATGATTTTGGTTTTGACGATGCCAGCAATTTTGTTAAGTACTTTAAAAATCAAACTAATATCACACCAAGTCAGTTTTTAAAGCAGGTTGGATAATAATAAATATCCTGCTTTAGGTTCGATATTTACCATTTTTACACTCAAATACACTCTGCCAAGTGACTCCAGCGATCGCTAATATTGTTCTCAAGCAAATTGAGGACAACACAATGACAACACCTAATCTTGTTAAACATTCACTTTTAGCGGCCAGCCTTTTTAGCCTTATCGCATGCACATCAAATCAGGAAGTAATCACTATGACAGACTCAAGCGCACAAACATTATCTAATAAGCAAAAAGCTGTAGCGGTTATATCAAGTATCGAAACGGGCGAGCAAACAGCGATTGGTTACATCAATCCAGAAAAGTATATCCAACATAACTTAGCTGTTGCCGACGGATTAGCAGGGTTCGGGGCTGTACTGCAGCAACTCCCAAAAGGAAGTGCAAAAGCCAAAGTTAAACGTGCATTTCAAGATGGTGATTACACCTTCACTCACACAGAATATAACTTTTTTGGTCCCAAAGTAGGTTTTGATGTATTTCGCTTTGAAGAAGGTAAAATTGTTGAGCACTGGGATAACCTGCAAGCAATCGCCCCCGCTAATCCAAGTGGTAGAACGCAGCTCGACGGTGCGACTGAAGTAACCGATTTAGATAAAACTGATTCGAATAAAGCGATTGTTGCTGATTTTGTCGCAACCATATTAATGAAAGGTGATATGAGCAAGATTAATCAATTTATTGATAATGATGACAATGCTTATATTCAACACAACCCAGCAATTGCAGACGGCCTTAGTGGCTTAGGTAAAGCGTTAGGTGAACTTGCTGCTGCGAATATGCCTATGGTGGTCAGTAAAAACCATAAAATACTCGGAGAAGGTAACTTTGTATTATCGATTAGTGAAGGAACCTTTATGAATCAGCATGTTGCTTTTTACGATTTATTTCGCTTAGATAACGGCAAAATAGTTGAACACTGGGACACCATTGAAACCATTCCCGCTCAAACAGAATGGCAAAACAGTAACGGTAAATTCGGCTTTTAATATTCAGCTTAATCACCGATAAAACAACAATGCCGAACTTATTTCGTAAAAGAAGTAAGTTCGGCATACTTATGTTCAAGCAGAATGAACTCGGTTAATCGATATGACTAACTGCCTCTAAAGTCAGTTTAATCATTTCATTTAACGTTTGTTGACGTTCTTCCGCTGTTAAGTGAAGACCTTGTCTAATATGATCGGTCACTGTCATCATAGCAAGTGCTCGAGCGCCATATTCTGTTGCGACGCCATAAAGACCTGCCGCTTCCATTTCAACACCTAAAATGCCGTATTTTTCCATCAAGTCATATCGGCTTTCATCTTCACAATAGAATAAATCTGAAGAATATAGATTACCTACGTGATAACTTGCACCTTGTTTTTCAGCAGCATCGGTCGCTAAACGCAGCAAACCAAAATCAGCAATCATGGCAAAGTCAGTATTAGCAAAGCGAGTGCGGTTTACAGTTGAGTCAGTACTCGCCCCCATTGCCATTACCACGTCCATTAATTTAATTTTGTCACTGACGGCACCACAAGAGCCGATACGAATAATATTTTCAACGCCATATTCAGTAATGAGCTCTTTAGCGTAGATAGAAATCGATGGGATGCCCATACCGGAGCCCATAACAGAGATAGTTTTACCATTATATTCGCCTGTGTAACCCAGCATATTACGTACATCTGTCACAAGTCTTGGGTTATCTAAAAAGTTTTCTGCAATGTATTTTGCACGTAACGGATCGCCAGGCATTAATACTGTTTTAGCGAAAGCGCCCTCTGGGGCATTAATGTGTGGGGTCATGCTCTTACTCCAATGTTGCCAACTAAGACCTTAGCTGGCATAAAAATATTAGTGTCTAGTTAGCTAAACTAAATAATAAGCCTGCAATGGTTCCGCTCATTAAGTTAGCTAATGCTGCAGCAATCAATGCTTTCATACCAATTTCACTTAAATCATGGCGGCGCTCAGGGCACAAAGCGGCCAGTCCACCAATCACCATGGCTAATGAGCCAAGGTTAGCGAAACCACATAAAGCAAAACTGATGATAATTTGAGTTTTAGGCGACAAATCTTCGGCGACTTTTAAGAAATCAATATAAGCAACAAACTCATTGATCACCATTTTCTGGCCAATAAACGAAGCAGCTTGAGTCGCCTCACTCCACGGCACTCCCATTAACCAAGCTAATGGTGCTAAAAAATAACCTAAGATTGCTTGCATGGTGATATCACCATGACCAAACCAACCACCAACACCACCAATTAAGCCATTAACCATGGCTATTAAGCCAACAAAGGCAATTAGCAGAGCTGATACCGCAAGCACTTGTTGCATCCCCATAGCTGCGCCGCTTGCTGCTGCATCCAATACATTGGTAGGCTTGTCTTCTTGCTCATCCATGACTTGCTTAATATCATTGCGTGGCGTTTCTGTTTCAGGCCACATTAACTTAGCAAAGAGTAATCCAGCTGGAGCCGTCATAAAGGCTGCGGTGAGAACGTATTTAATGTCCACGCCCATTTGTATGTAACCAATCATAGTGCCACCAGCAACAGAAGCTAAGCCACCTGTCATCACAGCAAACAACTCTGAACGGGTCATATGTTTAACAAACGGTCTCACCATTGATGGCGCTTCAATAGGGCCGACAAAAATATTGGCGGTTGCTGATAATGATTCAGCACGGCTAGTGCCTAATAATTTAGAAAGTCCACCACCAATAACGCCGATAATCAGTTGCATAATGCCGAGGTAATACAGCACAGCAATCAAGGCACTAATAAACACCACAACAAACAGAACGTTAATAACAAAGATAAAACCAACACTGAATTTAGCTAAATCACCAAATACAAACGCTAAACCTTCATTACCATAGTTGATCACATGCATTACTGCGCTAGATGCGCCATCCAACATGCTTTGCCCCATAGGTAAATACATGACAAATGCACCAAATGCGATTTGAAATGCAAGTGCACCGATTACCGTTCTTGGTTTAATTGCACTGCGTTTTTCTGACAATAAAATAGCTAAACCAATCAAGGCACACATGCCTAGTAAACTGATGAAAACTTCCATACATTTTTGACTCGTGAAACGATTTGATACATGCAGTTTATCGAGCAAATAAACGGACTCAAGCCTTGTTTGTTGTCAGAAATAACTATTTTAGTAAAAGATAAGAAAGTGGAGAAAATGCCGAAATAGCACCTAAAAAACCAAAACAAATACAGCATTTAATAAATATAAAAAACACATAAAAATCATAAAACAAACATTTCCAAACCAATCCATAAGATGTGTAAACATTCACTTTTCATCCTGTAGAGAAGCCATATTCAATAAAACAAAATTTCGCTCTATTGATTGTGTTATTGGCATATCAATTCTGAAATTAAACTACTTAAAACTGAGTAAAAATAGCGCATTTTTGCGCTTAAGAAATACAAATAAAAAAACCTCCACATAAGTAAGACTTACGTGGAGGTTTAAAGGCTGCACTAATCACAGTTATGATGCGTGAGTTTTACTTTAACTGTGCACGAGTGTTTTGCTAACAAGCCAAAATATTATTCTACCGTGACTGATTTCGCTAAGTTACGTGGCTGATCCACATCAGTGCCTTTAATTAATGCCACATGATATGACAATAACTGTAATGGAATGGTGTAAATAAGCGGCGCCATAAACTCATCGCAATGTGGAACCGGAATCACCTTCATGGTGTCATCAGATTCGAACTCTGCATCTTTATCAGCAAAGACGTACATTAAGCCACCACGGGCACGGACTTCTTCAACATTTGATTTAAGCTTTTCAAGCAATTCATTATTTGGCGCAACAACAATAACCGGCATATCGGCATCAATCAGTGCTAATGGGCCGTGCTTTAGCTCACCCGATGCATAAGCTTCAGCATGAATGTAAGAAATCTCTTTTAGCTTAAGCGCACCTTCCATCGCGATTGGATATTGATCGCCACGACCTAAGAATAAAGCATGGTGCTTGTCAGCAAAGTCTTCTGCAAGTTCAGCAATCGCATCATCTAAACTTAACGCTTGCTCTACTTTAGCAGGCATAGATTGTAAGCTTTGAGTGATCTCAGCTTCCATCTCTTCGGTCATGCCGTTATGACGACCAATTGCAGTGGTTAGCATTAATAAACCAGCAAGTTGTACTGTAAAGGCTTTCGTCGATGCCACACCAATTTCAACACCAGCTTTCATCATATAAGCCATATCAGACTCACGAACTAATGAAGAACCTGGAGCATTACAAATAGTTAAGGTAGCTTTGTAGCCCATCTCTTTTGCTAAACGCATCGCCGCTAAGGTATCTGCAGTCTCACCAGACTGAGAGATAGTCACTAACAGGCTGTTAGGGAACATATGTGATTTTCGGTAACGGAACTCAGATGCAATTTCAACATTACACGATACGCCAGCCCAGTCTTCTAACCAATAACGGGCTGCCATACCGGCATGATAACTGGTACCACATGCTATGATTTGCACGTGCTTTATGTCTTTTAAAAATTCTGCAGCATTGTCACCAAATGCTGAATCTAACACTTTACCAGCAGCAATTCGGCCTTCAAGCGTATGGGCAATTGCTGTTGGTTGCTCATAAATTTCTTTAAGCATGTAATGACGATACTCGCCTTTATCGCCTGCATCATGAGTCACTTCAGATTCTTTTACCTCACGCTCAACCGGATTACCATCAACATCAAAAATACTGACTTCACGACGGGTAATTTCAGCGACATCACCTTCTTCTAAAAAGGCAAATGAACGTGTTACAGGTAATAGTGCTAACTGATCAGAAGCAACAAAGTTCTCGCCTAAACCATAACCGACAACCAATGGGCTACCACTGCGAGCAACGACCATACGTTCGCTATCACGACGATCAACAACAACTGTTCCGTAAGCGCCTTCAAGCTGTTTTACTGTGGTCTGTACTGCAGCAAGTAACGTGTCATGGTTTTTTAATTCATGGTGGACTAAATGACAAATCACTTCTGTGTCAGTATCTGACGCGAAGGTATAACCTAAGCCTTTTAACATCTCACGCAGTTTATTGTGGTTTTCAATAATACCGTTGTGCACGACCGCGATATCACCTTCCGATAAATGAGGGTGTGCATTACGTTCACTCGGTTCGCCGTGAGTTGCCCAGCGAGTATGGGCAATACCCGTTCCACCTGCTAACGGAGAAGTTGCTAGTGCATCATCTAGTTCTTGTACCTTACCGACTCGACGAGTACGTCCTAATTCACCTTGATTGATGATGGCAACACCAGCGGAATCATAACCTCGATACTCAAGACGCTTTAAGCCTTCTACTAAAATTTCTGCCACATCCCTTTGCGCTACTGCACCTACAATTCCACACATAATTTAATACCTAATTTATAAAACTAATTTATTTGTTTTTATATGGCGCTAATAAGACTTTAACGCCATATTGAGTAATTTTGTTGACCATATCCGCAGGTAATCGGTCATCAGTCACTAAAACACTGATGTTTTCCCAAGCAAGCTCGAGGTTAGGAATTCTGCGACCAAACTTATCAGATTCAAGCATCACAATAACCTCTCGTGATACTTCTGCCATCACTTTACTGAGACCAGTTAATTCATTAAACGTAGTTGTTCCACGCTCAAGGTCAATACCATCAGCACCAATGAAGAGTTGATCAAAGTTATAAGAGCGCAGTACCTGTTCAGCAATTTGTCCTTGGAAAGACTCAGAATGCGGGTCCCAAGTACCACCGGTCATCAATAAAGTCGGTTCATTTTCTAATTCATGAATAGCATTCGCTAATTGCAGGGAATTAGTCATGACTAATAAGCCCCGCAAATTATCAAGCTGCTGAATAAGACCTGATGTTGTACTACCACTATCAATAATAATGCGATTATGATCTTTAATAAGTTGCGCGGCCTTTTTAGCAATCGACAACTTATTTGGGGCAATTTTAGCGCTGAACGGTTGAGTAGCTTCATCAGGTACAGCAACAGCGCCTCCATAGCGGCGTAATAACAGCCCAGCTTCCTCTAAAGTAGCTAAATCCTTTCGAATAGTGACTTCAGAAGTTTCAAAACGTAACGAAAGATCATCGACGCTTACCTCACCTTGCTGAGATAAAATACTGATAATATTATTTCTACGCTGCTGAGTGTTACGTTTATTCATATTAACCATAAGTTTCGTTTCGAAAGATAATTATAATCAATCGAAACTTTATTGACAATATTTCAAACAATTAATATCCAGTTTCGTTAGGCATAAAAAAACGGCCTGCTTTAACAGACCGTTTATAAATTTGATTAATAGACTGATTTTATGTCAGTTTTTAAAGCTCAATTTTATGATTTAGGCTTTTTGACTGGTCTTGCCCAACCACTAATGTGACGCTGCTTAACACGAGTAATAACTAACTCACCCTCGCCGACATCTTTAGCAATCGTAGAGCCTGCACCTAATGTGGCGCCTTTCCCAATAGTCACAGGAGCAATAAGTTGCGAGTCGCTTCCAACGAAAACATTATCTTCAATCGTCGTAACAAACTTATTTGCGCCATCATAATTACAGGTGATCGTACCCGCGCCGATGTTTACACCACTGCCGATTTGAGCATCACCCAAATAAGCTAAATGACCCGCTTTTGAGCCAACACCTAAAACCGCTTTTTTCATTTCAACAAAGTTACCAATATGGGCATCTTCTTTGAGTTCAGCACCTGTGCGTAAACGAGCAAATGGCCCAGCACTAGCAGCTTTACCTAGCTTGGCGCCTTCGACTATTGAGTAAGGTTTAATTTCAGCATTATCAGCAATCTCACAGTCAATTAAAATGGCTCCAGCACCAATCGTCACGTTATTACCTAGAGTAACCTTACCTTGAAAAATGACATTAATGTCAATCATCACATCCATACCCACGCTGACATCACCACGGATATCAAGTCGAGCAGGATCACGAAGGTTTGCACCTTCTAGCATTAATTTCTCAGCCGCTCTTGCCTGGTATGCTCTTTCAAGTTGTGCAAGTTGAATGCGATTATTCGCCCCTTCAACTTCTACAGCTGACTCAGGTTGAGCTGTATCTATCGCTACACCATCTTCTTTTGCCATGGCGACAATATCCGTTAGATAGTATTCACCTTGAGCATTAGCATTTGATAAGCGACCTAACCAAGATTTAAGTTGTTTACCTGGAACCGCCATAATGCCGGTGTTTACTTCTTGAATTTGTAGTTGTTCAGCATTGGCATCTTTTTGCTCAACAATACCGACGACGTTGCCATCTTCACGAACAATACGACCATAACCTGTAGGGTTATCCAAATTTACCGTCAGAATTGCCATACCATTTTGCGGACGAGCAGCTAATAATTTTTCAAGTGTAGATTGTTGAATTAACGGTACATCTCCATAAAGGATAAGAACGGTATCGTCATCATTAATATTTGGATTTGCTTGCGCCACAGCATGACCTGTACCTAACTGTTCCGCTTGTAGTACCCAATTGACAGATTGCTCGCCTAATGCGCTTTGTAATTTATCAGCGCCATAACCATAAACAAGCTGAATAGCTTCGCTACCTAATGAGTTTGCCGTATCTATAACGTGCTGCACCATGCTTTTATGCGCAATAGGATGAAGAACTTTTGGTAAGTCAGAACGCATCCGTGTTCCTTTACCAGCGGCTAGAATAACTACATTTAATGACATCAGGTTTCCTTGAACTACTATTCACTATAATTGTGGTTATTTTAACGCAGTTTTATTGCAGCTGGAAACTAAGATATTTGAATGAAGGCGGACAGAGGTTGTTATATATGAATTTTGAAGATCATTTGTTTCAAAACTAAATATCAGACACAAAAAAGGCGACCCTAGGGTCGCCTTTTTAAAACAATAACCTTTATCTGGCAATGTTCTTTTTGATGGTTTCAACAACACGAAGTTGAGCTAAAGATTTAGCTAATTCGATTGTTGCAGCTTCATAATCGAAGTCAGCACCTGCGTTAGCGATATTCGCTTCAGCACGTTGCTTAGCTTCAAGTGCAGCTTGCTCATCAATATCATTGGCACGCATAGCGACGTCAGCAAGAACAGAAATTGAATCAGGTTGTACTTCCAGGATACCACCTGAAAGATACATAACTTCTTCACTACCATCTTGCTTAATCATGCGCGCCATGCCAGGTTTGATCTTAGTTAGCAAAGGAGCATGGTTAGGCATAATACCTAACTCACCTTCGGTACCGCTCACTTCTAAGAAGCTCACTTCACCGCTGTACATGCTGTTCTCTGCACTTACTATATCAAGTTTGACTGTCATGGCTGCCATCAAGATCTCCTAAAATACTAAGCTAATGCTCAGTTATTTCTTTTTGTTAGCTTTCTCGACAGCTTCGTCGATTGAACCAACCATGTAGAACGCTTGCTCTGGAATGTGATCGAACTCACCACTCAAGATGCCCTTGAAGCCACGGATAGTGTCTTTAAGAGAAACGTACTTACCAGGAGAACCTGTAAAGACTTCTGCTACGAAGAAAGGTTGAGATAAGTATTTCTCAATCTTACGTGCGCGGAATACAGTTGTTTTATCTTCATCAGATAATTCATCCATACCCAAGATAGCAATAATGTCTTTCAGCTCTTTGTAGCGTTGAAGTACAGTTTGTACGCCGCTTGCTACATCGTAATGCTCTTGACCAACTACTAATGGATCTAATTGACGTGAAGTCGAATCCAATGGGTCAACCGCTGGGTAAATACCTAGCGAAGCAATGTTACGAGACAGTACAACAGTCGCATCTAAGTGAGCGAAGGTTGTTGCTGGTGACGGATCGGTTAAGTCATCCGCAGGTACATATACCGCTTGTACAGAGGTAATAGAACCAGACTTAGTTGAAGTAATACGTTCTTGTAGAACACCCATTTCTTCAGCTAGTGTTGGTTGGTAACCTACTGCAGAAGGCATACGACCTAACAGTGCAGATACTTCAGTACCGGCCAAGGTGTAACGGTAGATGTTATCAACGAATAACAGTACGTCACGACCTTCGTCACGGAATTTTTCAGCCATTGTCAAACCTGACAATGCTACACGTAAACGGTTTCCTGGAGGCTCGTTCATTTGACCATATACCATGGCTACTTTGTCGAGAACGCCAGAATCTTTCATTTCGTAGTAGAAGTCGTTACCCTCACGAGTACGCTCACCAACACCAGCGAATACAGAAAGACCTGAGTGTGCTTTTGCGATGTTGTTGATTAATTCCATCATGTTGACGGTTTTACCAACACCAGCACCACCAAACAAACCAACTTTACCACCTTTAGCGAAAGGACATACAAGGTCAATAACCTTGATACCAGTCTCTAAAAGTTCTGTTGAGCTTGACTGATCTTCGTATGAAGGAGCTTCACGGTGAATTTCATAACGCTCTTCTTCACCAATGTCGCCACATTCATCGATAGGCTCACCCAATACGTTCATGATACGGCCAAGGGTTGCAACCCCAACCGGAACAGAAATTGGTGAACCTGAGTTTACGACCTCTAGACCACGACGCAGACCATCAGAAGAACCCATAGCGATGGCACGAACAACACCACCACCTAGTTGCTGCTGAACTTCCAGCACCAAACCATTACAAGTTCCTTCACCTGTGATCTTCAGAGCGTCATATACCTGAGGTACAGAATCTTGTGGAAACTCTACGTCCACAACCGCGCCAATTACTTGGACAACAGTACCTGTGCTCATGATTAATCCTCTAAACTTGATTTCGTTACCTAACCTAAACCGCTGCAGCGCCTGAAACAATCTCCGACAATTCCTGCGTAATCGCGGCTTGTCGTGCCTTGTTGTAAACTAACTGCAAATCGCTGATCAAATCGCCTGCGTTGTCGGTTGCTGCCTTCATAGCTACCATACGGGCAGCTTGTTCAGACGCAATATTCTCAACAACACCTTGGTAAACTTGAGACTCAACATAACGTGTCAGTAAAACTTCCAAAATATCTTTTGGATCTGGCTCGTAAATATAATCCCAAGGATACTTAGCTACTTCTTCTTCCGATTTAGGCAAAGGTAGCAGCTGCTCGATCACAGGAGTCTGGGTCATTGTATTAACGAATTTGTTAAATACAATAAACAGACGGTCCAATTTACCTTCGTTGTAAGCTTGTAGCATAACTCTCACGGTACCGATTAAATCGGCTAACTTAGGCGCATCGCCTAAACCTGAGGCATGGGCAGAGATATCTCCACCAAAGCTTTTGAAAAACTGAACACTACGTGCGCCAATAGGACAAAATTCAACATCTGCCCCTTGTTCTTTCCAGTTTTTCACGTCTGATACAACCTTTTTGAAAAGGTTGACGTTCAGACCACCACAAAGGCCACGGTCGGTTGACACAACAATGTAACCAACCCGCTTGGCATCTCGAACTTCCAAATAAGGATGTTTATATTCAAGAGTACCTTGCGCTACGTGACCGATCACCTTACGCATATGCTCTGCATACGGGCGGCTAGATGCCATACGTTCCTGCGCTTTGCGCATTTTGCTGGCAGCAACCATTTCCATAGCAGAAGTGATCTTTTGAGTGTTTTTAACACTCGCGATCTTGGTTTTAATCTCTTTAGCGCCGGCCATTTCTACTCTCCAATCTGGGACCGAAGGTGCCCAAAGACACCTCGATAATTATTACCAGGTTTGGGTTTCAATGAACTTGTCCATGCCCGCTTTTAATTGACTTTCAATGTCTGCGTTGTAATCGCCAGAAGCATTAATAGTATTAACAAGCTCAGCATGTTCGCTGTTCATGAATGAAAGCAGAGCAGCTTCGAAGCTACCGATTTTACTTAATTCAACACTCTTCAAGTAGCCTTTTTCAGCTGCGAAGATTGAGATAGCTTGGGCAGCAATGCTCATAGGAGCATATTGCTTTTGCTTCATAAGTTCGGTAACACGCTCACCATGCTCAAGTTGAGCACGAGTTGCATCATCTAAGTCAGATGCAAATTGTGAGAACGCAGCAAGCTCTCGATACTGTGCTAACGCGGTACGAATACCACCAGACAGTTTCTTAATGATCTTAGTCTGAGCCGCACCACCAACACGAGATACTGAAATACCTGGGTTAACAGCAGGACGTAAGCCTGAGTTAAATAAGTCAGTTTCAAGGAAGATTTGACCATCAGTAATAGAAATTACGTTAGTCGGTACGAATGCAGATACATCACCTGCTTGGGTTTCAATAATAGGCAACGCAGTTAAAGAACCGGTTGTACCTTTTACTTCACCGTTAGTGAATTTCTCTACATAGATTTCGTTTACACGTGAAGCACGTTCTAATAAACGAGAATGTAGATAGAATACATCACCTGGGTATGCTTCACGTCCTGGTGGACGCTTCAATAGTAGAGAGATCTGACGGTAAGCAACTGCTTGCTTAGATAGATCATCATATACGATTAAAGAATCTTCACCGCGGTCACGGAAGTATTCACCCATTGAACAACCAGAGTATGGTGCTAAGTATTGTAATGCTGCAGCTTCAGAAGCTGTTGCAACTACAACAATAGTGTTAGCTAATGCACCGTGCTCTTCAAGCTTACGTACAACGTTAGCGATTGTAGAAGCTTTTTGCCCTACCGCTACGTATACACATTTAATGCCTGAATCTTTCTGGTTGATAATTGCATCGATAGCCATCGCTGTTTTACCAGTCTGACGGTCACCAATGATCAATTCACGTTGACCACGACCAATAGGGATCATGGCATCAACGGCTTTATAACCAGTTTGGATTGGTTGATCTACAGACTGACGTTCAATAACACCAGGAGCGATAACTTCAATAGGAGAGTAACCATCGTTGTCGATTGGTCCTTTTCCATCAATTGGCTCACCAAGGGTGTTAACAACGCGGCCTAATAAACCACGACCTACTGGTACTTCAAGAATACGACCAGTAGTCTTAACTTTTGCGCCTTCTGCTAAATTAGCATAAGGACCCATTACTACGGCACCGACAGAATCACGTTCTAAGTTCAACGCGATTGCAAAACGGCCACCAGGCAGTTCGATCATTTCACCTTGCATTACATCGGCAAGGCCGTGAATGCGAATGATGCCGTCACTTACTGCAACGATTGTACCTTCGTTGCGAGCTTCACTAACGACGTCGAACTGCTCGATCCGCTGCTTAATCAGATCGCTGATTTCAGTGGAATTCAGTTGCATGCTCAAACTCCCAATTACGATTGTAGCTTATCAGACAAGCGCGATAGATTACCGCTAACCGAGCCATCAATGACTAAGTCGCCTGATTTAATAATTACACCGCCAATAAGCGATGCATCTACACTACAATTCAGCTTAACTTTGCGTGCGAGACGTTTCTCAAGAGAAACACTAATTTGCTCTTCCTGCTCAGAACTTAGCTCAGTTGCTGAAACAACAGTTGCTTCAACTTCTTTTGCCCATTCATTGCGGTACTCAGCAAAAAGTAGAGAGACTGTTGGCAGTATCTCTAAACGACCGTTTTCAGCCATAACCTTAATAAGGTTTTGACCCTGCGCATTGACCTGCTCACCACATACTTCAATAAATAGTGAGGCAAGTTTAGCACTAGCCAATGAACCACCAAGCAACGGTTGAATTGATTCGTTTTCACTAACCAATGCCGCGAAGTTCAGCATTTCTGCCCAATCTTCAATTGCTTTATGTTCAACAGCAAAATCAAAAGCTGCCTTTGCATAAGGACGAGCAATGGTGCTTATTTCAGCCATAACTCCGATTCCTTAATTAAATTTCAGCAACAAGTTTATTAACTATGTCACTGTGAGCTTCTGGATCAATCGAACGTTGAAGAATTTTCTCTGCACCTGTTACGGCAAGAGTAGCAACTTGCTTACGCAAGTCATCTTTAACGCGATTACGTTCGTTTTCAATTTCAGCTTGACCTTGAGCAATGATTTTCGCACGCTCTGTATCAGCTTCAATTTTCGCTTCTTCAACTATTTGAGCTTTGCGCTTATTAGCTTGCTCAATAATTTCATTAGCAGTCGCCTTCGCTTCTTTTAGTTGCTCATTAGCTTTCGCTTGAGCCAACTCTAGATCTTTTGCAGCACGTCCTGCATCAGCTAGCCCATCGGCAATTTTCTTCTGGCGTTCTTCGATAGCGTTCATCAATGGCGGCCATACAAACTTCATGCAAAACCACACGAAGAGTGCAAAAGAAATCGCTTGGCCTAGCAGGGTAGCGTTAATACTCATAACGACAACTCCTTCTAAGGGGGGCGATTAGCCAGCTAATTGACCTAAGAATGGGTTAGCGAATACGAAGAATAATGCAACACCAACTGCAATCATTGAGATCGCATCAAGTAGACCAGCTACGATGAACATCTTAGTTTGTAATGCTGGAGCAAGTTCTGGTTGACGAGCTGAAGCTTCTAAGAATTTACCACCTAAGATAGCAAAACCAATACCAGTACCTAGCGCTGCTAAGCCAATCATGATCGCAACAGCTATTGCTGTAAAGCTAATTACAGTTTCCATTTTATCTCCGATAAATAACTAATTTTATTAAATTAATGTTCTTCATGTGCCATGCTTAGATATACAATCGTAAGCATCATGAAGATAAACGCCTGCAGCACAATAACCAAAATATGGAAAATAGCCCAAGGCACTGATAATGCAAACTGAGCCCACCAAGGCATCAGTGCTATCAGAATAAAGATCAACTCACCTGCATACAGGTTACCAAACAGACGAAGTGATAATGAAATCGGCTTCGCAATCAAAGTCACTGTTTCCAAAACTAAGTTTACTGGAATCAAAGACCAATGATTGAAAGGTTGTAAGGTCATTTCTTTTGTGAAACCACCAAATCCTTTTACTTTAATACTGTAAAAAACAATCAACGCGAACACGCTCAAGGCTAGACCAAGAGTTACGTTTAAGTCGGTTGTTGGTACAATTTTAAGGTAAGGAACACCTAAAAATCTGTTTGCGGCTTCAGGTACAAAGTCAACTGGAATTAAGTCCATTAAATTCATCAGGAAAACCCAGACAAAGATAGTCAGACCTAATGGTGCGATAACAGCGTTACGCCCATGAAATGAGTCTTTAACGATTTTATCTACACCTTCCACGCACATTTCAACGAAACATTGAAATTTGCCTGGAACGCCAGTTGTTGCTTTTTGTCCTACTTTGAAGAATGCCCACAAAAATAGAACCCCAAGACCTACTGAAAACAAAAGTGAGTCAATGTGCCAAGTCCAAAACCCGGCATCTTGACATGCATAGTTAAAAGCAATTCCGCCATCGGCAGAACACATTTTCGCATTAGTCAGGTGATGCTGGATATACTCGGAAGCAGTTAATGCTTCACCAGTTGTCGCCATGATTAATCTCACTTAATTTTGCTTGAAGTATAAAGGGGCTGTCCAAGGTATTAGTAATGCCAACAAATAACAGCTAAATAACGGCAAAAATGGCGTTTTTAGCATACCAAATGCGATGGCAAATAACACAATGGTTAGCAGCAACTTTACCGCTTCCCCCAAGAAAAACATCCAAACGACTTTTCCTGACGCTTTAGCTCCCGCATGAGAGAAAGCAAGGGTTGCGAATACAAAATTAGGGAGTACAGCAATAAGACCACCTGCTAAAGCAGATAAGCCATACTGAGCTCCCCACAGAGCGAAAAAGAAAATTGAAGTTCCCCCAGCTACCGCCGCCTGCAACAACACTATTCGATAGGCTGACCACCGGCCACGACGCGCTAAAACCTTACTCAATTTTGAATCTCCGCATTAGTACTTATTTTTCCACTGGGCCATTAATGTGATCATTAACAACTCAGACAGGAAAAAAAGCATGCAAAGTATACCTTTTCACACCTTGTTTGCAACTTTGATGAGAGGTTAAACAGTGATATTAGGCGTGATTTGGCTCTAAATTTCTAAAAAGTCAAAATTACGCCTTGTTACAAAGTTACTATTGAAATGACTTTGTTGGGGGATTTAGTGAATTTTGCTAAGTATTCCATCCAATTCAGCAAGATCTTGGTAGTTTATTACAATTTTACCTTTACCTTTACTGCCATGATTTATCGCCACTTTAGCACCTAACTTTTCAATTAACTGTTGCTCTAAGCGGGTTACATCATGATCTTTAGTTGGTTTTTCGGCTTCTTTAGTCGGATTTAGGGCTTTATTCACTAATCGTTCAGTTTCGCGAACTGTCATTTCTTTAGAAGCGACCAATCGAGCTAAATTAGTTTGCTCTTCACCTTCAATAGCAAGTAAAGCACGAGCATGACCCATGTCTATATCGCCATATTCTAATAAACGTTTAACAGGCTCATTTAAACTATTTAAACGTAATAAGTTAGAAACACTTGCTCTAGATTTACCTACAGCATCGGCAGTTTGTTGATGTGTTAATTCAAATTCTTCTAGTAATCGCTGTAATGCTATAGCTTCTTCCATAGCATTTAAGTCTTCACGTTGAATATTTTCAATTAAAGCGATGGCAACTGCTGACTCGTCCGGGACCTGTTTAACAATACATGGGACTTTGTCTAATTGAGCTATTTGCGATGCTCTCCAGCGGCGTTCACCTGCAATAATTTCATATTTTTCGGCATCAATTTTACGCACAACAATAGGTTGAATAACACCTTGTGATTTAATTGACTCCGCTAACTCTTCTAACGCTTCAGGTGACATGTCTTTACGCGGTTGATACTTACCTGACTGCAGTAAATCTAAATCGAGCATCAATAAGCCATCTTCCTTTGGCGCTTGGATTACTTCAGCTTCTGTTTGAGTCTGCTCAGTTTTTCGGCTCGCAGCGTTGCTATTACTTAACAAAGCATCCAAGCCCTTACCTAAACCGCGTTTTTTTAACGTCATTTTATTCCCTTACGCTTACTTAGATTCTGTTTGTTGCTCTGCGCGGCGAATGATTTCACCCGCTAAAGCTAAATAGGCTTTGGCACCAGCACTAGATTTATCGTAATACATTGCAGGAGCCCCAAAACTTGGCGCTTCAGCTAATCGAATATTGCGCGGGATCACTGTGCGGTAAACTTTTTCGCCAAAATGTTGTTTTAATTGATCAGATACATCATTTGATAATCTATTACGAGGATCATACATTGTTCGTAAGATCCCTTCGATGCTCAAGTTAGGATTAACCATAGCGCCTAACTTAGTTATGGTATCAATCAATGCTGTCAAGCCTTCTAAGGCATAGTATTCACATTGCATTGGCACTAACACTGAGTCAGCAGCCGACATGGCATTAACTGTCAGCATGTTCAGTGATGGCGGGCAATCAATAAAGATAAAATCATAATCATCTTTTACTTCTGCCAATGCATTTTTTAATCTAATTTCTCTGGCGAAAAACTCCATGAGTTTAATTTCAGCTGCGGTAACATCACCATTTCCTGCAATCAGATCATATTTGCCCGTCGTATCTTTAATGACTATTTCGGCAAAAGATTTTTCTTCGACAAGTAATTCGTAAGCGGTATTTTCAACTTCGTATTTATCAACACCACTCCCCATAGTGGCATTACCCTGTGGATCAAGATCGATTAACAGCACTTTGCGTTTTGTGGCCGCAAGCGAGGCTGCTAAATTAACACAAGTTGTTGTTTTTCCTACGCCACCTTTTTGGTTGGCTACGGCAATGATTTTACCCACGTGTTCACCCTAAGGACATATTTACGATGTCCGATAATATTTATTTTATTGCCAGCGTTATGATTTCTTCACTAGCTTTAACAGATGTCTTTGTTCATCTAACTTTGGCACTGTCAATGTGATGGTTTCTACTACATCAAATTCAGTTGGAATACTGGTTAATTCAGTTTCACTGAGTTGGCCTTTTAACGCATAAAATTGACCATTATCAGCAGGTAAGTGATGACACCAAGTCAACATATCTTCAATTGAGGCAAATGCACGGCTAATTACACCATCAAATTTTTGCTCAGGTTCATAAGCCTCAACACGGCTTTCAACTGAAGTAATGTTATTGATCTTTAATTCAAACTGAACCTGCTTTTGAAAACGGATCCGCTTTCCTAAACTGTCTAGAAGTACAAATTCTTTGTCAGGATTTAAAATAGCTAATGGGATCCCAGGTAAGCCTGGTCCAGTCCCAACATCAATGAATCTTTGTCCCTTAAGATAAGGAGAAACCACTAAACTGTCCATAACATGACGGATTAACATCTGTTCAGGATCTCTGACTGATGTCAGGTTATAGGCTTTATTCCATTTATTTAGCATGGTAACAAACCCAACCAATTGTTGCTGTTGAGTTTCTGTCGCTGAAATATTGGTTTCAGCTAGATATGTTTTAAGTTGATCGGCTAGCACGCTAAGTGACCTCTAAATCAAAGGGAATCATAAATCATCGGGTATTATGAATGGCAGAAATGACTAAGGGAAGCCTCAAAGCTTCCCTTATTGGTCAAAACACAACTTTTTACTGCGATTTATGCGCTTTTACGCAATAAACCACGTTTTTTAAGGTGAACCAACAAAATTGAAATAGCAGCTGGGGTCATTCCAGAGATCCGTGAAGCTTGACCAATGGTTTCTGGTTTATGCTCATTCATCTTAGCAATGACTTCATTAGATAAACCCGCCACCTCTTGATAATCGAGATCTAAAGGTAAACTTGTCGTTTCATGACGAATGGCTTTATCGATCTCGCCTTGCTGTCTTTGAATATAGCCAGAATATTTTACTTGAATTTGTACTTGCTCTGCAGCACGTGCATCTTCAATTGCAGGGCCAAAACCTTCTAAGCTCATGAGCTTCTTGTAATCCATTTCTGGACGGCGTAATAGATCTTCAAATGAAGCTTCACGAGAAATGGGTGTATTCAATTCAGGATTCAATACGTCTAACAGTGGAGAATTGTTGTGAACCCAATTACTGCGCAGGCGCTGCAGTTCAGTTTCAATAGATTCTCTTTTCTCGCTAAATTTTTGCCAGCGATCGTCATCAACCAAACCAAGTTCACGACCTTTTTCAGTTAAACGCAAATCAGCATTATCTTCACGAAGTAGTAAACGATATTCTGCACGACTGGTAAACATTCTGTATGGCTCTTTTGTGCCTAAAGTTGATAAATCATCAACTAACACACCAATGTATGCTTGATCGCGTCTCGGACACCAAACCTCTTTACCTTGAACTTGTAAAGATGCGTTCATGCCAGCTAATAAGCCTTGAGCTCCCGCCTCTTCATAACCTGTTGTACCATTGATTTGTCCAGCAAAGAACAAACCATCAATATTTTTAGTTTCTAATGAATTTTTAAGGTCTCTTGGATCAAAATAATCATATTCAATGGCATAACCAGGACGAATGATCTCTGCGTTTTCCATACCTTGAATTGATCTGACTAAATTTAACTGAACATCAAAAGGCAAACTAGTTGAGATCCCATTTGGATAGATCTCATTGGTGGTTAGTCCTTCTGGTTCAATAAAGATTTGATGTGAAGTTTTGTCTGCAAAACGATTAATTTTATCTTCGATCGATGGACAATATCTTGGACCAATACCTTCAATAACTCCTGAATACATTGGGCTACGATCAAGTCCACCACGAATAATATCGTGAGTTTTTTCATTGGTATGAGTGATAAAACAAGAGACTTGCTCTGGGTGTTGCTCAACATCACCAATAAACGACATGACTGGTAACGGATCATCACCTTTTTGCTCTTGCATTTTATCAAAATCAATCGTGTTGGCATCGATTCTCGGTGGTGTACCCGTTTTAAGACGCCCAACACGGATTGGTAATTCTTTTAACCGATTTGCTAGTGCAATTGCTGGTGGATCACCAGCGCGGCCACCGCTGTAATTTTCTAATCCAATATGGATTTTACCACTGAGGAAGGTACCCGTTGTTAATACAACACTTGGAGATTCAAATGCTAATCCCATTTGAGTCACTACACCAATAACTCTATTATTTTCAACAACTAAGTCATCTACAGCTTGTTGGAAAATTCGTAAGTTAGGTTGATGCTGGAGAATTTGCTGAATTTTTTGACGGTAAAGCGCTCGGTCAGCTTGAGCACGAGTGGCTCTTACTGCTGGGCCTTTGCTTGAGTTTAAGGTTCTAAATTGAATACCTGCGAAGTCAGTGGCTGTTGCCATTGCACCACCCAAAGCATCAATTTCTTTAACTAAATGACCTTTACCAATTCCGCCTATGGCTGGGTTACAAGACATTTGTCCGAGGGTATCAATATTGTGAGTCAGTAAGAGGGTTTTAGATCCCATTCTTGCTGCTGCAAGTGCCGCTTCAGTTCCGGCATGACCACCACCAACAACAATAACATCAAACCGTTCATGAAAATGCATTTTGTAACCTTGGGTAAAAGTAATTTTTCTAATTTACAGTTAAATCTGAATTTAGATCGAAAGAGTGTTTCAGCCGAGTATTTTAGCACTTGCTTTGCCTTTCGGGAATGATCAATTTTCTCATTTTGATCAGACACGCTTCGCTTAATAGATCTTAAGATCTTTAAATAGATCTTTTTATTACTGTTACTATTAGGATCGAGGTTTTCTGTGGAAAAGCCTATTTTTCTTTTATAATCATAAGTTAATGCTAAAACGATCCTGTGATCTAACTGCGATCAGTTTCAATATAACTTGGGGATAGATCGGCTAGTTATCCACAGGGGTGATCTTTAACAAGATCAGGTGTGGATCAATACAAAGTTATGATCGGATAAAATAATAGCTTATCCACATAGTTATCTTTCTAATTAACTTATTGTGGATAAGATTAGATCATATTGTGGGTATAAATGAAGATATTAACTAAATTTTACTAAGTAATAATTGTTTGCCACTCAGATAACCAAGCTAAAGCAGCGTCTTCAGGCACAGGATCCATTTGTACATCAATCTGGATCTTATTCACAATGGGTTGTGCATTCAAAAGATCTAGTTGAAAAATTATTTTTTCAGGGCCTTGGCAAAAAGTATCGTAACTTGAGTCACCAATGGCACATAAAGCATATTTCACTGAGTTAAGATCGTCTTTAGTTGCGATCAGTTGCTGATAAAATGGTTCAATATTGTCTGGAAGATCACCAGCTCCGTGTGTAGAACACACGATTAACCACAGTGAATTTCGGTCTAAATCTGCTAGATCTGGTGTTAAATGTATCTGGATTTGATGACCTAAATCGGTCAGTTGAGCTGCCATATCATCAGCAACATATTCGGTTCCGCCTTGTGTCGTACCGACTAATATCTCTACTTTTGCCATGCTATTACCTTAATTTTGGCCACTATTAGCCATAGTTTAAGTCATAGTTTACGCAGATTTGTCATTGCACAAAGCGGTTTTTGTCCGTATTTTCAAAGATAACTTTTAACAAACCTGTAACTTACCTATGTCTCTTGTTTCTATTACGGCTGAAATTGCTGATTTAGCATGGGGACCACACATGTTGGTTCTTTTAGTCGGTGGTGGCCTATTTTTCCTTATTTATTCTAGGTTTATCCCATTTCGTTATATCGGTCATGCTATCAATATTGTGCGTGGAAAATACCCTGATAAAGGCGCTGAAGGTCATATTACTCATGCCGGTGCACTGTCCAGTGCTATGGCTGGAACCGTTGGTATGGGCAATATTGGCAGTGTTGCTGTGGCTATTATGGTGGGTGGTCCTGGTGCCATTTTTTGGATGTGGATCAGTGCCATCGTCGGAATGGCAACCAAATTCTTTACCTGTACTTTAGCTATTATGTATCGAGGCAAAGATGAAAATGGTGATGTGCAAGGTGGCCCTATGTACATTATTACTCAAGGGTTATCTAAAAAGTGGCACTTTTTAGCTGTCTTCTTTTGTGTTGTAGGTCTAGTGGGTAACTTTCCATTATTTAACTCCAATCAACTGGTACAGATTATTCGTGAATGGCTAATTGTAAAACCAGGATATTTTCCAGCTAATGAATCTACTTTTTGGATCGATTTATCACTAGGTATCGTTGTTATGCTGATTGTTGCTAGCGTTATTTTAGGCGGGATCAAACGTATTGCATCTGTGGCATCAAAGGTGGTGCCATTGATGATCCTTATTTATATGAGCTGTGCTTTTTATGTTATTGCGACTCATATAACTGAAATACCTCATTACTTTGCATTAATTTTTACTGAGGCTTTTTCATTAAACTCTGTTGGGGGCGGCATATTAGGTACGATGCTAATTGGTATTCGCCGCGCAGCTTTTTCAAATGAAGCGGGTATTGGTACCGAAGTGATGGCTCATGGTAGTGCGAGAACTAATGAACCTGTTAAAGAAGGCCTTGTCGCTATGCTTGGTCCTGCCATTGACACTTTGTTAGTTTGTACTGCAACAGCAATGATCATCTTAATTTCTGGGGTTTGGCAAACAGGTGAAGCGCAAGGTGTTAATTTATCTGCCCAAGCGTTTGAAATGACAATGCCAGGAGTAGGGCCTTATTTATTGATATTGTGTGTGGTGTTTTTCAGTATCAGTACCATTTTTACTCAAGCTTTTTATGGTGGCCAGTGTTTTGCTTTTTTATTTGGTCGTCAAAGGTTACGTTTATATCAGTACTTTTTCTTGTGTGCGATTTTATTTGCAGCAACGGCAAGCATTCAAGAAATCGTTAATATTATTGATGCGGCATATGCCTTAATGGCTATTCCGACGATGACGTCTGCTATTTTACTTGCGCCAAAGGTGAGGGCAGAATCTAAACGTTACTTTGCTAAACTTGCCAATAAGTCACTGACTACAAATCATCATTAATGAATGGAAATACATCAAATGTCAGCTAACATTTAGCTGGCATTTTTTATTGATGCTAAGTGTTAATTCCAACTCAATAGTAGTTTACTGAGTAGTTTATCTAACTGTTTTATCTCATCTTCTGACAAAATTGCTAATTTTTTTCGTTCATTTTTATGAAGCTCAACGATGATAGCGTCAACCAGTTCTTTTCCCATTGGTGATAACTTAACCAGCTTGCTACGCTTGTCGTCAGGATTATCAAGTCTTTCTATTAGCTCAGCTTGCTTCATCCTGTTTAGTACTTTTGTTAAACCGCCTGAACTGAATAGTAGAGAGTGATAAAGGGTGGTTGGTGACAAACAATAAGGTTCGCCACTTCTTCTCAAGGTTGCCAGAATACCGAAGTCTGCACCTTGTATTTGGTAATGACCTAATAGCTCTTCGAGATCTGTTCTGATGTGATGATGAGCTCTGAGCAATTTAAGAATCGACGGAGAAATATGGTCGTATGCTTCAGGCCAATTAATTTTTGTTGATTGTAAAATGCTATCGACACTTTCCTGTTTTGGCAAAATCTATTCATTTAATCAGTGGGTGTTGCAAGTAATATATCTTGCTAGAAAGGTAAAATCTAGCTAGTATCTTTCTGGAAAGATACTTTAGAGGTGTAAATGCAACAATCCATATCTAAAAGCTTAATTCTGTTACTTGCTGCTGTTTTTGCGATGACTCCATACGCTATCGATAGTTATCTGCCAGCGATTCCAATCATTGCAACTGATTTCAATGTCGATACTTCTTTGATTGCGATTACCGTCAGCATGTATGTTTTCGGGATGGCAATTGGTCAGTTAGTCGGCGGACCACTATCTGATAAATTTGGCCGTCAGCCAATCATGTCATTAGGTTTACTGGTGTTTGGTGTATGCAGTCTAGTGTTAGCTTTAGTCGATTCTTTGGAGTTTTTTTGGCTTTGGCGTTGCTTGCAATCGATTGGCGGCGGCATGGCTGTTGTCGTTGTACCTGCCACTATTCGTGATAATGCTGAAGGAAAAGAAGCGGCGAAAGTATTCTCACTTGTGATGCTAATTATGATGATAGCCCCTTCTATTGCACCCGCTATTGGTACCTTAATCATGAAAATATCCAGCTGGCACTGGATTTTCTTATCATCTGCTATTTTCGCATTCCTTGTGGCAATCTGTGCATTTTTTGTTATGCCAAAGCATATAAAGGCTAGTGATACCATGCCTAGCACTAGCTTTAAAAGTGTTCTTAAGTTCAAACCTGCACGGGGATATTTAATTGCACAAGTGTTTTCTTATGCGCTATTAATCACATTTATTACCAATGCACCTTTTGCTTATTTAGTTAAGTTTGGTGTTAGCGAAACGCTCTTTTCAGGGCTATTTATTGCTAATGTTGTGGGAATTGTGATTATTAATCGTTTAAATGCCTATTTGCTTAATCGTTATGACGCAGAGCAAATGCTGTTGGCATTTTTAGGGCTAAAAGTGTTCGGTGGATTTGTTTTGTTCAGCTCAATTTTGATTATGCCAAATAATCTATGGTTTGCTGTTTCTGGCTTTGTTATCTGTATGGCGGCGACAGGTGGGACAATATCTAATGCAAGCGTTGGCTTTTTAAAGCACTTTGGTAAAAGTGCTGGTACTGCTTCTGCGTTAATGGGATCTATGCAGTTTTTCATCGGTGCAATTATTAGTGGAATAACAGCATTACTGTTGAAAGATGCTTTATGGCCCATGGTGCTGATTATGTTTGGATGTTCGGTGGTTGCACTTTTAGCGACATTAAAGGCTAATGCACTTAACAGAAAAATGACTGAGACAAAGATGAGTTATTGCGTTAATTAGTCTTTCTATGAAGTTATTTTCTTCATTATCTATGTGCGTTAATGCCTATATAAAAGCCTCAATGTTATTCACATTGAGGCTTTTTACAATCTTTATAAGGTTGCTATTTCTATTTTGAAAGTCTAACTATGTTTCACATGAAACAATGACCTATTTTTTTTAGGCAAAGGCTCATTGATCATTTTCGTTATAGCTTTCTACTTATAAATACTTTGCATGGAACCTTAAATGGTCTTCGATAAAACTACTAATAAAATAGTAGCTATGATCGTAGCCTTCTTGCATGCGCAAGGTTAAAGGGTATTCCTGTTCTTTAGCAACATCGATTAAGGCTTGTGGTTTTAACTGCTCAGCTAAGAAGCTGTCATCGCTACCTTGGTCCACCAGCATAGGAACAGAGGCTTGAGTAAGCTTCATTAATTCCGTGCTGTCATATTCAAGCCAATCTTGTTTATCTGTACCTAGATAACCATTAAAAGCCTTTTGTCCCCAAGGGCAATTAATAGGATTACAAATCGGACTGAATGCTGAGATTGACTGATAACGCTGCGGATTTTTAAGACCGATACTGATAGCACCATGACCGCCCATTGAGTGACCACTTATGCTGCGCTGCTGAGAAACAGGAAAGTGTTGTTCAATGAGTTCTGGCAACTCGTTCACAACGTAGTCATACATTTGATAATGGGTATTAAAAGGGGCTTGAGTCGCATTGACATAAAAACCTGCGCCTAGACCAAAATCATAAGCACCTTCGCTGTCGTCTGCGACATTCTCACCACGTGGGCTAGTATCAGGAGCGACAATTGCGATACCCAGTTCCGCTGCTATACGTTGAATACCTGATTTTTGCATAACATTTTCATCTGTACAGGTTAAACCTGATAACCAATAAAGCACAGGCACTTTTTGTGATGCTGCTTGAGGTGGTAAATAAATAGCAAAACGCATACTGCAATTAACGGTGGTTGAAATGTGGGTGTATTGCTTTAACCAGCCGCCAAATGCTTTATTACTGCTGATATTTTCAATGGTCATTCGAGATCCTATAAGCGGCATGCTATTGAATTAGAATTTGATTTATACCTTGTCCATAATTTTAACTATGGACAAGGTTTTAAATTGATCTGAAGA
The DNA here is from genome assembly GCF_019654955.1 of Shewanella sp. KT0246. Lineage (GTDB taxonomy): Bacteria > Pseudomonadota > Gammaproteobacteria > Enterobacterales > Shewanellaceae > Shewanella > Shewanella goraebulensis. The sequence continues at coordinate 53,030 of NZ_BPEV01000024.1, read as the reverse complement.
AAAGTTTACTTATCGAAATGAATGACTGTACGGATGCTCTCACCGTTATGCATGAGATCGAAAGCATCGTTGATCCCTTCAAGTCCCATGGTATGAGTAATGAAATGATCTAATTTAAATTCACCATTTAAGTATTGTTCTACAATACCTGGTAATTCACTACGACCTTTAACACCACCAAAAGCGCTACCTTTCCAAACTCGGCCTGTCACTAATTGGAATGGACGGGTTGAGATTTCTTGGCCTGCACCAGCAACACCAATGACCACTGACTCGCCCCAGCCTTTATGACAACATTCTAGCGCGCTGCGCATGACATTAACGTTACCAATACACTCGAATGAGAAATCAACACCGCCATCAGTTAACTCAACAATGACATCTTGAATTGGTTTGTCGTAGTTTTTAGGGTTAATGCAATCTGTCGCACCAAGTTTAGTGGCTAGCTCAAATTTAGATTCATTTAAGTCAATACCGATAATGCGTGATGCACCAGCCATGGTTGCGCCAATTATGGCCGATAAACCAATGCCACCTAAACCAAAAATAGCCACCGTATCGCCTTTTTGAACTTTAGCGGTATTCAGCACAGCACCCATACCGGTTGTGACACCACAACCTAATAAACAGACTTCTTCTAATGGGGCATCTTTATTCACTTTTGCAAGCGAGATCTCAGGTAATACGGTGTACTCGGAGAATGTTGAACAACCCATATAATGGAAAATTGGCTCACCATCTTTATAAAAGCGAGTAGTACCATCAGGCATTAAGCCTTTACCTTGGGTCTCACGTACTGCGCTACATAGGTTGGTTTTACCTGATGTACAGAACTTACATTTGCCACATTCTGCGGTGTAAAGAGGAATAACATGGTCACCGACTTTAACGCTGGTGACTCCTTCACCGACCATTTCAACAATCCCGCCACCTTCATGACCCAGAATTGCCGGGAAAACACCTTCTGGATCATCACCTGATAGGGTAAATGCGTCAGTATGACAAACACCCGAAGCGATAATCTTTACCATCACTTCTCCCGCTTTCGGGTACATAACATCAACTTCTTCAACGGATAAAGGTTGACCTGGTCCCCACGCTACAGCGGCTTTTGATTTAATAAATTGAGCTGACATTATGTTTGTCCTTATTGAAGATGGGTTATAAATTTTATCTACTCAGTGTAGATCATTATTCTATTGTATTTATTTTCTGTCAGTTGATAATAAGCTTAAATAGTAAATGACTTTTACGAGAGAGTAATAATGCTGCCATGGGAAGGAGTTTATGAATTTGTCGCAGTGGCTGAAACTGACAGTTTTACCTCGGCGGGAAAGCGTTTGTCTATTTCAACCGCGCAAGTTAGTCGCCAAATTAGTCAGATTGAAAATAGATTAAATACTAAACTTTTTTATCGCACTACTCGAAAAGTGTCACTTACTGAAGAAGGCCAAGTGTTTTATCGCCATTGCAGACAAGTGATTGATGGCCTTGAAGAGGCTGAGCGTGCCATTAGTAGTTTGCAAAATAAACCTCAGGGGCTAATTAAACTGACAGCACCTGTGACTTATGGTGAGAAGTTTATTATGCCGGTTGTGACTGACTATATGCAGCAATACCCTGATGTCGAAGTAATTTGTGAATTAACAAACAGGCAACTAGATTTAGTTGAGGGTGGTTATGATTTAGCTATTCGTTTAGGCCGATTACCAGACTCTAGTATGATGGCAAAGCGACTAACCAGTCGTGAGCAATTTGTGTGTGCTGCACCTGAGTATATTAATCGTTTTGGTGCGCCATATTCTTTATCGGAACTCAGTCAGCATAATTGTTTAATTGGTTCTCAATCACATTGGCACTTTAATGAATCAGGTAAAAACAGAAGTATTAAAGTGCAGGGTAATTTGCAATGCAGTAGCGGCATTAGTTTGCTTGATGCGGCATTAAAAGGTTTGGGGATTGTGCAATTACCTGGTTACTACGTTAAGCAAGCAATTAGCGAGAATAAACTAAAGGTGTTATTGGCCTCTTTCCAGCAAGAAAAAGAAGGTATTTGGGCTTTGTATCCTCAAAACCGTCACTTATCACCAAAAGTCAGATTATTGGTCGATAAATTAACAGAGTGTCTTTCTCAAAAGTAACTTAAGCCGTTCATTTAATTTTTTAGATAGCCAGCGTTTTGGAATTGATTCCAAATCGTTAGCATACGGCTATATTTGATTAAAATATGCGCTATGGTTCATTTCTGTAAATATACCTATTTAGATATAATTAAACCTTGGTAGATTCCCTTTTTGGAATTGATTCCATCTTTATGATGAAGGAGTCAATTTAAACAAAGGGTGATGACCTATGAGTAATGTAGATCTGTTAGGACGCCGTAAATTTATCGCAGGGTTAGGTGCAGCAGCAGGTGCTGCAATGGTAGCTCCAGCGATGGCTGTTTCTGAAAAAGCGGACGGTGTTAAGTGGGATAAAGAAGTTGAAATCGTTATTATTGGTTCTGGTTTTGCTGGCTTAGCTGCAGGGATTGAGGCAACAAAACTAGGTGCAAAAGATGTACATATTTTTGAAAAAATGTCTTACTTTGGTGGTAATTCAGCGATTAATGGTGGCTTATTTGCTGCGCCAGGAACGCCAATGCAATCTAAAGAAGGCGTAAAAGATTCTGTTGATCGCATGGTCGCTGATCAAATGGCTGCTGGACGTGGTATTGCCGATGAAGCACTACTTCGCCATGTTGCTGAGCATGCAATGGAAGCATTACAAATGACTTTTGATGCGGGCTCTGAGTACCATCCATACTTGCAACAGCTTGGTGGTCACTCTGTTGCACGTACTTATCAAACAACCGTGAGTTGTGGTGCAGGTATCACTCAACCGTTATTACATAAGTGTCGTGAATTGGGGGTTCATACTCATAACCGTTCTAAGTTTGAAGGTTTCTTGATTGGTGATAACGGCGAAGTACTTGGCGTTAAAATGCGAGACAACTACCACTTTGATGAAGACCAGCCAGGTAAAGTTATTAATATTCGCGCTAAACGTGGTGTGATTATGGCGACAGGTGGTTTTGCTCAAAACGTTAATCTTCGTATGGCGCAAGATCCAACGTTAACCTCTGAAGTAGGTTGTACCAATGCTCCTGGTGCTACAGGCGAAGGCATGTATGAAATGTTCCGCTTAGGTGCCGTACCTGTTCATTTAGCGCATATTCAATCTGGCCCTTGGGCATCACCTGATGAAGGTGGTTTTGGTTACGTGTCTAACTACTCAATTTACAATTTCCCACATTCAATTGCGATTAACCGTTTAACGGGTAAACGCTTTATGAACGAAATTGCTGACCGTAAAACTCGTGCTGATGCCGAGCTTGCATGTCGTGATGAACAAGGAAATGCGCTACCTCCAATCTTAATCACCAGTTATAAGGATTCTAAAAAGCATCCTAATACTAAGAAAGTCATTAAGTACAATGTGGGTTGGAAGTTTGATTCTATTGAAGAACTTGCCTCTCATTTTAAAGTGCCAACTAAAGCACTTAAAACGCAAATTGAAGAATATAACCAGTACGTTAAGTCAGGTGAAGATACTCAATTTGGTAAGAATATGACCAAGGCGAAAGACAAGTACATTGAAGCACCGTTTACCGTTGTTCGTTTATGGCCAAAAGTGCATTACTGCCAAGGTGGTGTGCAAATTACAACTAAAGCAGAAGTAAAAGACAGCTTTACTGGTAATCCTATTGCTGGTTTATATGCCGCAGGTGAAGTGTGTGGTGGTATTCATGGTGTCAGTCGTTTAGGTAGTTGTTCTATTCCTGAATGTATGGTCATGGGAATGACAGCCGCCCGCAGCATGATGAAAGTTTAGTCCCAAAACACAAGAGGAATTATTGATGAACACATTAAAGATGATGCTTGCATTGGGATTACTTTGCTTAAGTAGTGCGACAGTTCAAGCCGTAGAAATTAGAGATCACCATCAGGAAGTTATCGGAAAAGATTGTAAGGCATGTCATGACAATGGCATCAAGCAATTTCCATCTGATCAAGCTTGTCAGCAATGTCACGATGTTGATGAATTAGCTGAAACAACAGCACGTAGTGAAGAAGACAAGTGGCAGAATCCGCACAATAACTTACATTACGGTAAAGAGTTACCTTGTCAGGAGTGTCATGGTGAGCATAAAGCTAAAGAGCCTATCTGTAGCGATTGCCATACGTTCAAATACGACAAACATAAAAAGTAAATACGATATTTTAAGTCAGTATTAAAAGTGGCTTAATGCATTGGTTGTTTGTTTTCCCCTTTCAATTAATAGCGTAGTCACTTTTTGATAAGCCTCTAACTTAATAGTTAGGGGCTTTTTTTATCGATTGAATATAGACATATGATCAAAACTACGCGTAATTTCTATCAGCTATAGAAAAGTAAAAAGCCAACTTACTTAAGTTGGCTTTTAGTCTGATGCACAATAGATAATTAGCTATCAGCAACTTCTGCTAAGTTTTCAACATTGGCTTTAATTAACGAGATCAGTTGTTGAGTTGCATCTGTTTGGGTATCTGGGTTCAGATAAAGCGCTTCATTAAAGACAGGTAAAATGGGAAGTCCATGTTCAACCGGATCTAATATCTGCATTTTATCGCTAATACGAAATTCAGCGACTGGTGCGATGGTTAGATCATTTTCAACCGCCATGCACAAGGCTTGCGGTGAAGGAGTTGATAGCAGCACATTGATCGAGCGCATAGTCAGTTGATGATTAGCAAATACTTGGGCACGAATAGGGCAGTTTTCTGGATATAATGCCATTGGAATCACGCTACGTTTGTGAGCATTACCATTTTTGGCAGCAACCCAATGAAAGCGTCGTTCAAATAACAATTCCCCATTTGCTGGTGTTTGCCAATGAGTCGCTACAATGACATCAAATTCGCCTTGTTGTAAGCGCTTATATAAATTACCGCTAACGTCAGTATCAATCACCAGCTCTATGCGGGTAAATTCACGAATAAATTCTAATAAACAGCTGCTCAAGTAACGTTTTATATAATCAGTTGGGACACCAAGTCGAATGATTTCTCGATTTTGGCAATCCTTTAAGTCATCTAAAGCCTTTGAGTTTAGTTGCATCATTTTATAGGCGTAGTTAAGCAAAGTTACACCTGAGTCGGTAAGTGTAACACCTTTGTTATCGCGGATTAATAATGGCTGCCCAACACTTTCTTCAAGCTTTTTAATTTGCAGACTTAATGCTGATTGAGTCCGGCAAATCTGTTCTGCAGCTTTTGAAAGGTTGCCATTTTCGGCTACCGCGATGAAGCTTTCTAGTAATTCAATTTTTAACATTGGCTTTAGATAATCTGGCTATTGAGATTGATCATAGTGGTATCAGTATTACTTAATATCGAGAACGTAAAAAGCTTGTTATTGTGTGAATGTGAACTGATAACATATTTTTCAATCAAAGTAAGGGATACATCATGAGTACTTGGCAGCAAAGAGGAGAATACCTAGTTGAAGTATCTCAGCGTTGTTTAAAAGGACGTAAAACATTTGATTTATGTCGTTCTCATTTAGTTCAAGCTAGCCAGATATCTAAAGGGACTATTTATAACCATTTCCCTAGCGAGGTTGATTTAATGGTAGCGGTGGCAATTAATGACTTAAATCGTTGGAATGCTCAGGCTGAACTTGATGAACAACATTATCAAGACCCGCTTATTCAGTTTTTAGCTCATCAATGTTGGCGTTTACACGATACCTTAGTTAATAAAACCTTCGTCATTGAAAGAGTCATGCCTAATTCTGATGTTTTATCTCAAGCGAGTGAGGTATATCAGTTAGCTTATCAGCAAAGTTACGATGCTTACTCTGTATGGTTTCATAGCATGATTGCAAAAATAGGGAAGGTTGAAGGATTTAATCGCGATGAATTAGTGCTTAGCTATTTACGTGGTGCAATGATTAATTGTGATGATGCCGATAAAGACGGTAATGATGTCCAGTTATATTACCAGTACTGCTATGCCATTGTTCAGTTGTTAGGGCACTCAGATAAAAGGTTACCTGCGATTACTAAATTTAAAGAATGGTTAAGTAGCATGCCGCAACAGCAATCGGCGGCATAATAAACTTAATTACTTTGTTGAAAGGTTATTGTGCTAAAAAGGCCATGACTTTCGCCTTTGGCATACCTGTAATTTTTTGAATTTTATCAAAAGTCACAGCTTGCTGAGGTTGGTGTAGTTTAATTGTTTCAAGCTGGTGGAGCCATAAATGACCCGTCATCGTGGCATCGGCTAACGCACGGTGAAAAACACCATTATTGGGGAGTTGGTGGTAATCAACCAAGGTTCCGAGCTTATGGTTTGGCGCATCTTGACTTATTCTGCGAGACAGCAATAAAGAGCAAGCAAACTGACCTGAGTATTGGTGATTAATTCGCTGAAACTCGGCATCTAAAAATTTCTTATCAAAGCTGGCGTTATGGGCTACAAGGTTGAAGTCTCCAATAAAATCAGCAAACCGCGCCATGACAGTTTCGCAGTTATCGGCTGTTTGCAGCATTTGATTGCTAATACCTGTGTAGTTTTCAATAAAACTATTTACCCGACATCCTGGGTTCATTAATTCTTGAAACGATTCAACCACTTCACCATCAACCAGTTTAACTGCACCAATTTCAATGGCTCTATCAGCGTTATCAGGTGATAAGCCGGTGGTTTCGAAATCGAGTACGATGACGGTATTTGCTAAACTCATAAGGGCTATTTACCAATACAAAAAGAACTAAAGATTTTACCGAGGAGATCATCTGAGGTGAACTTACCGGTAATTTCTGACAATGCCATCTGAGCCATTCGTAGCTCTTCTGCGAGTAATTCCCCAGCCAAATACACTTCCAGTTGTTCTTTACCCAGTTGTAAGTGGCTTGCGGCTAAGTCTAATGCTTCTAAATGGCGACGACGGGCGATAAAACCACCCTCAAGGTTGCTTTGATAACCCATGAGGGTCTTAAGGTGTTGTTTAAGTTCTTCAACGCCTAAGCCTGTTTTAGCTGAAATGCGATAAACGTTATAACCGTGCTCATCTGTGGTCATAACAGGCTCGCCGGTTAAATCGGCTTTGTTACGAACAACGGTGACTCCAAGTCTTGATGGCAGGCGGTCTATAAAGTCAGGCCAAATATCATGTGGATTAACGTCGGTAGTCGTGGTGCCATCAACCATGAATAACACCCGGTCTGCAGTTGCTATCTCATCCCATGCACGCTCAATCCCAATTTTTTCAACCGTATCAGCTGTATCACGTAAACCAGCGGTATCAATAATATGCAGTGGCATGCCATCTAAATGGATATGCTCGCGCAAAACATCACGAGTCGTGCCAGCTATTTCAGTCACAATAGCGGATTCTTTACCTGCTAACGCATTCAATAAACTAGATTTACCCGCGTTAGGGCGACCTGCAATGACAACTTTCATGCCTTCGCGAATAATCGAACCCTGTTTAGCACTGGCTTGCACAGAATCGAGTTTGTCGATGATGTTATAAAGCGAGTTAGCAATTTTACCGTCTGATAAAAAATCGACTTCTTCATCTGGAAAATCAATCGCTGCTTCGACGTATAAACGCAAGTTAGTCACTTGCTCAACGAGTTGATGTACTTCATCCGAGAACTCACCTTGGAGCGAGTTTAACGCGCTTTTAGCGGCTTGCTCGCTGGTGGCATCAATTAAGTCAGCTATGGCTTCTGCTTGGGTTAAATCAAGCTTGTCGTTCATAAAGGCCTGCTCACTAAACTCACCCGGTTTAGCTATACGAAGCCCATCGACTTCCATAACACGCTTTATTAGCATATCTAATACGATTTGGCCGCCGTGACCTTGTAGTTCCAATACATCTTCACCAGTAAAGGAGTTAGGTCCTTTAAAGAACAAGGCTATCCCTTGGTCAATGACTTCACCAGTCACACTTTTAAAGTCACAGTAGTCGGCATAACGGGTTTTAGGTAAATGGCCTAAAACGCTTTGTGCGACTTCAGTTGCTTTATCACCTGATACACGAATGATACCGACGCCGCCACGACCTGGTGCGGTTGCTTGTGCCACGATAGTGTCTGTCATTGAAGAAAACCTTGTTGAAAATAGTAAAGGAAAAGGCGGCTTAATAGCCGCCTTTAAAGATTATATCAGTTCGAGCTATGACTTATTTTAAGCCTTTTTTCTCTAAACCGGCATAAATAATCTTTTGTTGTGTGATTGCCACTAAGTTACCAACTAACCAGTAAAGAACTAGTCCTGATGGGAACCATAGGAAGAACACAGTAAAGATAACTGGCATCCACTGCATCATCTTAACTTGCATAGGATCCATGGTTGGTGCCATAGGCTGCATTTTCTGCATTAACCACATAGACACACCCATTAGTAACGGTAGTACGTAGTAAGGATCTTGAACCGATAAATCGTCAATCCAAAGCATGAATGGTGCATGACGCAATTCATAACTTTCTAGTAGTACCCAGTATAATGCGATGAAAATAGGCATTTGCAGCAAGATAGGAAGACAGCCACCCATAGGGTTAACTTTTTCTTTCTTGTACAGCTCCATCATAGCTTGACCCATCTTTTGACGGTCATCACCGAAACGTTCTTTCAGTTCAGCAAGTTTAGGCTGTAGGTTACGCATTTTCGCCATTGAGGTGTATTGCGCTTTAGTCAGTGGATATAAAAGACCACGAACAGATAACGTAATTAAGATAATAGCCATACCCCAGTTAGTTACAATTGACTGGAAGAACATCAGTAACTTGTAAATAGGGATTGCTAGCCACCAAAGGAAACCATAATCAACTACAAGGTTTAAGGTTTCAGAAATACTAGAAAGTGCTTTTTGGTCTTTAGGACCTACGAAGAACTGAGCACTAATAGTTTGCTGGGTACCTGGAGCAATATCATGCACCGCACCGCGGAAACCAATGTTGGCTTGTCCACCAGCACTCATGCTGGTGAAAATAGTGTTCGAATCATTTGCTGGTGGTACCCAAGCCGACACATAGTAATGTTGAAGCATTGCTGCCCAACCGCCTAGTGTTTGTTGGTTTAAGTTACTTTTAGCAATATCTTCAAAATCATACTTTTCGTAACGAACATTCTGAGTAGAGAATGCGGCACCACGGTAAGTCGGCATCATCATACTGCTTTCAGATGCTTGAACGGTTTGCTTAATCTGACCGTACATTTGCATTTGAAGCGGCGCTGCTGTGGTGTTGTTTACATTGTAATCAACGGTCACATCAAACTGGCCACGAGTGAAAGTAAATACTTTGGTATAGCTTGCGCCATTTGCATCTACATAGCTTAATGGTACAGATAAAGTGTCTTGGCCAGCTGCTAATTCATATAGTTCTGATTCAGCAGAAAAATGAGCACGACCGTGAGTACTGCTATCAATACCATCACGTCCGATTAAGCCACTTTGAGAAATATAATTGAATGCACCGTTTTGCTCTAAAAGAACAAAAGCTTCATCGCTATCGATTTCAACTTTATGGTCAACAAGTGCAGCATAAACAATATCACCACCTACTGGGTCGATTTTGATGTTTAGCTGATCAGTGTTAACTGTAATCAGATTTTGAGTCGCCGGTAATTGAACAGGCATGCTTGAATCAGCATCGGGTACATCGCCAATATTTGACGAAGGTACGTTATTCGTTTGAACAACCGATTGTGTTGCTGTCGGTTGTGGTGCTTTATCGTCTTGCCATGCTTGCCAAAGTAAAAAACTGACAAACAGTAGTGCGATAAGCATTAAATTGCGTTGAGATTCCATAGCCTATTTGTTACACCTGTCATTTTTAGGGGGGACGGGATCACTTCCGCCGGGATGTAAAGGGTGACATTTTAGTATGCGTTTCGCTGCAAGCCAACAACCTTTCGCAGTTCCATGCGTTTTTATTGCATCAATCGCATAATAAGAGCACGTTGGGTTGAATCTACAGCGAGGTCCCAGCATGGGGCTGATAAGAAGTTGGTAACCACGAATAGCCTTAGTGGCTAGCCATTGTAACGGCGACTGAGTTTGCGCCATAACTTCTCTGTTAACTTATGTAGTTCTGCATTTTCCATATCGACCACACCATTTCGAACCAAGACAACAATATCAAGATTTGGAATGTCGTGCTGACTTAAACGGAAATTTGTTCTGATTATTCGCTTAATACGATTACGATCACTGGCGTTTTTAACAAAACGTTTTGCAACTGTTAATCCAATACGAGGATGTTGTTCTGAATTAGGTATAGCGAGCAGAGTTATTTCAGCAGAAGATGCTTTGATGGGATTTGAAAATACAGATTTGAATTGCGCGGGAGTTAACAGACGTAACTCCCGCGTAAAAGCATAGCTAGTCACTATGAATATCTACCGATTAAGCAGATAAACGAGCGCGACCTTTTGCACGACGACGTGCAATCACTTTACGGCCGCCTACAGTGGCCATACGTGCGCGGAAGCCGTGAGAACGCTTACGCTTCAGGTTGCTTGGTTGAAAAGTACGTTTACTCATTTTGGCAATCCGTATATTTAGTAGTTAATAAACCTTACATTCTTAAAATAAGAGGCAAGGGCAAAAAAGAGGCCGAATTGTAATCACTTTAATCACTACCGTCAACAAGGAAAGTAGCTATATGCACAATTTTTACCTAATTACTTTTTCATTAAACTCCAATAATTCACCACAGGATGTGGATAACTCTGTGAATCAACACTACATGTAGTGGATCAAAGGCTGTTTAACGAGATCAAAGCGCGGCTATTATAGATCAAGAGTGATCGGTTAATAAAGCAGGATCTGCGAACTAATGCGATTAATTGGATCGTTTTTGATCTTTAAAGATCACAGATATCCACATACAATGATCAGGCTGGGGATAAAAATTTTTTTATCGATAGCGATCATTGAGATCTAACGATAGAATACCCCTCCTTCAACAAACGATATTAAGGAATATTAAGTGGCGGTTTCACTTTGGCAACAATGTATCGACAGGCTGCAAGACGAACTTTCTGCGCAGCAATTCAGTATGTGGATCCGTCCGCTACAAGCTGAAATGGATGGCGATACTTTGGTACTTTATGCACCTAATCGTTTTGTACTCGATTGGGTTCGAGATAAGTACATCAATATCATCAATCAATTTTTTACTGAACAGTTAGGTGGAAATGCCCCTAAGCTGCGTTTTGATATTGGTAGCCGCCCGTCAGCAGTCAGAACTCCTGCACCAGTAAAAGCAGAAGTTAGACAGCCGCAAAGTACACAAGCTAAGCCGCGTGTCAGTACAGCATTTAATACTCAAGCTGAGCCTGTTGAGCATGCTAATCATCGCAGTAATATTAATCCTACTTATCAGTTTGATAATTTCGTTGAAGGTAAATCAAACCAACTAGGTAAAGCTGCAGCGCTGCAAGTGGCAGAAAACCCAGGTGGTGCATACAACCCATTATTTTTATATGGCGGCACCGGTTTAGGTAAAACCCATTTATTGCATGCAGTAGGCAATGGGATTATTAAAAATAATCCCAATGCTAAAGTGGTTTATATGCACTCTGAGCGTTTTGTTCAGGATATGGTTAAAGCATTACAGAATAATGCGATTGAAGATTTCAAACGTTATTACCGTAGTGTTGATGCACTCTTTATTGATGACATTCAATTCTTTGCCAATAAAGATCGTTCACAAGAAGAATTCTTTCATACCTTCAATGCACTATTAGAAGGTAATCATCAGATCATTTTGACATCTGATAAATACCCTAAAGAAATCGATGGGGTAGAAGATCGTTTAAAATCTCGTTTTGGTTGGGGTCTTACGGTTGCTATTGAGCCGCCTGAACTGGAAACTCGTGTGGCGATCTTGATGCGTAAAGCACAAGAGAGTGGCATTAACCTTCCAGATGAAGTGGCGTTCTTTATTGCCAAACGTTTACGTTCAAATGTGCGTGAATTAGAAGGCGCATTAAACCGTGTTATTGCCAATGCTAACTTTACTGGTCGACCGATTACGATTGATTTTGTTCGTGAAGCATTGCGTGATTTATTAGCGCTACAAGAAAAACTGGTCACGATTGATAATATTCAAAAGACCGTGGCTGAGTACTACAAAATTAAAATGGCTGACATGCTATCTAAGCGTCGTTCTCGTAGTGTTGCGAGACCTCGTCAAGTAGCGATGGCATTATCAAAAGAACTCACAAACCAAAGCTTGCCTGAAATTGGGGATGCCTTTGGAGGTCGTGATCATACTACCGTATTACACGCATGCAGAAAAATTGCCCAATTGCGTGAAGAAAGTCATGACATTAAAGAAGATTATGCTAACTTGATACGTACATTATCTTCTTAATATCAGGAAATTGAGACGAATGAAATTTTCAATTGATAGGGATGCCCTATTAAAACCACTTCAATTAGTGTGTGGCGCAGTAGAAAGACGTCATAACTTGCCGATTTTATCTAATCTACTCGTGGAAGTTAGTGAGTACTCACTTAAGCTGACAGGTACGGATTTAGAAGTGGAGCTTGTAGGCCAAGCGCCTATTCAAGGTGACATTGAAGTCGGTAGCACGACTGTTCCCGCTAAAAAGCTTTTAGATATCGTCAAGTCTCTTCCTGAACAAGTCGAAATCAAAATTGAACAACAAGAAAACAAATGGTTATTACGCTCAGGCCGTAGCCGTTTTTCTTTAGCCACTTTGCCAGCATCTGATTACCCCAATGTTGAAGCTTTCCAAGCAGAGATTGAATTCAGTTTAAAGCAGGGCACATTAAAGTCGATTATTGATTCGACCCAGTTCTCAATGGCGAACCAAGATGTTCGATACTATTTAAATGGCTTACTTTTTGAAACTGCGGGTAACTCGTTAAAAGCGATTGCGACAGATGGACACCGTTTAGCACTCAGTCATCGTGATATTGGTATCGAATTACCAGAAAAGCAAGTGATTGTGCCGCGTAAAGGTGTGGTTGAAATGTCGCGCTTATTAGAGAGCGAAGACAAAGAGATTAATATTGCTATTGGTGATAGTGCTATTCGTGCCACCACCGATAATGCCGTATTTACCAGTAAGCTTGTTGATGGACGTTTTCCTGATTATCGTCGCGTGTTACCTAAAGGCGGTAATAAGATTGTAGTCGCGAGTCGTAATCATTTAAAACAAGCATTAACTCGCGCTTCAATTTTATCGAATGAGAAGTTCCGTGGGGTTCGTATTCAGCTTGAGCCAGGATTATTGCGCATTACAGCAAACAACCCTGAGCAAGAAGAAGCAGAAGAAATTATCGACGTTGAATACAATTCTGAAAACTTAGAAATTGGCTTTAATGTGAGTTATCTACTCGATGTATTAAATAACTTAGCCAGTGACGACGTCAGAATCACTCTGATTGATGGAAACTCGAGTGCGTTGATAGAAAACCACGCCGAAGAAGATTCAATGTATGTCGTGATGCCTATGCGTTTATAATTTTGACATGATCTAAATAGATTACTGCGACGTTTTTATCCCAAAAGGTGCTACATTAAGGCACCTTTTTTAGTTTTACTTCTTTGTTGATAGGTTTGAGAAATTACCACTCATGAGTTTAACCCGTCTTAATATCGCCCAGTTTCGCAATATCCTTTCGGCGTCATTACAACCAGAGTCAGGTTTAAATCTGATTTATGGTGAAAATGGCAGCGGAAAAACCAGTATATTAGAAGCTATATATTTTTTGGGAATGGGGCGTTCTTTTCGCAGTCATTTATCTCAAAGAGTGATTAATATTGAGCAAGATAGTTTAACTTTATTTGCTCAACTAGAAATGGCTTCGGGCGAAGCTAAATTAGGTTTAAGACGTTTTCGAAATGGCGATATTGATGTCAAATTAAATGGCGACAAAGTGAAGCGTTTGTCGGTTTTGGCTGAAACATTACCCATTCAAGTTATCACACCGGAAAGTTTTTCTTTGCTATTTGAAGGCCCAAAAGCCCGCCGACAATTTATCGACTGGGGCGCTTTTCATGCGGACGTTAATTTTTATCAAGCATGGGTGAATACAAGAAGAATTTTAAAGCAAAGAAATCAACTTCTTAGAGATGGTTCTTCTTATGCCACAATTCAATTTTGGGATAAGGAATTGGTACGGTATGCTGAACAAGTTACTTCGATACGAAATCAATATGTAGACTCGTTAAATGAGCTACTTAAGGGTATAATCAAAGAGTTTTTACCACGAGTTGATATTAAAGTTTCCTTTACTCGCGGCTGGGATAGCAAAACGGATTTTGCAGAGTTACTCGAAACTCAATATCACAGAGATTTATCATCGGGAAATACAGGCAGTGGACCACATAAAGCGGATTTACGATTACGCGTTGGCAACCTTCCTGTGCAGGATGCATTATCCCGAGGACAGTTAAAATTATTAGTCTGTGCACTGCGTATTGCACAAGGCAAATTGCTTCAAGAACAACAAAACAAGCATAGTATTTACCTTGTGGATGATCTTCCATCTGAGTTGGATGCACAACATAGGCAACTATTGCTAAAACAGTTAACCGAAACCGGTGCACAAATTTTTGTCACAGCGATTGATCCTGTTGCAATAGTCGATTCGCTGGCAAGCCCGCCAAGTAAAATGTTTCATGTGGAACATGGGCAAGTCACGGTAGTTGAATAAAAACGAGAGAGAAATATGTCAGAGAATAGTTATGATTCTTCGAGTATTAAGGTTTTAAAAGGCCTTGATGCAGTTCGTAAGAGACCAGGGATGTACATCGGTGATACAGATGATGGTACGGGTCTTCATCACATGGTATTCGAAGTGGTCGATAACTCTATCGATGAAGCCTTAGCTGGCCACTGTAATGACATTACTATAACCATTCATGCTGACGGCTCAGTGTCTGTAACAGATGATGGCCGTGGTGTCCCAGTTGCTATCCATGAAGAGGAAGGGGTTTCAGCAGCTGAAGTTATTATGACCGTACTTCATGCTGGTGGTAAGTTTGATGATAACTCATACAAAGTATCTGGTGGTTTGCACGGTGTAGGTGTTTCAGTAGTAAACGCGCTGTCTGAAAAGCTGCAAATGACCATTCGTCGTGATGGCCATATTTACGAACAGTTTTACACTATGGGTGTACCTGACGCCCCAATTGCTCCAGTAGGCGACTCTGATAAAACTGGTACTCATATCCGTTTTTGGCCAAGCCCTGAAACCTTCTCTGATACTTTGTTCCACTTTGATATTCTTGCCAAGCGTGTGCGTGAATTATCATTCTTGAACTCAGGTGTGGGTATTCGCTTGGTTGACGAGCGTGATGAGCGTGATGAATTCTTTAAATACGATGGTGGTATTAGCGCATTTGTTGATTACCTAAACCGTAACAAAACACCTATTAACAAAGATGTCTTCCATTTCACCCATGAGCGTGAAGATGGCATTACAGTTGAAGTAGCAATGCAATGGAATGATGGTTACCAGGAAAGTATTTTCTGTTTTACCAACAACATTCCACAGCGTGATGGTGGTACTCACTTAGCGGGTTTCCGTGGTGCATTAACACGTAACTTAAATAACTACATGGAGCGCGAAGGTTTCAATAAGAAAGGTAAAACCAGTGCAACGGGTGATGATGCTCGTGAAGGTTTAACCGCGGTTATTTCAGTAAAAGTACCCGACCCTAAATTTAGCTCACAGACCAAAGATAAATTGGTATCAAGTGAAGTTAAAGGTGCAGTAGAACAAACAATGGGTGAGCAGTTAAATGATTACCTATTAGAAAACCCTGTCGATGCTAAACTGATTGTCGGTAAGATTGTTGATGCAGCGCGCGCTCGTGAAGCGGCACGTAAAGCCCGTGAAATGACTCGTCGTAAAGGCGCATTAGATTTAGGCGGTTTACCTGGTAAACTTGCAGATTGCCAAGAGAAAGACCCTGGCCTTTCTGAAATCTACATAGTGGAAGGGGACTCTGCTGGCGGATCAGCCAAGCAGGGACGTAACCGTAAAAACCAAGCGATTCTTCCGCTTAAAGGTAAAATTCTAAACGTTGAAAAAGCACGTTTTGATAAAATGCTTTCTTCTCAAGAAGTGGCAACACTGATTACTGCATTAGGCTGTGGTATTGGTCGTGAAGACTATGACCCAGAAAAGACTCGTTACCATAACATCATCATCATGACCGATGCCGACGTCGATGGCTCGCACATTCGTACGCTGCTATTGACCTTCTTCTTCCGTCAAATGCCAGAGTTGATTGAGCGCGGTTATATCTATATTGCACAGCCACCTTTATTTAAAGTTAAAAAAGGTAAGCAAGAGCAATATCTAAAAGATGAGCCAGCATTAACTGAGTACTTAACAACGCAAGCGTTAGATGGCACTCATATTTACCCAACTGCTGGTGCACCTGGCATGTCAGGTGAACCACTAGAGCGTTTAGTGGCTCAGTACCGTGAAGTTGAAGCGATTATTGAACGTTTAGCTAAACGCTACCCTGAGTCGATTACTAATCGCATGATCCACCATCCAGGCATTTCAAATGAAATGTTGTCTGATGAGGGGCAAATGAAACAGTGGTGTGATGCATTCGTCGCAGACTTAATTGAACTTGAGTCTGATGGTGTTATCTACAGCATAGAGCCAGTATTAGATCCAGAGCGTAAAGCTTACTTACCTAGCCTAACTATTCGTAAGCACGGTATTGATACTAATTACTTGTTCAGCTACGACTTCTTCCAGTCAAATGACTACACGCTAATTGCTAAGTTAGGTAAAGCGTTAGACGGTATGATTGAAGAAGGTGGTTACATCAAACGTGGCGAGCGCATGAAAGAAGTTGAGAGCTTTATTGAAGCACTTGACTGGACCATGAGCGAAGCGAAACGTGGTTTATACATTCAACGTTATAAAGGGTTGGGTGAAATGAACCCTGAACAATTGTGGGAAACTACAATGGATCCTGAAACACGCCGTATGTTACGAGTGACCATTGAAGATGCTGTTGGTGCTGACCAATTATTCACGACCTTAATGGGCGATCAAGTAGAGCCGCGTCGTGACTTCATTGAAACCAACGCGCTGAACGTTGCTAACTTAGACGTATAATGCATCTCTGTTAAATTAAATGGGTGCCAAGTGGCACCCATTTTTAGTTTTAACCCTTTTAAACCAGCTTTTTCCAATGTTGTTACCTGTCTAAGTGGTATTTTGTCATGTTTAAAAAGCTATTTTATAAGTTGTTTAATGTTCGTCCGACCCAAGAGGTCAATGCTGCTAAATCATTAGACAGCCAACAATCTGTGTTATTAAAACGCCCAGCTAATTCACAAGTTGCGTCTAGGCCAAAGCAAGCTAGTCATCAACAAACTACTGAGCAAGTCTCCGTTGCCGTGCCGACAAGTGTTCTTGATGCTAGTGCACTGTTTTATAGTTTGTTATTTCCATCAAGTAGCCAAGATACAGGTGCAATGGCAAATGACTTAGAGCGCAGTGTGCTGACTAAGATTGAACAGGCTTTTACAGCGCCGCAGGCTATTGCTGAAAAGGTACTTAAACTACCTAGTCGATTATCAGAAGTAGACAGACAAATAGCTCAATCAGATGTCGATACTAAGTCTTTGCTTCTGCGGATAGAGCAAGATCCGGTATTGAGTATTGAAGTATTGAAGTTGTGTAATTCGAGTGCTTTCAAACGCTCTGATAAGCAAATCACCAGCTTGCAACAAGCTGTTGTGCAGATTGGTTTAAGCCAATTACAACTATTTGTACGAACAAGCTTAATGAAGGAAATGATTAACATTAAGCCTATTTATTTCAGACGCTTTGGCGCTGAAATTTGGCGCCACTCTATGCAGGTAGCCTTTTTAGCTAATGAACTTGCAGAATATGATGGTGATACCGCATTCTTTTTAGGCTTACTACATGACGTTGGCAAAATTGCTATTTTTAAAATGATGATTGAAGCGTTTCGACAAGCTGAACCTGGTGAGCAGCCTAGTTCGATATTGTTTAAGCAAGTCATGACGACCAAGTCATTAGGACTCAGCGCATTGCTTGTTAAATATTGGCAATTACCCGCTGAATTTGAAGTGCCGTTAACCCAATTGGCTAACTGTCATCACAAACCAACAGATAGCATGGCTTTGATAATATGGCGTGCCAATATCATTAGTGAATGTTCGATGCTTAAACAGGTGGATAAGCTGACAGAGCAGGCGCAGTCGCAGTTGCTTTCTCAAGTCGCTATTAGCCATGATGAGTTTGAGTTACTGCATCAAAAGTTAATCACTCTATAATGTAACTTTAGTTGGATGTTCATTTAATCTACACTGATGTTAGCCATAAAAAAACGCGCCATAAGGCGCGCTTTTGTTGTGATGACTCAGATATCATTATTGTAATAATGAAATATCAGCGGCATGTAAGAATTGCTCACGTAGACTATTAAGAAGTGCTAAACGGTTATTCTTAAGTGCTGCATCATCTGCCATAACCATTACATCTTCGAAGAAGGTATCAACGCTTTCACGTAAACCAGCAAGAAGATCTAATGCTTGTTGATAGTTTGCTGCAGCAAATAATGGTGCAAGTTGTGGTTGCAGTTCAGCTAACTTTTCAGCTAATGCTTTCTCAGCACTTTCAACGAGAAGCCCAGAATCAATAGTAGATGGGATTTCGCCTTCAACTTTAGCCAAGATGTTAGATACACGCTTATTAGCAGCAGCAAGAGCTGATGCTTGCTCTAACGTTCTAAAGTGAGCCACAGCTTTAATGCGGCTTTCAAAATCAGCAGGTGCAGTTGGTTTACGTGCTAGTACAGCGAGAATAACGTCAACGCCTACACCTTGATCTTGATACCAAGAACGGAAACGGCCCATAAAGAACTCAAGAACCTGTTCAGATACGTTTTCGTTAGTTAGGTTTTCACCGTGTAATTCTTTTGCTTTAGCAATTAAATCAACTAAATCTAGCGGTAAGTTGTTTTCTAAACAAAGACGTAAAATACCGATAGCTGCACGACGAAGTGCGAATGGATCTGCTGCGCCCTTAGGTGCTTGCCCAATACCAAAAATACCCACTAAAGTATCGAGTTTTTCAGCTAACGCGACACAGATAGAAATCGGTGCTGTTGGCACAGTATCGCCAGAGAACTTAGGCTTGTATTGTTCAGCTAAGGCAACTGCAACAGCTTCAGTTTCACCATCTAAGCGTGCGTAATGCATGCCCATAGTGCCTTGAAGATCAGTAAACTCCATCACCATGTTGGTCATTAGGTCAGATTTAGACAGTAAGCCTGCACGAGCGGCTTCTTCGCTATTAGCGTTAATGCTGGTGGCAATGAAACCAGCCATTGCAGAGATACGCTCAACGCGAGCTTTAATCGTGCCTAATTGTTTTTGGAAAACAACAGACTCTAAGCTGGCTAGACGAGTTTCTAATGACTGTTTTTTATCAGTTTCAAAGAAGAATTCAGCATCGGCAAGACGAGGGCGAACCACTTTTTCGTTACCTGAAATAATCTGCTGAGGATCTTTAGACTCAATGTTAGTCACAAAGATAAAATTTGGTAATAGTTGGCCTGCTTTATCAAATACTGGGAAGTATTTTTGATCGCCTTTCATGGTGTAAACCAAAGCTTCAGCAGGAACATCTAAGAACTTTTCTTCAAAGCTTGCTGTTAACACAACAGGCCATTCAACTAATGCGGTTACTTCTTCAAGTAAGTCATCTTCAAGCTCTGCAACGCCGCCAATTTCTTTGGCAGCTATTTCTGCATTTTCTTTAATGATGTCTTTACGACGTTGGTAATCAGCTAATACTTTACCCTGCGTTTCAAGTTCAGTTAAGTAGTTGTCTGCATGATCTAATTCAAAGGTATCAACACCCATGAAACGATGACCACGAATAGTGCGAGCTGATTCGATACCTAACAATTCACCAGCAACGAGTTCATCACCTAAAAGCATAGTGACAGTATGAACTGGGCGGATAAATTGTGTTGTATTACTACCCCAACGCATTGGTTTAGGGATAGGTAATTTATCTAAAGACTTTTGTGCCATTGCAGCAATTAAAGACTTGGTTTCAACACCAACCACTTTAGCTTGGTGTAATAACCATTCGCCCTTGTCTGTTTTTAGACGGTCAGCTTGTTCAACAGTGATTCCGTTACCACGAGCCCAGCCCATAGCGGCTTTAGTTGGGTTTCCTTCAGCGTCAAATGCTTGAGCAACTGCAGGTCCGCGTTTCTCAACCACTTTGTCAGCTTGCGCAACAGCAAGTTGTTCAACACTAATTGCTAAACGGCGAGGCGCCGCATACCAAGTTGCATTTTCATAAGCTAACTCAGCTTTAGTTAGCTCTTCAGTAAAGTTAGCAAGAAATGATTCTGCCAGTTTACGTAATGCTTTTGGCGGTAATTCTTCAGTACCCACTTCAATGAGTAAGTTTTCAACGTTCATATTCTACCTCTACTTACACATTGGGAAACCAAGCGCTTCACGTGCTTGGTAATAAGATTCTGCAACACCTTTTGCCATAGTACGAACACGTAAGATATAACGTTGGCGTTCAGTAACTGAAATAGCATGGCGGGCATCGAGTAAGTTAAATGCGTGCGAGGCTTTCATTACTTGCTCATAAGCTGGTAATGGTAGCGGTTTTTCAAGCGCTAACAGTTTTTGACAGGCTTTTTCACAGTCATCAAATTGCTTAAATAGCACTTCAACATCAGCATGTTCGAAGTTATACGTTGATTGCTCAACTTCATTTTGATGGAAAATGTCACCGTACATGACTTTACCCATAGGGCCGTCAGTCCAGACAAGGTCGTATACGCTGTCGACTTCTTGGATATACATCGCAAGACGCTCTAAACCGTAAGTGATTTCACCAGTTACTGGCTTACATTCTAAGCCACCAACTTGTTGGAAGTAGGTAAATTGCGACACTTCCATGCCATTTAACCAGACTTCCCAACCTAAACCCCAAGCACCAAGTGTTGGCGATTCCCAGTTGTCTTCAACAAAACGAACGTCATGAACGCCCATATCAACACCAAGCGCTTCTAATGAGCCAAGATATAGCTCTTGGATGTTACTTGGAGAAGGCTTAAGCACTACTTGGAATTGGTAGTAATGTTGAAGTCGGTTAGGGTTTTCACCATAGCGACCATCTGTAGGTCGACGACATGGTTGCACGTAAGCACTGCTCATTGGCTCTGGGCCTAATGAACGTAAAAATGTCATCGGGTGGAAAGTGCCTGCACCCACTTCCATGTCTAATGGTTGAACGATTGCGCAACCTTGCTGCGCCCAGTATTCCTGCAGGGTCATAATGAAGCCCTGGAATGTCTTTACGTCGTGTTTCGTCGTCATGTCCGCTTATCTACTGGTTGAGGCTAAAAATAGAAAATGGTTTTGATTATACCTTGTAGATTAATACAGATGTAGGTTATTTTTTAACGTAGAGACTAAAAATTGAAATGGGCAATACAAATGGATCAGAAACGTTGTGCTTGGTTAAGTAATGACTCTCTTTATATCGATTATCACGATAATGTTTGGGGAAGGCCAGTTTATGATTCTATCGAGCTATTTGAGAAGTTATGCCTTGATGGACAGCAAGCGGGACTGTCATGGATTACCATTTTAAAAAAGCAGCATAATTACCAAGCTTTGTTCGCCAATTTTGACCCTAAGATTATTGCTACTTTTGACGATGAGAAAGTAGAACAACTGCTGTTAAATCCAGGGATTGTTAGAAATCGTTTGAAGGTCAATTCTATAATTATAAATGCTAAAGCATATTTGGCCTTTGTAGATGCAGGCAATGACTTCTCTACTTTCTTATGGGATTTCGTTGGTGGTAAGCCTAAGGTTAATCATTTCAGTTCAATGTCAGAAGTTCCAGCACAAACTGTTGAATCAGAAGCGATGTCAAAAGCACTTAAAAAGCTCGGCTTTAACTTTGTTGGACCAACGATTTGTTATGCATTTATGCAAGCGGTAGGTATGGTTAACGATCATACAACAGATTGTTTTCGCTATGGAAAGTGATATTTAAAATATGTCACTAGTAATAAAAAAAGGGATGTTCCACGTGGAACATCCCTTTTAAATTAATAGCTACAGGTTAAGCTATTTAACAGTTTCAAAGAAAAATGGCTTACGTTTTATCTCTTCACCATTTAACTGATCCATGGTTTCAGCGTTATATAATTTACCGTTAGCCATAGTGTAAGTGACTTTATCCGTAGTGCGAATATCTTCTAATGGATTGCCATCAATGACAATTAAGTCAGCCAATTTACCTGCTTTAATTGAACCTATTTGATGGTCCATACCAAAGGTTTTAGCTGGATTAATCGTAGCTGTTTTAAGTACGTCCATATTGCTCATACCACCTTGGGCAAACATCCACATTTCCCAATGTGCGGCTAAGCCTTCACGTTGACCATGAGCACCGATATTTGGATGGATTCCAATGTCATTAAGTTCATTGGCTACACGAGCAACATTGAAATGATTGTAATGCGCATCTGGTGCTTTAGTTCTGCGCATCGAACGAGCATTCAATATATCACTTGGTACATACATGCTTAGGCGAGGGTGAGCCCAAACATCGGTCTTATCATACCAATAGTGTTCACCTGAAATACCACCGTAGGCAACAACTAGAGTAGGTGTATAGGCAACTTCTGTTTGACTCCAAAACTGCTTAATATCACTGTAGATTGAACCAGCAGGAAGTGAATGCTCGATAGTTGTATGACCATCAGCAATCATTGATAAGTTATGTTGTAGTAAGCTTCCGCCTTCAGGCACAACCATCATTTCTAATTCACGTGCAGCTTGAATGACTTGTTGACGTTGGTTACGACGTGGTTGGTTATAACTCTTCACACTAAAAGCACCGACTTTCTTTAATCGCTCTAAGTGAAATTTAGCATCATCTAACGAGTCGACATGAGACGTATATCCTGGAGCATTTGCACCATATAGAATGGTACCCGTTGAGAATATACGTGGGCCGACAATATTGCCTGCCTTTTGCTGCTCAGATGCTGCAAAGATTTCAGTCGTATCATTTGATGGATCATGAATTGCTGTAACGCCTAACGATAGACCAGAGTATAACTGCCAGTTTTGTTGAGGTATGATTTCATCGTCAGCTTGACCACCATGAGCGTGAGCATCGAATAAACCAGGCATCAAAGTTTTACCTTTAATATCGATAACCTGTGCACCTTTCGGTATGGTTACGCTAGCATCACCAACACTAACAATCTTATTGTCAGTAACGATGACTACACCATTTTCAATGACTTGATCATTTTCCATGGTAATAACTTTACCGCCAACAAAGGCGATTGTTCCACGTGGAACATCTGCCTTTTCTTTAAAACCAATAGCAGTGACTGTTGGTTTTATTTCATCTTCAGTCTTAGCATATTGAGTATCAACAGCGGCTTGATATAAGTCAGGCCCAAGAGTCCAATAAAGTTCATTGCTCTTATTATTCCAACTTATGCTCTCGCCAGCACGGACACTTAATTGAGTTACAGGAAGGTTGGTTGCTTTAGGGCTTATACGAACCGTTTCACCGTGCTTAGCAAATGGAGTAACGTAAACACGGAAACGTTCAGAGAAAGCTAAATGTTCACCGTTAGGCGATACACGAAACTCTGTTGCATGTTCACTGGTGTAATGGGTGCGTTTTTCGAAGCCGTCTAAGCTAATTGACGATAGTTCAGGTGTCTCACCATAATCCATAAAGAAAACACGTTTTGAATCTGCACCGAACTGAGGTTGGTAGCCACTAGCTGTAATTTTGATGTTTTTCTTTTTCTTTATATCAACTTTATACAAACCAGGCTCTTGCGACCAAGTTCGAGGTGTCACGTATCCGCCTTTAGCTTTACGGTATACAACAACTTTGCCATCAGGAGAAAAGGTTGGCTCTACATATTTACCCGGCTCGCTGGTCAATTCTTTACTGCGTCCGCCTTTAGCACTAACAATGCTGACAGTTCCTTGGTCTTGATCATTCCAAGTTGTAAATACAATATTTTTCCCATCGCGAGACCATTGTGGGAAAAGCTCATTAATATCGTCATCTAAACGAGTTAAACGTTTTTGTTTACCATCTTCAATGTCACGGATCCAAAGTTTACCTAATGCTTCAAATACTACCTTTTCGCCATTAGGTGATACTTGCGCCATACGCAGCATTTTTACATCAAACTCGTCTTGGTCAAGGTTTTGAGTAAAGCGTACAGAAGGTTGGACATCCAGTTCTGTTTTGACGGAGAAAGGAATATTCTCAACTTCTTGGTCCTCAACGTTTAGTTTGTTTATTTTACCTTTGGCCCAGAAAACAATCTCTTCATTGTCTTGTGTCCATGACATGGTTGGGTAAACGCCGTGAATAGCCCATGTTTCTTGCATGTCGCGGTCAAGGTCACCGTAAAGTTTAGTATGTTTACCTGACTTTAAGTCCAGTAAATACAGTGTTGATTGGAAACCATCGCGCTTGATGTAAGCGAGTTTAGTTCCATCTGGACTTGGCGTTGGGCGAATTGCACCACCAGTGCCTTCAATTAATACTTCAATATCACCGGTTTGAGTATCGTAGCGCTTAATTTTATAAATGCCTTTAACCGAATCTTTTGAGTAGTGGAATGTTTTACCCGGTGTAGCATCTTGGCTGAAGTAGATATATCGGCCATCAGGCGAATAAGCTGGCTCACCTAAATCTTTTTGATCATTAGGGCGTTCAGTTAATTTAACACCTTCACCACCAGCTACGTGATACATCCAAACTTCACCAGCACCTAAGCTTCGGCTTGCAGTAAAGTGTTTACGTGCAACCAAGTATTGTGAGTCAGGGCTCCATGCGGGGCTGTTTAATAAACGGAATGTTTCAGAGGTTACTGCACGTTGATTGCTACCATCAGCATTCATTACCCAAATATTATCGCCGCCGTCTTCATCAGATGTGAACGCTATTTGCTTTCCATCTGGGCTGTAGACAGGTTGCATTTGCCAAGCAATTCCAGAAGCTAGCTTTTTTGCTTCCCCGCCACTGATTGGCATTTGGTATATGTCACCTAGTAAATCAAACACAATGGTTTTCCCGTCAGGAGAAACACTGATATTCATCCACGTGCCTTCGGTAACATCAATCTGTAGTTTTTCTAAAGGTGCGTTTGCAGGAGCGTTAACTTGCCATTTTTCAGTTTCTTCTGTGGCGTTAACAGCAAGCGAAGCACTGGCTAAACTCAGCGCCATCGCGGTATAGAGTGGTTTTATTTTTGAGGTAAACATGCACAGTCCGTTATTATGATTATCGTTATAGGTAGAGTTACACTTTTATCAATTGAGTGTTGTTTGATAGTTAAAAAACTGATGATATTTATCGCACATATTTGGCAATAACTAAACATTTATTCTGTTTCAAATGATGACAGTCATAGGTGGGGTAAATCAAAAAGCCGACTTTAGAAGATTCAGTTACTTGGTTTCGTTTGGGCAAAGTTTTATATTTGGCAAGTAACAAAAAAACTTGTTAAGTACTGCCAAGATAAGCAGCCTTTTTAGGCGATGTGTCTATGTTACTTCTGAAGTGTAATTTATAAGAAATATTATTGCTCTAGAATGGAGTACTTACGATCTATATTTTGTAATAAGTTGCAGCATAAAAATGGGGTAGATTTATATGCCTCTTCAAAGAGGCATCCTAGGCTAGGTAATCGTTACTTTATCATCAACCTGAATTAAGCCTTCACTGACAACTTTACAGGTTACGCCACCACGCCAGTATGGTTGTAGCGCTTTCTCTAATCCAGAATGAGCCATTTCCATCTTGGCGCAAGGATCTGTTTCACCAGTGATAAGTAAGGTCACATCATTACCAATAGAAATGTGTTTACCTACATCTGCAACGCTAAATTGATAGTTATCTATTAAAATATTAGCGCGGCGAGTTAGCCAATCTAAATCAGCTTTAATTTCCTGACAAGCTGTTTGCCATTGTTCTAATGACATCACAGTGACTTGACGCTTACCTGGACGACCAAATACATCATTTTCAACACCTTTGAGCAGGCTTACGTTGGCGCAAAATACTGGATTCATTTGGCCTTTTTTTGCGGTTTTGTAAGCAATAGCTTTGAGTGTCGACATGATTAAAGTCCTTTTTTGATCATATATTTATATGGCGTTTGTTCAGTGTCACTTGCAATCAGTGTGTGATCCATAAATTCACAAAAACTTGGGATATCTCTGGTAGTTGCAGGGTCGTCAGCAGTGATCAACAAGGTTTCACCTTCAGCCATTTTCCGGACTGTTTTACGGATCATCATTACAGGTTCTGGACAACGCAAACCAAGTGCATCTAGGTGATGCTCTGCTGTAGAAAAAATTTCGCTCATACCAACTCTTATATACGACTGACTGACATTAATTGCGCTAATTTTACTCTGCTTAATGAGTGTTGCAAGTGGCTATCTTAGGCTTTATTAGTATTTCGTGAACTAAGACAGCATGTTCCACGTGAAACATGCTTTTTAGCTATTGATACAAATTGTTTCGTTTTTGTTTGCTATCACTTAATGGTGGGTGATACGGGATTTAATTTTATTCATTCGTGATTTTTTGGATATATTAATCAAACTCGATAAATATATAGAGTTTTACACTTTATGGTGTGTCATAAGTGTATGAATTTTATGTGTTAAATATAATGCTCGCCTATAAGTGTTAATGGTTGTGATGTAATATGTCATCTGCTTGTTATTTTAAAATAAAGGAATATATTTCATGAAAAAATTAGTTTTAACTCTAGCGGTATTATCACTTACTGCTTGCTCTGCAATTCCAGTAAAAAAGGAATCTGGAGTCGTAGATACAAATTTTGATTTTGGTGCACAACAAGAATCTGTCGATAAGAAAATTGCAATAGTTAAGCCTGGGGGCGCATTTACTGCCTATGAGCAGCGTACTACAACTCAAAGTCCATTTGGAATAGTACAATCAAGTCCTCGTTCTAATGATTTTGTGAATATTCGTGGTCAATATAATGAAAAGGTAAGAAGTGCATTCCAAAATGGTGTTGAAACTCTAATCACACGTAAAGGTTTCACCTATTCTGGTCCGTATGAAACTTTTGATGAGATAACCTATGGTGACAAGAAGAATAGTTATTTAGCTATTGTCCCTCAGTTCGATATAAAAGTCGGTAAAGCAAATGTTAATACCAAGTCTTTTTCTTCTTATGCACAAGAAACTGGCACGATAAGCATTGATGGATCATTTATCATAAAGTTTATTGAACCATTAACTGGTCAAGTTATGTCGCAAAAAAGAGTAGACTTAACAAAGTTAAATATCTCTGAGGAATACATAACTCAATGGGAAACGAAAGCTGGTGGTAATGGTATTATCGCGGGGGCTATAGGTGGGGCTATGAAGCATGCTAGCAAGCCAGATGTTTTAGTCGATAATGTTGGAAAGGCTTATGCCGATGCAATGACTAAGTTTTATCAAGGCTCTATGAAACAATTAAAAAAGTATGTTTCAGCGGAAGAAATTCAAAGTTTTGAAGCAGATATTCGTGAGTTAAAAGCTATTAAGCGTTACTAATATTGATATTACAAAAAAAGCCGTATCACGAGATGTGATACGGCTTTTTATTTATATTTAAATTTTAGCTTTCAACGCGCTCAAAAATAGTCGCAATACCTTGGCCTAAACCAATACACATAGTTGCAAGACCATATTTCGCATCTTTAGCTTCCATCAAGTTAATCAAGGTCGTTGAAATACGAGTACCTGAACAACCTAATGGGTGACCTAATGCAATTGCGCCGCCATTTAAGTTCACTTTCTCATCAACCACATCGGTTAGACCTAAGTCTTTAACACATGGAAGAGACTGAGCAGCGAACGCTTCGTTCAACTCAATTACGTCCATATCATCAATGTTAAGACCTGCACGAGCCAGAGCTTTCTTCGTTGCAGGAACTGGGCCGTAACCCATGATTGCAGCATCACAACCGGCAACAGCCATTGAACGGATGCGAGCACGAATAGGTAGGCCTAGTGCTTTGGCTTTTTCTTCTTCCATAACTAACATTGCAGAAGCGCCATCAGATAAAGCTGAAGAAGTACCAGCTGTTACTGTACCGTTAGCTGGGTCAAACGCAGGGCGCAATCCAGATAAAGATTCAAGTGACGTTTCTGGGCGGATAACTTCATCGTGAGTCACCTTGATTAGTGCACCATTAGCATCGTGACCTTCAACCGGTACGATCTCACTATCAAAACGACCTTCAACAGTTGCCGCATGGGCACGTTGATGTGAACGCACAGCAAATGCATCTTGTTGCTCACGAGTAATTCCATACATTTTGCCAAGCATTTCAGCGGTTAAACCCATCATACCTGAGGCTTTAGCAACGTTACTTGCAAGACCTGGATGGAAGTCTACGCCATGGTTCATTGGTACGTGACCCATATGCTCAACACCACCGACGATGAAGGTGTCGCCTTGACCTGTCATGATGGCGCGAGTGGCTTGGTGAAGCGCATCCATTGATGAACCACATAAACGGTTTACGGTTACAGCACCGGCTGATTTTGGAATCCCAGCCAATAACGCAGCATTACGTGCGATATTAAAACCTTGTTCCAAAGTTTGTTGCACACAACCCCAGATAACATCTTCGATGTCATTTGGATCAAGTTTACTGTTGCGGCTTAATAATGATTTCATTAGTTCAGCAGAAAGAGTTTCTGCTCGTACATTTCTAAATACTCCAGCCTTAGAGCGGCCCATCGGAGTACGAATGCAGTCGACGATTACAGCGTTTTTCATGATGTTATTCCTTTACTGCTGATTAGGCTGGGTAGTATGTGCCGTTAGTAGCTGCAAGCTCGCGCATTGCGTCAGTCACTTGATATAGGCCACCTAAGTGTGCAAATTTGTCAGCCATTGCGACAAAGTTAGCGACACCCATAGTATCTAAGTAACGGAATACACCGCCTCTAAATGGTGGGAAACCAATACCGTAAACAAGGCCCATATCGCCTTCAGCTGGAGAAGCAATAATGCCTTCTTCTAAACAGCGAACCGTTTCGATAACCATAGGGATCATACAGCGTGCGATAATCTCATCAGTTTCAAAGTCTTTTAGTTCACCAAATTCTTTACCAAGCAACTCGTAGCTTGTTGGATCTAAATCTTTTTTCGGTTTTCCGCGACGGTCAACAGAGTAAGAGTAGAAACCTTTAGTGTTCTTCTGGCCAAAACGTTGGCTTTCAAACATGATATCGATAGCATCTTTACCATTCTTACCCATGCGATCTGGGAAGCCTTCAGCCATGACTGCTTGTGCATGATGTCCTGTATCTAAACCAACAACATCAAGTAAGTAAGCAGGACCCATTGGCCAACCGAACTGCTTCTCCATCACTTTATCGACTTTAGCAAAGTCAGCACCATCGGCTAATAAGCCACTGAAACCTGCAAAGTATGGGAACAATACGCGGTTAACGAAGAAGCCTGGGCAATCGTTAACAACGATGGGTGTTTTACCCATTTTGCTCGCGTAAGCGACAACAGAAGCAATGGTTTCTTCAGATGAATTCTCGCCACGAATAACTTCAACCAAAGGCATTTTATGCACAGGGTTAAAGAAGTGCATGCCACAAAAACGCTCAGGTTTTTTCATGCTTTTCGCTAGTAGGTTAATTGAAATGGTCGAGGTGTTTGATGCGATGATGGCGTCATCAGCAACATACTGTTCAACTTCAGCAAGTACAGATGCTTTAACTTTTGGATGCTCAACAACGGCTTCAACGACAACGTCAGCATCTTTAACTGGCGCGTAATCTAAAGCTGGAGTGATGTTATTAAGAACCGCAGCCATTTTAGCTGGAGTAGAGCGGCCACGTTTAACTTGTGCAGTTAACAATTTAGCAGCTTCGCCTAAGCCTAAATCTAACGCAGGCTGTGCGATGTCTTTCATAACAATCGGTGTGCCTTTACTTGCGCTTTGGTAAGCAATACCGCCGCCCATGATGCCAGCACCTAGTACGGCTGCATTGTTTACTTTCTTAGCAAGCTTGCCTGCTTTTTTAGCTTTACCTTTTACAAATTGATCATTTAAGAAAATACCAATCAGTGAGGTTGCTACTTCAGTTTTTGCTAACTTGATGAATGCTTTGTTTTCAACTTTTAGTGCTTCAGCGCGGTCAAGTGTTGCTGCTTGCTCAATGACGCTAACAGCCATCATTGGTGCTGGGTAATGTTTGCCTGCAACTTTGAATACCATGCCTTTAGCTGTGGCGAATGACATCATTGCTTCAAGCTTAGGTAAGGTTAATGCCTTAAGCTTGCGATTACGACGAGACTGCCAATCAAGCTTTTCAGCAATAGCATCTTTAAGCATTTGCAATGCTGCTGCTTCTAAATTCTCTGGAGCCACTACAGCGTCAATTGCGCCAACTTTTAATGCAGCTTCAGGACGTTGGTCTTTACCTGTGGTAATCCACTCAAGAGCGTTATCTGCACCAATTACACGAGGTAAACGAACTGTGCCACCAAAACCAGGAATAAGACCTAACTTGGTTTCTGGTAAGCCGATACGAGCATTGGTATCTGCGATACGTAAGTCAGTAGCAAGAATGGCTTCACAACCACCACCAAGTGCAAACCCGTTAACAGCAGAAGCTGTTGGGAAAGGTAAGTCTTCAAGTTTATCAAATACCGCACTAGCTTGTTCAACCCAAGCTAATAGTGTTGCATCATCTAGTTCGAACAAACCTAGGAATTCAGTAATATCGGCACCAACAATAAAGGTACTCTTACCTGATGTTAGTAATAAACCTTGAATGCTAGTGTTTTGCTTGATGCTTTCAAGAGCAGCATCTAATGAAGAGAGAGTTTCTTTATCGAATTTGTTAACTGAGCCAGGTGCATCGAAACACAACTTGGCAATGTTATCCTCTAATAACTCTACTTGAATTGTAGGACTTTGGTAGATCATTGCTTGCTTCCTTTTTGCTAAAAGCGACTTCCACATCACAATTACTGTGTTGTTATTTAGCTTTGATATCTAGCTTTTTATCACAGCAGCGACGGCCATCATTTGACCAGTTGCCAAACAGTGTGCGACGAAATGAGACAAATTACAACACTCAATTTAAACGGACGTTTAAATTTTTATCTGCTGGAGGCATTTTTGCCCTTTGTGATACACTTCACAGGTTCTTAAACAAGAAAAATAACACCACAGGGATAGCAAAAATGGATCAGCTAGCTAATTTTTATCATGCGCACATTGCAGAATTAAATCGTCGGGTTGCCGAGATTGTCTCTCGAGAACAACTTGCTGGTTTGGTGATACATTCCGGTCAGGATCATCGACAGTTTTTAGATGATTTAAGCTACCCGTTTAAAGTTAATCCTCAATTTAAAGCTTGGTTGCCTGTATTGGATAACCCTAATTGTTGGATTGTGGCCAACGGCACTGATAAACCACAATTAATATTTTATCGTCCAGTCGATTTTTGGCATAAAGTCAGTGATGAGCCAAACGATTTTTGGGCTGAACATTTTGATATTAAACTACTTACTAAAGCTGACCGTGTTGCTGAGTTATTACCTAATAATATTGCGGACTGGGCTTACTTAGGTGAACATCTTGATGTCGCTGAAGTATTAGGAATGAGCAGACGTAACCCCGATTCAGTTTTAAATTACTTACATTATCACCGTGCAGATAAAACTCAGTATGAATTAGAGTGCCTTCGCCGTGCTAACCAAATTGCAGTAAAAGGGCACCTAGCTGCTAAGAATGCCTTTTATAATGGTGGTAGTGAGTTTGAAATCCAGCAGCAATATTTATCGGCGATTGGCCAAACCGAAAATGAAGTGCCATATGGCAATATTGTTGCCCTTAATCAAAATGCTGCCATTTTGCATTACACCGCACTTGAGCATCAAATTCCGTCTCCACGGTTATCATTTTTGATTGATGCTGGGGCTAACTATAATGGTTATGCATCAGATATCACTCGAACTTATTCGTTTGAGAAAAACCGCTTTTATGAACTCATTGTAGAAATGAACAAGATGCAGCTGGCCATTGTCGATATGATGAAACCAGGGGTTAAATATACCGATCTTCATTTAACTACTCATGCCAAATTAGCTGAATTAATGTTGGAATTTAATTTAGCAACGGGTGATGCTCAGGGATTAGTAGAGCAAGGAATAACCAGCGTGTTCTTCCCTCATGGTTTAGGCCATATGCTTGGTTTACAGGTTCATGATATGGGCGGTTTTTTACTGGATGAACGTGGTACTCACATTCCTACTCCTGAAGGGCATCCATTCTTACGGTGTACTCGTGAAATACAAGCCAACCAAGTATTCACTATCGAGCCGGGTATTTATATTATTGATTCATTATTAGGCGAATTAAAAGCCGATCAGCGCCAATCACAAATAAACTGGGATACGGTTAATGAATTGCGTCCTTACGGCGGTATTCGTATTGAAGATAATGTTATTGTTCACCAAGATCACAATGAAAATATGACTCGAGAGCTTGGCCTGATTGACTGAACAATACTTAATTCCTAATCAAGCACTGACGATTGAGGAAGATATCAAACACAGCCGCTTCATTACTGTGCTGTTCCACTGCATTAGTGAAGCTCAATTGAAGTGTGTACTTACTAACATAAAGAGCGAATACCCAGGAGCTAGCCATTACTGCTATGCTTTTGTGGCGTCCGATCCTCAAAATAGTATTGCTATCGGCAGCAGCGATGATGGTGAGCCAGCTGGTAGTGCTGGTAGGCCAATGTTAGCCACATTACAAGGTTCAGGTATTGGTGAAATTGGTGCTATCGTGGTGCGTTTTTTTGGTGGTACTAAACTTGGGGTTGGCGGTTTAGTCCGTGCTTATTCCTCAGGGATCAAATCGGGTTTAACCGAACTGTCGACAGTCACCAAGTACATTCGTTATGCTTCTTCTTTGGTATGCAGTTACCCGCAACTTAATAATGTGGAATACCTGATCAATCAGTTTGACGGCATTATTATCAATAAAAACTTTACTGATGCGATAGAAATCGAATTCGAAATAGCAAAAGCATTTCATGATGATTTTAATCGAGAACTGGCGACCCAAACTCAAGGGCAGCTTAAGGCGAAGTTTAACGTTTGATGGTTGGAAAAAGTATGCCAGAATATAAGGTTATATAACTGTGAAATTTACACGGTCTAAAACCAATGCCATGCAAACTAGTGCAATAATAAATGCAATATAAAACAATTATCAGAATAACCGGCTTGTTGATGGGATTATTTTCTATCACCATGTTGCCGCCAGCATTGGTTGCCATTCTTTATCAAGATGGCGGCGGCACTGCTTTTATTCAGGCATTTTGTGTTAGCTTATTTTTAGGCTTTTTATTGTGGTATCCCAACCGTCGTCAAAAGGGGGATTTGCGAACTCGCGAAGGCTTCCTTATTGTGGTGCTATTCTGGACCGTTCTTGGTTCCATTGGTGCACTGCCATTTATTTTCTCCACAGAGCCCAATCTCAGTTGGACTGACAGCTTTTTTGAATCCTTTTCCGCGTTAACCACTACTGGTGCAACAGTGATTGTTGGCCTCGATGACTTGCCTAAAGCCATTTTATTCTATCGTCATCTACTACAGTGGATGGGCGGCATGGGTATCATTGTGCTGGCGGTGGCTATTTTGCCGCTATTAGGTATTGGTGGGATGCAGCTATATAAAGCGGAAATCCCTGGACCTGTTAAAGACAGCAAGATGAAACCCAGGATTGCTGAAACAGCGAAAGCGCTTTGGTATATCTATCTATTATTAACCGTGGCTTGTGCAACTGCATTTTACTTTGCTGGTATGAGTGGTTTTGACGCTATTTGTCATTCATTTTCGACAATTGCCATTGGTGGTTTTTCGACTCACGATGCCAGTATCGGTTATTTTGATAGCCCACTGATTAACGTGATTTGTGCTGTATTCTTATTGATTGCTGCGGTGAATTTTAGTTTGCACTTTGCTGCTTTTAGTTGGCGCGGAATTAACTTTAAAGTTTACTTTCGTGATGCAGAATTTAAAGCATTAATCGGAATTCAATTAGCGTTAACAGCAATATGTTTTGCCACGCTTTATAGTTCGGGTATTTATGATACTCCAGAACAAACACTTGATTATGCTTTTTTCCAAGTGGTGTCAATTTCAACGACTGCGGGTTTTGGTACTGAAAGCTTTCATTCGTGGCCGCTGTTTTTGCCAATCTTATTGATCTTCTCTAGCTTTATTGGTGGTTGTGCCGGTTCTACTGGTGGCGGCATGAAAGTTATTCGCTTCGTGTTACTGCTGCTACAAGGTTCGCGCGAGATGAAACGGCTTATTCATCCAAAAGCCATGTATTCGATTCGAATTGGTGGTTCGGCATTGCCTGACCGTGTGATTGATGCGGTTTGGGGATTCTTCTCTGCTTATGCATTAGTGTTTGTGGTTTGTATGGTATTGCTAATGGCAATGGAGATGGATGCCATTACCGCATTTAGTGCCACAGCGGCCAGTATTAATAACTTAGGTCCAGGTTTAGGTGATGTTGCCAGTAACTATGCCAGTGTGACAGATGGTGCTAAATGGGTGCTAGTATTGGCGATGCTATTTGGTCGTCTTGAAGTGTTTACCTTGTTAGTGCTGTTTACGCCGACTTTTTGGAAAAACTAATTTATTTTTTCTTCACTGACAGGGAATGGCCATTTACAAGGAATTAAAATGTCGAACAACCTTATTATTTACTCAACCGTTGACGGTCAAACACTGGCAATATGCGAGAAGATAAAACAGCAATTAGAAATAACAGACGAGCAAGTGACAATAGCTTCCCTTGAGCAAGCTGACTCATTGGTATTAGAAAATTTTGATAAGATTTTAATTGGTGCGAGTATTCGTTATGGTAAGCATCGACCAGCATTATTTGAATTTATTACTCAGCATGCTGCGACTTTAGAGAAGGTTAACAGCGCTTTTTTTACTGTAAATGTTGTGGCAAGAAAGTCTGAGAAAAACACTCCAGAAACTAACCCCTACATGCAAAAGTTCTTAACGCTTTCTACTTGGAAACCTAAACTTCTGGGCGTGTTTGCTGGCAAAATTGATTACCCTAAATATCGAACCATCGACAGAGTCATGATTCGCTTTATTATGTGGATGACTAAAGGGCCCACCGATACCAAAGGTACCTATGAGTTTACTGATTGGCAAAAGGTGGATGAGTTTGCTAACGAGTTTAAGCTGCTCTAAACATTGAGTCTTTAGAAGGGGAAAGCTAGGCTTTGAGCTAGAGTCAAAGCCTGATACAGCAGAGAAAAAGCAAGCTACTTAGCGCAATATAAACGATGTAAAATGGAAATGACTTCGGTCACTTCTTCATTCTTCAATGTATAGTAAACATTTTGCGAGCTTTTACGAGTATTCACTAAATCTTGGGCTCGAATGACTGCAAGGTGTTGTGACAACGCTGATTGGCTTAGTGGCACCTTCTCGTTAAGCTCAGTCACGCTGTGTTCTTTGTCGAGTAATAAACACAAGATCATCAAACGATACGGGTTAGCAATAGCCTTTAGCCATTTGGCTGCCATTTCCGCACTACCTAACATCGAATCTACATCAATATTTTCAGACATCTATATACCTTACCTGACTATATACTTTAATTTATTACTTAATTGGCATCATACTGCTGGCTAACCCAGATCTCAATTTTATCGTTCAAATATATGAGTCATTTCTAATTTGTGATCAAAGAGCACGATTGAAATGGCTTTTTTTGCCACAATGATTGCCTATTAGAGCAACCATCGGTGTAAAAATGGCAAAAACATTAGTGATTTATTACTCAAGAGGCGGTCATACGGCGCAAATTAGTCGTGCGATAGCTGAGCAGATTGTACACAATGGTCATCAGTGTGATGTGGTCAATATTCTTGATAATAATCATGCTGACATTGATTGGGCTAGCTATGATGCAATTGCACTTGGTGCTTGCGTTCTTTATGGCTCTTACCATAAGTCAGTATTTGAATTTGTAACGCGCTATCAAGCTGAGTTAAGCAATAAACCGAATAGCTTCTTCTGTGTCAATGTGGTTGCTCGTAAACCAGAGAAACGTATTCCTGAGAATAATAAATATCTACAAAAGTTCATCGAGCTTTCGCCTTGGACACCACAAGATGTGAAGATTATTCCCGGAAAAGTTAATTACCCGTCTTGGACTTGGTATGACAGTTTAGCCATTCGTTTAATCATGAAAATGACCGATGGCCCGACCGATCCATCTACAGTGATTGATTACACTGATTGGGATGACGTCAAAGTTTATGCTGATCATGTTGTTAGCTTGATTAAGCCTGAAGCGGTGAGCTAAGACATTTTAGTCAAGCTTGTTCAAAAGCCGACTCAAAAGCTTTCTCAAAGATAATAAAGAAAAGTTGATAGGTGATGCTATAAAGGCGTCACCTTTTTATTGCCTGAAAGAAATAAAAAAGTAGTTGATAATACCACTGACACTGTTACTTAATGCGTGAATATCGAAACGTTAGTATTTCCAAAACTAGTACTTCCAAAGCTAGTATTTCCAGAACTTGGGCGCAAATAGCACTGCTACAGTAATTATCTCAAGTCTGCCTAATAACATCCCAAAGGCTAAAGCCCATTTCGCAATATCCGGCAAGCTAGAAAAGTTTCCTGCAGGACCGATAACAGGCCCCAATCCTGGCCCAACATTTGTTACAGCGGTGATAGCACCAGTAATACTGGTGATAGCATCTAAACCCGTTAACACTAAGATGGCTGTCAGTAATAAAATCATCAGTAGGAATAACATAATAAATGCCATTATTGAACGAATGATATCGTTATCGATAGTGCGACTGTTATAGCGTTTTTTAATTACGGCTTGTGGGTGAAACTGCTGAGTTAGTTGTTGGTACATGACCTTTATGGATATCTGAAAGCGGAATATTTTTATGCCACCAGATGTCGAGCCTGAGCAACTACCAACAAACATCAGAAATAAAAACGCTAGGCTAGCGAATGCTCCCCATGCTTGGTAATCCGTCAGACCATACCCCGTTGTTGTTACGACTGAAACGACATTGAAGCTAGAAAGCCTCAATGCATCTAGGTAATCCA
Organism: Shewanella sp. KT0246; assembly: GCF_019654955.1. GTDB lineage: Bacteria > Pseudomonadota > Gammaproteobacteria > Enterobacterales > Shewanellaceae > Shewanella > Shewanella goraebulensis. The sequence continues at coordinate 15,713 of NZ_BPEV01000024.1, read as the reverse complement.
TATCGGACTTTAGCCATAACCAAGTGCCAAGGCCAATAGAGGCAAACGTAATAAACTTAATGAAGCCTTTTACTTGCTCATCGTTCCACACTTTAAATGAGCGCTGTTGAATCGCCTGAACGAACATTAATAAAGGTAATCCACCAGCCGCCATAAATAAAACACCTACCCAATGCGCAGTAGGGGTAAATGAAGACATTGAACTGTCGGAAGTTGAATAACCGCCCGTTGAAAGGGTGGTCATTGCATGATTAATCGCTTCAAACCAATGCATTCCCGACATGTGATAAGCCAAAGCACAAATGATTGTAAGTAACACATAGATTTTGAATAGGTGTTTAGCCATATGTTGGGTACGAGGGGTAGTTTTATCTCCCCAGTCGGAAGATTCTGTGCGAAATAAGCGCATACCACCGACATTGAGAAAGGGCAAAATAGCCACTGCCATGACGATAAAACCAATACCGCCGAGCCATTGTAATAATGAGCGCCAAATTAATATGCTGTGGTCCATGTCATCAAGCCCCGACAACACGGTTGAACCAGTAGTCGTAATGCCAGACATAGTTTCAAAAAAGGCGTCGGTATAGTTGATACCGTGATAAAGCGTAAAGGGTAATGCTGCAAATAAACTGACAATTAACCAGGTGATGGTGGTGAGAAAAAACATATCACGAATGTTGAGGTTAACGTGTTTCGTTCGCCCAGTTTGAATACAAAGAATGGCGACTAACCCGGTAAACAACCCGGACATCATAAAGTCACCGATGGTTTCTTCGTGGTAAAAAAGCGCAAAAGCCATTGGCACCAGCATGAAACCGGTGAGAATAGATAAAAATATACCAACGACAAATAGCAGCGGCTTTAAATTTAGCATGGGTCGCTAGAAGAAAAACGCACTCGGTTGGAATAGCTTTTCTACATCGCCAATAAATTTCTTGTTTACTAAGAATAAAATCACATGATCTCCTTCTTCGATAATGGTTTTATCGTGGCCCATGATTACTTCATCATTTCGCACAATTGCACCGATGGTCGTCCCTGGCGGAAGTTTGATGTCGCTGATTTGCTTACCGACAACTTTAGACGTCGATGAGTTACCATGAGCAATGGCTTCAATCGCTTCAGCAGCGCCACGTCGTAATGAATATACGTTACAGATATCGCCTTGGCGAATATGAGTTAGTAAAGCAGAGATTGTGGTTTGCTGAGGAGAAATGGCGATATCAATATTGGCTTCTTGAACGATATCCACATAGGCCTCTCGTTGAATAAGCACCATGACCTTTTTGGCGCCCATACGTTTCGCTAGCAGTGCAGACATGATATTAGCTTCGTCATCATTGGTGACGGCAATAAAGACATCGGTTTGATCTATGTGCTCTTCAAGTAACAGTTCCTGATCCGAAGCGTCACCATTAAACACGGTGCAGTTTTCGAGTTTTTCAGACAGGCTTTCAGCCCGCTCTAAACTGTGCTCAATCAGTTTGACTGAATGATTTTTTTGTAGGCGCTTAGCTAAACCAAAGCCAATATTACCACCACCCGCAATCATGATATTACGGTATGAATTATCCAGCTTTTGCATCTCGCTCATTACCGCGCGAACGTGGCGAGTATCAGCAACAAAGAAGACTTCATCATCGGCTTCAATAATCGTAGTTCCACGGGGCATAATGGCTTTGCCTTTACGGAAAATAGCCGCAACGCGGGTATCAATGTTAGGCATGTGTTCACGAAGTGCAGCCAGAGCGTTACCCACTAATGGGCCACCATAATAGGCTTTTACAGCAACTAAACTAAGCTTTCCACGGGCAAACTGAAGCACCTGTAACGCACCAGGGTACTGCACTAAGCGTTCAATGTAGGATGTGACCAGTTGTTCAGGTGCGATGAGTTCATCAATAACAAAACCACCACGGGTTTTAGCATCACTGCCTTTTACTTCGGTATTGATGAAGAGCTTTTCTTGAAGGTCTAAATAGGCTTCTGAGCGGATACGAGCAATTTTGGTTGGTGTGCCAAATAAGCTATAAGCAATATGGCATGCCGCCATATTACATTCGTCGCTATTGGTCACAGCAATGAGCATGTCTGCATCTTCTGCGCCGGCTTTTTTCAAGGTGCTTGGGTGTGCACCGTGGCCAATAACCGTCTGCAAGTCGAACTTATCTTGTAAATATTTAACCCGAGTTCGGTCATTATCAACAAGGGTAATATCGTTGTTCTCGCCAACAAGGTTTTCAGCGAGTGTACCGCCAACTTGTCCTGCGCCTAAAATAATAATCTTCATTACTGTGCTGGTATCCCTGCTATAACACGCTTAATCCGCTTTAACTAAGCGGGCGTAATAAAAGCCATCCATATTGTTTTGACCGGGTAGGATTTGCCATCCAATGTCGTCAACTGACGATTGCTGAGCAATCGGTACTAATGTCGCATCGGGTGTGCGCTGTAAAAACTGTTCTATTTGCTGACTATTCTCTTGGGGCAAAATCGAGCAGGTCGCATATAGCATGGTGCCGCCTGGTTTTAGCCATTTCCAGCAATGATCAATGATTTGCTGTTGTAGTAGAGCTAGTTCTTCAATATCGCTATTTTTACGTAACCATTTAATATCGGGGTGGCGACGGATAACGCCAGTTGCTGAGCAAGGTGCATCTAATAGAATGCGGTCAAACTTATCACCTTGCCACCAACTATCAATATCGGCTGCATCACCATGAATAACTTGCGCTTTTAAATTTAATCTGTCCAGATTTTGTTGCACTCGCTCTAAACGTTTAGCATCAAAATCAACGGCTACCATTGAAATACTAGCCTCACACTCGATGGTGTGACAGGTTTTACCGCCAGGTGCTGCGCAAGCATCAAGAACTTGCTCATTTGCCTGAGGGGCTAATAAGGTTGCGGCCCATTGAGCTGCTCCATCTTGAACTGATGCAGAACCTTCAGCAAAGCCGGGTAATTGCATGACATCTTTTGGCGCAGCTAATAAAATAGCATCATCACTATCACCAGCCGTTGCTTCAATGTCTTGTTCAGCAAGTTGGCTTAAGTAACTATCGCGGGTTTGCGATAATTGATTGTTACGCAACCACATCGGAGGACGTTGATGGCTTTGCTCAATGATCTCAGCCCAGTTTGCTGGGTAAGCACTTTTAAGGCGCTTTATAAACCAAGCTGGTGTGTTGTATTTTAACGTGTCATTGTCTGTATTTAATGGTGCATCTTTGCGCTGAATGTTGCGCAAAACACCATTGATGACTTTGACAAGACCATCAAATTTCATTTGTCGACAGGCTTCGGCAGTTTCTGAAATCGCGGCATGAGCAGGAATACGAGTGAAGTAGAGTTGGTAGCAACCGACTAAAAGTAATTGGTGCAATACTCGTTGTTTGCCTTTAAATGGCTTACTTAAACAGTCACTAACGCACTTGTCTAATTGCGGTAATTGGCGCATTACACCATAACAAAGCTCAGCTAATAGCGCTTTATCCTTACCGTTTTCTAAGTGCTGTTGTTGATCTGGCAGGGCAACTGATAGCGAGATACCTTTTTCTAACACATTGAAAATGGCTCTTGCAGCAAGGGCTCTAACATTCATTAAGCTTGTGCCTCTTTGTGTTCATCAGCGCTAATAAAGCAGGTGCCTTTAGCAAACCATTCTGCGCGAGAATTTAAAATATCTGCCACAGGCATTTGCTTCTTGCCTGGTAGTTGCATAACTTGCAGCTGCAGCGTGCCGTTACCTGTCGCAACAGTGACGCCTTGCTTATTACTTTCAATAATCGTTCCCGGGGCTGCATTAGTTTGCTCGGCAGAGTAATGCGCTTGCCAAACCTTAATAGTATTTCCTTGCAGTGAAAAGTGACTTGCAGGCCAAGGATTGAACGCGCGAATTTCTTGCCAGAGCAGTTTAGCGTCCTTGCTCCAATCGATTTGCGCTTCTTCTTTTGACAATTTTTCAGCGTAATTAGCTAACGCTTCATCTTGTACTTCTGGGATGATTGAGCCATCACTAATACCCACTAATGCTTCTATGAGCGCAGCAGGACCTTGCTCAGCAAGTTTGCTGTATAAAGTGGCTGAAGTATCAGTATCTTCAATTTTTAATGAGGTTTTTAACAGCATGTCACCGGTATCTAGACCGATGTCCATTTGCATAATCGTCACACCAGTTTCACTATCACCGGCCCATAAAGCACGTTGAATAGGTGCGGCGCCTCGCCATCTAGGCAAAATAGAACCATGGACGTTAATGCAACCTAAGCGAGGAGTGTCTAATACTATCTTTGGCAGGATTAACCCATAAGCCACAACCACCATAATATCGGCATTTAAAGAGGCAAGCTCAGTTTGAGCTTCCTCTTTGCGAAGCGAAGGTGGCTGATAAACAGGAATGTCATTAGCAACAGCCAACTGCTTAACTGGGCTTGCTTGGAGCTTTTTGCCTCGACCTGCAGGTCTATCTGGTTGCGAGTATACCGCAACCACATTATGTTCGGAGTCGATAAGGGCTTGCAGGTGTAAAGCTGCAAAGTCAGGGGTACCAGCAAAGATAATATTTAACGGTTTCAAATGGAGTCCTATGCTTCTTTAGCTTCTAAACGTGCTTCTTTCTCAAGCTTTTTCTTAATGCGGTCACGTTTCATCTTTGATAAGTAATCAACGAAAAGCTTACCTTGTAGATGATCCATTTCATGCTGAAGACAGATAGCAAATAACTCGTCCGCTTCAACTGTGAATTCTTCACCGTTACGGTCTAACGCTTTCAAAGTGACAAATTCAGAGCGATCAACTTTGGCATAAATACCAGGAACCGATAAACAACCTTCTTCATTTGTGAAATCGCCGCTTTTAGCAATAATTTCAGGATTAATGAAAATTGTTGGACGATCTACCTCGTCTTGTAAGTCCATCACTATCAATTGTTGATGGAAATCCACTTGGGTTGCCGCTAAACCAATGCCTTTTTCTTCATACATTGTTTCTAACATGTTATCTATTTGGGTTTGTAGTCCTTCGCCGAAATCGGTTACTGGCTTGGCTACAGTACGTAATCTTTCGTCTGGAAAGCGTAAAACTTTTAATAATGGCATATATAAACTCTTAACAAGTCTGTCAAATTTCAGCCAGTTAGCTATACTGACTAAGTTAATGGGTTAATTTTAATCCTTACTGACCATCAATAACAGCAAAAGCTCTAATAAAGAGCTAAACACATGGAATGAACCATGAAACGGATATTTTTACTCGCGTTTTTGACACTTAGTACACTGTTAGTTAATGCAGATACATTAACATTAAAGTCAGGTCACCCTGACTCATATATCGTTAAGAAAGGTGATACCCTCTGGGATATCTCAGCTTTCTTTTTAGATGATCCTTGGCGTTGGCCTAAATTATGGGGCGCAAATCCACAGATTGCGAATCCACATCTTATTTATCCTGGCGATAGATTAACTCTCGTATTTATCGATGGTGAACCTCGCTTGGTATTAAAACAGCATATCAAAAAAGGACCAGAAGGGCGTATTAGTGCCAAAGGTGGCCCAATTCCAGCTATTGATCTTGCTTTAATTCAACCGTATTTAGTCCAGAACCGCATTGTTGACCCTGAGTGGGTAGCAGGATTGCCGATGATATTGGATGGCGAAAGAGAATCACGTCATCATGTGGTTAACGATGTGGTTTATATTAATGCGAATTTACCCGTTGGTGAGAAACTTGCTATTTATCTAGAAGGTCGTGAGTTTCTAGATAAAGAAACTGGCGATACTTTAGGACAAGAAATTATCTTAACGGCTAGTGGTCGGGTGACGGAATCAGGCGCAATTTCAAAAGTGCAGCTTTTAAGTAGCTTACGTGAAACCAAAGCAGGTTTTAGGGTTGCACCTGTCGAGGACGAAGCGTTGATGTCGGCTTATTTTATTCCTAAAGCTGCTCCAGAAACCGCTCCTGCTAATGTCATTGCACTTGAAAAAGATATTCGAGAAGTCGGTAAGTTGGATATTGTTTACTTAGATAAAGGTGAGCAAGACAATATTGAGACTGGACATGTTTTTTCAATCTATCGTAATGGTGAGCAAATAGTTATTAATGGTGATGGTATGCCTGTATCAACACTTGAACGTAGTGCTTATGACCGTATGAAAGCTAAAGTGTCAGATGATGATGTTTACATGATGCCTGATGTTTATCACGGTAAATTAATGGTATTCAAAGTCTTTGAAAAAACCAGTATGGCTATTATTGTTGCAAATGAACGTCCTGTGCGTGTTGATGACAAATTGGTCTCGCCCAAAAGTACTGACTTAAGAGGCGAATAAATATCTGATAAGCTGGTCGACTGGCTAGTTGTTTGTGCAGTATCCGGGCTAGGACCCGCTCGGATTCAACAATTGCTGACTCAAATGGATGTTGAGGAATTAAGGCAACGTTTAGAGTTCGAAAAGCAGTCTTTGCCGCTATCGGCAAAGCTGCTTTCACAATGTCAGATAGACTTTGACAAAGTTGATGCCGCGCTTGAATGGCAACAACAATCCTCCAACCACCATATTCTGTGCCTTTCCGATCCCGAATATCCTGCATTATTGAAGCAAATCTCAGATCCTCCCTCAGTACTTTTCGTGAAAGGTCAGTTAGAAAGCTTACTGTTACCTTCTGTTGGTATGGTGGGAAGTCGAAATGCATCCGTAGGCGGTTTGAATACGGCCAATGCATTGGCTGCGGAGCTGGTACAATTAGGTTTTTCGATAACCAGTGGTATGGCAACGGGTATAGATGGTGCTGCTCATAAAGCGGCATTAGGCAATAACGGCACGACGGTTGCCGTATTGGGTACTGGAGTTGATTGTATCTATCCCAAAAGACACAGTAATTTATATCAGCAGATTCAACAGTCAGGCTGTGTTGTCAGTGAATACTGGCCTAAAATAGGCCCTTTTGCTGGTAACTTCCCCAAGCGCAATCGAATCATAAGTGGTTTATCTCTTGGCAGTATTGTAGTCGAAGCAACACGCAAGAGTGGGTCATTAATCACTGCAAGGTTAGCCATGGAGCAAAACCGTGAAGTGTTCGCTGTGCCGGGTTCTGTTGCTGGTGGATACAGTCAGGGTTGCCATGATTTGTTAAAAAATGGGGCGAAATTAGTAGAGTGTGCTGCAGATGTTGTTGAAGAATTGTCCACATTGACAAGCTTTCACCTTGAAGATGTCGCTAATCGTCACCATATAGAAGATAATACAACAAATTTGCCATTTTCTGCGCTGTTAGCTAGTGTAGGTTATGAGACTACTAGTATAGACACGGTAGTCGAGCATAGCGGGAAGTCGATAGATCTGGTGTTAGTAGAAATGCTTGAACTTGAATTACAGGGCTGGGTTACGCAAGTGCCTGGTGGTTACGTCAGACTAGAGAGGAGATAACCATATGTTTGATATCCTCATGTATCTTTTTGAGAACTATGTTCATAGTGAAGTTGAACTATTAGTTGATGAAGATGAACTTACTAAAGAGCTAACCCGTGCGGGTTTTCATCAAGCTGACATTTTAAAAGCCTTATCGTGGCTAGAGCGTTTAGCTGATTTACAAGAAAGCGATAAGCCTTACTTGTGTAATCATGCTCAGCATTCATTTCGTATTTATACCAAAGACGAAATGGCTAAGTTGGATGTAGAAAGCCGCGGCTTTATTTTGTTTTTAGAGCAAATCCAAGTGTTGACTGTTGAAACGCGTGAAATGGTCATCGAGCGTGTAATGGCGTTAGACGAAACCTCCTTAATCTTGGAAGATTTAAAATGGGTGGTGTTGATGGTGCTGTTTAATGTACCAGGTAACGAATCAGCTTATGAACAAATGGAAGATCTTATTTTTGAACAGCCTGATGGCCGTTTACATTCTTAAGGTTTCACTATTTATGACAAAGTGATTAAAAAGGAGGCTAGGCCTCCTTTTTTGATCTTCATTTTTGCTACTATATTCTATACAACAAATGAAAGGCAGAACTCAGCTTCGGTCTTACATCTTAATTGAGAGTCACATGTCTAAAATTGATCAGCAGTTATTTAGCGCTCACGAGCATGCTTTAGAAAAAGAGTTTGAGCTCTGCCCTAAGTGTGGCTGCGAATTGTCGGTTAAAAATAGCAAACATGGTGGCTTTGTTGGTTGTAATAATTATCCGACTTGTGATTTTACCCGACCGCTAGTGCAACACGAGTCAATAGAGACACAAGTTATTGAAGGTTCTGAATGCCCGGAATGTGGTAATGAGCTCGCTGTAAAGTCTGGTCGATTTGGGATTTTTATTGGCTGCACTAATTATCCAGCTTGCTCTCATATCGAAAAACATGATCATGATGCAGAAGCGGAAGAGATAACCTGCCCACATTGTAAAAAGGGCCACCTTGAGTCGCGTACTAGCCGTTATGGTAAAACTTTTTTTGCTTGCAGCAGTTACCCTAAGTGCAAATATTTAGTGAACTACCCGCCACATAACGAGATCTGTCCTGAATGTGACTTCGGCATTTTGGTTGAACGAAAAGGTGCTGCTGGTAGCCGTTTAGAATGTCCTCAAAAATCTTGTAAATATAAGCGTCCGCTTTAATATTTTCATTTAGCTGAATGTATATCAGTATTTGTTCATATCTGTATTGTCTGTATAATTTGCCATTAATTTAAAAAGGTTAAAGGGTATTTCATGCAGCGGTTGCAGCCATCTGAAATTAACAAGGTGTTTGTTGAAGGAGGCGTTATAGCCTACCCCACAGAGGCGGTTTATGGCCTTGGGTGTGATCCTGATAATCTTGCTGCTATTCAAAAATTGCTGGATATAAAGCAGCGACCTTGGCAAAAAGGCTTAATTTTAGTTGCCAGTGACTATCAGCAACTTAAGCCTTATATCGACGAGTCCCAATTATCTGAAGCCCAACTCGCTTTTGCATTCAGCAAATGGCCGGGCCCTTTTACCTTTGTTATGCCAATTAAAGCGGGTGTAAGTAAACTTCTATGTGGCGAGTTTGACTCAATTGCCGTGCGTGTTTCTTCGCACCCTGTAGTCAGAGCTTTATGCGATACCGTTAACAAGCCTTTTGTATCAAGCAGTGCCAATATTGCGGGTCATGATCCCGCGATGTCTGCTGCTGAAATTGAGCATACTTTCTCTAACGATATTACAGCGCTGGTCGTGGGTGAATTAGGTTCACAACGCCAGCCTTCGACAATTATTGATGCCCGTAGTGGTAAAATATTACGTAATGGACAATAAGGATTTTGATATGGCACTACCTGATGCCTCAGTAGTAAAACAATATTTGTTATCACTTCAAGCAAGCATTTGTGAAGGCCTTGAAGCCTTGGATGGTAAAGCAACTTTTCAAGCCGAGTCATGGGAGCGTGCTGAAGGCGGAGGTGGAACCAGTAGAGTATTAACCAAAGGTAAAGTGTTCGAACAAGCTGGGGTTAATTTTTCTCATGTGATGGGCGCTGCCATGCCTGCTTCGGCTACAGCGCATCGACCGGAATTAGCTGGCCGTAGTTTTGAAGCTATGGGCGTTTCATTAGTTATTCATCCTAATAATCCATTTATTCCGACGACACATGCGAATGTGCGATTTTTTATTGCCCATAAAGATGGTGCCGATCCTGTTTGGTGGTTTGGCGGAGGGTTTGACTTAACTCCTTATTATCCTTTCGAGGAAGATGTTGTTTCTTGGCATCAAACTGCTGCAGACATTTGTGCACCATTTGGTGAAGATGTTTACCCTAAATATAAGAAATGGTGTGATGAATACTTTTTCTTGCCACATCGTAATGAAACTCGTGGTGTTGGTGGCTTATTCTTTGATGATCTCAATGAGCATGGTTTTGAAAAAAGCTTTGAATTTATGCAAGCAGTGGGAAGCGGATTCTTAAATGCTTATGCGCCAATTGTAGAGCGTAACAAAGAGCTTGAATATAACGATGATGAACGCCAGTTTCAGTTATACCGCCGCGGACGCTATGTTGAATTTAACTTGGTTTATGACCGAGGCACATTGTTTGGCCTACAAACAGGAGGGCGCACCGAGTCAATATTGATGTCGATGCCACCGCTAGTACGTTGGGAGTATGGCTTTACGCCAGAGGAAGACTCTCAAGAAGCTGAATTATACGAGCGTTACCTTAAGCCACAAGACTGGTTAAAACTCGAGAGTTAATCTTTATTTCGCATATTATTGGCGAGAGTTGAAATGGCCTGAAATATCACTTGTCGATGTTCAGGCTTTTTTATTGCCTGAATAATAGCTTGTTCCATACAGGTTAACCATTGATCCACCATCGTTTGATCAATAGCGAATGGCATATGCCTTGCTCTTAAAGCGGGATGGCCGTATTTCTGATGGTACAACTGCGGCCCACCTAACCAACCACTTAAAAATTCAAATAGTTTCTGTTCGGAGTCAGCAATCGGTGCTCGATGAATGGCCAGTAAACTTTGGGTGTCAGTGCGTTGTTGCATTTGCTGATAAAAACAATGAGCAATCAAGCGAATTGTTTTCTCACCACCAATTAAATCATAGGCATTGGACTGAGAGGGATCTCTATCATCTTGCTGTTGCTTAGTTGCAAAAATCTTTTTAAACCAATTCATTATTAAATGCTGCTAATTAGAGTTCATTGCTATTTTGATGATTATAGCGACATTTTATAGCTTGGTGCACACAAAGATAAAACCATAAAATCCAATTTGTTAATGTTTTGCTACAAATCTATTCACACATTGACTGTATTTCCTTTCATAACCCCGTTAAATTATTAGAGTTAGATTAAAAACAATAATAACAGGGAGTAAGACATGTCCAAATTCGCACCGTCTCTTACGGTCATTGCGATATCAGTTGCTTTGCTGGGGTGTAATCAAACACAACAGCAAGATCCACAAGTCACTATCAACAAAAATCCTTATCCGAGCACTTATCAGGCTCTGCCACGTAACTCAACTTTATTAACGAATGCAACCGTGCTCACTGGTACAGGCGAAAAGCTTGAGCAAGCTGATGTATTAATGATTGATGGAAAAATCAAAGCGCTAGGCGCTCAGCTTGCTGGTGAGTTAATTGCTGGTGCTACAGTTGTTGATGCAACAGATATGTGGATTACTCCTGGTATTATTGATGTGCACTCACATTTAGGTGTTTACCCAAGCCCTGGCGCTGATGCCCATAATGACGGCAATGAAGTGACCAACCCAAATACAGCAGAAGTCTGGGCTGAACATAGTGTTTGGCCACAAGATCCTGCATTTAACCGCGCTCGTGAAGGCGGGGTGACTACACTACAAATTCTTCCTGGCTCAGCCAACTTAATTGGTGGCCGTGGTGTTACGTTAAAAAATACCCCTGCGACGACCATGCAGGCAATGAAATTTCCTGATGCGCCATATGGTCTAAAAATGGCCTGTGGTGAGAACCCTAAAGGGGCTTATGGTAGGGGGCAAAAAGTTGCTCCTATGACGAGAATGGGCAATATGGCTGGTTATCGCCAAGCTTTTATCGAAGCTACAGAATACAAGCGTGCATGGGATAAATATGAGTCAGACTATGCTGCTGGTTTAAATCCACAAGCGCCAGAGCGGGATTTAACCAAAGACACACTGAAAAGTGTATTAGAAGGGGAGATCTTAATTCATAACCATTGTTATAAAGCCGAAGAAATGGCGATGATGGTGGACTTAGGCAAAGAATTTAACTACCACTCTGGTACGTTCCATCATGCCATTGAAGGCTATAAAATTGCTGATCTACTTGCCGAAAATGGTAATTGTGCAGCCATGTGGCCAGATTGGTGGGGCTTTAAAATGGAAGCCAACGATATGATCGTTGAAAATGTAGCAATGGTTGATGCGGTTAAAAACTCTTGTGCTGTGGTGCATTCAGACTCAAGCAGCACAATTCAACGTTTAAACCAAGAAACAGCCAAAATCATGTATAGCGCCAATCAACATGGGTTTGAGTTAACTGAAGAGCATGTTATCAGCTGGATCACCTCTAATGCTGCCAAGTCTCTAGGTATTGCTGATAAAACCGGTTCCCTTGAAGTGGGTAAAAATGCTGATGTAGTTATCTGGAATAGCAATCCATTTAGCGTTTATGCTCAGGTAAATAAAGTATTCATCGACGGGGCTAAAGTGTTCGATAGACAAGATGATGCTTATCGAGCAAAAAGTGACTTTATGCTAGGCCAACAATAAGGAGCAAGACATTGAAACATTTTAATTATTCACTCGTTGCTATCTCAATGCTTGCAGGTTTATTGCCAGCAATAGTTCAAGCAGACACCTTGGCGGTAACTAACGCTAAAATTTATACCTCGACAGATCAAGGCGTGCTGACCAATGCATCAGTCATTATTGAAGATGGTAAAATTATTCAGGTAAATCCTGAGGTTGTGACTGCCGACACGATTATTGACGCTAAAGGCGGCATTTTAACCCCAGGTTTTATTGGTGCGATGAACTCACTAGGCCTGGTTGAAGTGAGCCAAGAGAAAATGACGCGCGACACTAACGATAAAGCCGCTGATATGACCTTTGATCCAAGCTTAGCTTTTAATCCAAAAAGCGTAGCGATACCTTTTGCGAGGAAAGGTGGGATAACCCGTAATATTGTGGCACCAGGTGGTGGTGAAACTATCTTTTCGGGACAAACAATTGAAGTCACACTAACTGGCGATTGGGACAGTGTGATTGCAACCGAGCAAGCATTGTTTGTGTCATTAGGCGCTAAGCATGACGGTTCGCGTATTATTGGTATGCAAAATCTAATTAATAAATTGGATGAGCGTCAAAAAGCACTTACTAAGGCAAAAAGCAAAAAGTCCGATAAAGACGCAGCTAAAGATCCAACTAAAGAAGAGTTAATCATTAATGCTGTACTCAGTGGTGATAAGCCATTAATCGCATATGCTGATCGCGGCAGTGATATTCTGCAGCTGATTAAACTTAAGCAGCGATTTAACATTGATTTGGTATTACTTGAAGCTGCTGATGCGATCACACTGGCTGATGAAATTGCTAAAGCGGGTATTCCTGTTGTGATGGACGCACTGAGAAACTTACCTGAAAGTTTTGACTCTTTGCATAATTCGCTGGATAACGCAGGCAAATTAAGTAAAGCTGGCGTCAAAGTGGTGCTCGCAACACCTGGTGATGCTCATGGTAATTATGCTTTACGCTACAGTGCGGGTAATGCCGTTGCAAATGGTATGGATTATCAAGAAGCTATGGCGTCGATAACCAGTAATGTTGCAGATACCTTTCACCTTGATGCTGGGCGTATAGCTGTTGGAATGCCAGCAGATATCGTACTGTGGAGTGGCGATCCGTTTGAGTACAGTAGCCATATTGAGAAAATGTGGATTGGCGGTGAAGAGCAAAGCACTGAAAGCCGTCAAGATGTATTGCGTGACCGCTATATGACCAAATCCTCAATGCCGCAGGCTTACACAAAGTAAGGCATGAGCTAACAAACTATAGATGAAAGAGAGAATATTGATGACCGATAAGTATGCTGTATTTGGCAATCCAATCGCACAAAGTAAATCGCCATATATTCATACAGAGTTTGCTAAACAAACTCAGCAAACGATGAGCTATCAAGCAATTCTTGCGCCGGTGGATCAATTCTCTCAATCATTAATGGCTTTTTTTACTGCTGGTGGCAAAGGCGCTAATGTAACTGCGCCTTTTAAAGAGCAAGCCTTTACAGCTTGTGATGAGCTAAGTGATTTAGCTAAGCTTGCTGGTGCAGTAAATACCCTTATCTATTTACCTGATGGCCGTATTCGTGGCGACAATACTGATGGCGTAGGTTTAGTAACCGATGTAATACAGCACTTTGGCGAAATTGCTGGTAAACGGCTATTACTTGTAGGTGCCGGTGGTGCAGCGAGAGGTTGTATTAAACCGTTACTGCAAGCGGGTGTAAAGCTGACTATTTGTAATCGTACTTATAGTAAAGCGCAAAACCTTGCTGAATTATTTATAGAGTTTGGTGATGTTACTGCGAAATCAATTGATGAGTTAGATTCGCCTTTCGATCTTATTATAAATTCAACTTCAGCTGGCCTAGCTGGAGAACTCATTGCCTTACCTCCAAGTATTATTAATTCAGCCACTCAATGTTACGACATGTCTTACGGCGCCGAAGTGACCTTGTTTAATCAATGGGCCTTATCTCAAGGTGCGAATCAAGTTGCTGATGGTCTAGGAATGTTAGTTGGGCAAGCTGCACAGAGCTTTAGTATCTGGCGTGGAGTCATGCCAAAGACTCAAGTGGTGCATGACACTCTACGTGGTCAATTGTCTTAAAGGTTAGCAGTATGAATCAAAGTATTATCTTTACAGATATAGTTGAATGGGATCAAGCAAGCAAACAGCTGTCCTTAATTGTTCAGGTACAAGGTATGAGTGTGACGTGTATAATTAGCCTTGCTACTCTAGAAAAGATGGCATCGATGAACATTCAAAATGAACAACAAGCAATTGCAGCGTTTGAACTTGTTCGATTTGATATAGAGGATTTAGCTGAAATACTCATCGAATCAGAATCATTCGATGAGCAAGGCTTAATTCATGTCTAATGATTGAGTGTAAATTAGCTCGACTGCTGCAAGTCAACGAGGTACTCGTTTTTTAATCGTACATAGTTGTCAGCAGATTGGGGCAAGAAAGCGAGTTCTTTTTCTGTTAGTGGGCGTACTTGTTTACAAGGACTGCCAACATATAAATAGCCGCTCTGTAATATCTTACCTGGTGGAACCAATGAGCCAGCACCTAAAATCACATCATCTTCAATTACCGCGCCATCAAGAATGATTGCACCCATACCAACGAGAACGCGATTACCCACACTGCATCCATGAAGCATAGCTTTATGACCAATCGTAACATCATCACCAATTAGTAATGGATTTCCTTCTGGGTTAGAAGGTGATTTACGAGTTACATGTAATACCGAACCATCCTGAACATTGCTGCGTTTACCAATCTTTATGACATTGACATCACCACGAGCTGCAACCATTGGCCAAATACTCGCATCATGATCTAATGTGATATCACCAACGATTACTGCTGCACTATCTACATAGACATTATCAGCTAAAGTAGGATGAATTCCCTGATAAGAACGAATTGAGCTAAACATATAAAAATCCCTGATTAATGTAATTAGGTTAAGTATAAGGCCTAAAAGGGCTGCTTTGCTGCTAAAAAAGCATAAAAAATAGCTGATTAGTTTAAAATCTCAGCAAGCGAACCTTTAAAGTGAATAATCTTCAAAAAAGCCCTTGCACGGTTTCAGAATCTCCCTATAATGCGCATCCACTGACACGGCGGCAGGCCAATAGGCTCAACGAATCAGTGTTAATTAAGAAGCTTTTAAACTTCATAATTAACGGGCAGAAAAGAGTTTTTAAATTAGTTTAAAAAACGCTTGACGCCAACAACGGGAAGTGTAGAATACGCCTCCTCAAGCCAACGACCTAGCGTCTAACGGCGATATCTGAAAAATTGATATCACGCTCTTTAACAATCAAACAAGTAAATCTGTGTGGACACTCACAGGTGTTGAGTTAATCGAAATTGTCACTTAGGTGGCAATCAAAATTATTATCAATGTAACGATGAGTGTTCATAGCAATATGTAACAAACAGGATGTAGATTCTTCCG